>JAYFPY010000005.1:0-41782 GCA_034927505.1 Eubacteriaceae bacterium
GTTTTTTCCCGGGCGAATACAGTCTTTATGAAGGGCAGTCTTTTCGATAAGATTGCCCGAACAGAGACCAGTCAGGGAATAGCGGCGATAACATCAAAACAGGAATGTTGGGAGCTTCCCGGGGACGCAGGGAACCTGGTCGTACTGGACAGGCTGCAGGATCCCGGAAACATAGGCACCATCATAAGGACCGCCGAAGCTGCAGGATACGAAGGGATAATAACCGTCAGGGGAACAGCCGACGTATATTCTCCAAAAGTAGTTAGAGCAGCTGCCGGCGCCATGCTGCGGATGCCGTTCATACATACGGCGGATGCAGAAGAGACTATGAGACTCCTCGAAGAGATGGGGAAGACCATAGTGGCCACTGCTCTTGATGCGGACACGTACTATTACGATGCGGATCTTGAAAATAACATCGCACTGGTCATAGGAAATGAAGGAAACGGGATATCCGAAGATTTTATCCGGGGATCCCATTTGAAAATAAAAATACCCATGAAGGGAAAAACGGAGTCTCTCAATGCGGCTGTGGCTGCAGGGATACTCATGTATCAATCGATAAAGAAAGGTTAAAAAAATGCAGGAACAAATCAGCAAGATCCTTCAGGACGCCAAGGAGCAGATAGCAAATTCATCTGCCATGGAGGATCTGGAAAAAGTAAGAGTCAGCATGCTGGGCAAGAAAGGTCAGATGACCGATATATTCAAATCCATGGGCAAGCTGGCAAAAGAAGAAAAGAAAGAGATCGGACCGGCAGCTAACAAGGCTCGTGCCGAGATCGAAAAACTGATCAACAATAAATTCGCAGAAATGAAAGAGGCCGCCAAAAAGGCCAGGTTCGCAGTCGAAGCAATAGACGTTACAGAACCGGGAAAAGATTTTAACATAGGCGTAAAACACCCGATCACCATAACCATAGAAGAACTGTCGAAGATCTTCACATCTATGGGATATTCCATTGCAGAAGGTCCGCAGGTGGAGACTGTGTTCAACGCTTTCGACGCTTTGAACTCGCCGAAAAACCATCCCAGCAGAGATGTAACGGATACTTTCTATATTTCAAAGGACACTGTGCTCAGACCTCACACATCATCGGTACAGATCAGGACGCTGCTGTCGCAGGAGCCTCCGATCAAGATAATATCGCCTGGAAGATGTTTCAGGTGCGATACGCCGGATGCAACTCATTCCCCTATGTTCCACCAGATGGAAGGCCTGATCGTAGACGAAGGGATCACAATGGCAGATCTGAAGGGAACTCTGGACAGCATGGCAAAAAAACTGTTCGGCACAGAGACAAGAACAAAATTCAGGCCTCATCACTTCCCGTTCACTGAACCAAGCGCAGAGATGGATGTATCCTGCTTCAAGTGCGGCGGAAAAGGATGCCGGGTATGCAAGGGCAGCGGATGGATAGAGATCCTTGGCTGCGGCATGGTACATCCCAACGTGCTCAAGGTCGGCGGGATCGATCCTGAAAAGTACACCGGATTTGCTTTCGGAATGGGAGTTGAAAGAATAGCGATGCTAAAATACGGAGTTGATGACATCAGACTGTTCTACGAAAACGATATGCGCTTCATCAACCAGTTCAAGTAGGAGGTCCTGAATGTTAGTACCAATAGAATGGCTAAATGATTATACAAAAATTAAAGCGGGCGTAGACGAGTTCTGCGACAAAATGATAATGTCCGGTTCCAATCTGGAGACCGTAGAATACTTCGGAGAAAACTTCGATAAAGTCATTGTAGGAAAAGTGATAAAAAGAGAAAAGCATCCGGATGCGGACAAGTTGTCCGTATGCATGGTGGATGTGGGAGGATCAGAACCGCTGCAGATCGTCTGCGGAGCTCCCAACGTGAGCGAAGGCATCAAGGTGCCGGTGGCCCTTCACGGCAGCAGAGTGCCGGGCCCGCTCCACGGCCAGCCGAAACAGGAAGGCGGAGTGAAGATCAAAAAAGGAAAACTTCGCGGCGTGGAATCTTTTGGCATGATATGCTCGGCCGGCGAACTGGGATTCGACGACAAGGTAGTTCCTGTGTTCCACAGAGAAGGCATCTGGATACTGCCCGAAGAAGCCGAGACCGGAGCACCGGTAGAAGAGGCCATGGGACTGAAAAACGCAGTAGTGGATTTCGAAATAACGCCCAACAGACCGGACTGCCTTTCCATGACGGGGATGGCAAGAGAAGCGGCGGCAACTTTTGATGAAAACATGGAATATCCGGACACGGACTGCGAATGCAAAGGTGATAATAAGGCTTCTGATTTCGTCAGCGTAGAAATAAAAGCTCCGGAATACTGCAGGAGATATGCAGCACGCATAGTGACAGATGTAAAGATCGGCCAGTCGCCGTGGTGGCTGCAGAAAAGACTTATGTATGCCGGTATGAGACCTATAAACAATATTGTAGACATAACCAATTTCGTAATGCTGGAATACGGCGAGCCTCTCCACGCATTCGATATAAGACAGCTGGAAGGAAATAAAATAGTAGTCGAGACTGCAGAGAACGGAGAAAAATTCACGACCCTCGACGGCACTGAAAGAAGCCTGACAAAGGACATGCTCCTAATAAAGGACGGGAAAAAAGGCATTGCTATTGCGGGAGTTATGGGAGGTCTGAATTCGGAAATAGAAGAAGATACGGACACTATACTCATCGAAGCCGCATGTTTCGACCCGGACAACATCAGGCTGACTTCGAAGAACCTTGGACTTAGGACCGAGGCTTCTTCCCGATTTGAAAAAGGTGTGGACCCGAACCTGTGTCAGACAGCGGCAGACAGAGTATGTCATCTGATAGAACTGCTGGGAGCCGGAACTGTGCAGGAGGGGACGGTGGATGCTTATCCGGAACCGAACAGACCGCACACGGTAGAGGTAAGGACGGCAAGGATCAACAGCATGCTGGGCACTGACATCCCGGCTGCGGACATGAAAAAAATATTCCAGTCACTGGAGATGAAAGTTGAAGGCGACGATACAGTTATGAAAGTCACGCCTCCTACAGTCAGACTGGATCTTGAGGCCGAGGTGGACTTTGTGGAAGAGGTCGCCAGGATGTACGGATATGACAAACTGCCGGTGACTCTGCCAAAGGGCAACGAAGAGTCAGACATAGGCAGAGCGGAGACTCTGCGAAGGATGGCGAGAGACTGCATGTGCGCCATGGGTGCAAACGAGATACAGACCTATTCATTCGTCAGCCCGGGAGATGCGGACAAGATCAGGATAGACGAAGATTCCTGGGAGAGGAATTACGTAAAACTGCTGAACCCTCTCGGCCAGGAAAATTCCGTTATGAGAACACTGCTGACGCCGGCCATGCTGGAAACTCTGGGCAGGAATTTCTCGAGGAACATAGATGCTGTAAAGGCGTTTGAGATAGGCAACACGTTCAGTGCAAACATTATGGATCCGGAAGGGCTGCCTGACGAACAGGACGCGATGGCAATCGGAATGTACGGCGGAGACTCTGACTTTTTCACACTGAAGGGTATGGTCACCGAGATGCTCAGTGTCATGGGCATCGATGATATTTCGTTCGTAGCCGAAAAAGAATACGGCGTCTATCATCCGGGAAGATGTGCCAGGATCGTATACGGAGCCGGGAACAAAGACGGCGGAGGTGCAGGCGAGGCTTTCCTGAAAAAGGCTCAGGAAAACAAAATAGAAGGCACCGAAGAAGAGCTGACAGCCATGAAAAAGATGATAGAAGAGCTGGCGGCCAATATACAGGATGACGGCATTGAGCTGGGCATCATGGGCGAAGTGCATCCCGACGTGGCGGAAACATACGGCATAGACGCCAGATGCTGCTGCTGCGAGTTGATGTTCGGAGCCATAGCGGACATAGCGAAGACAGAGATCTCATATACTCCGCTGCCGAAATACCCGTCTACTTCAAGAGATATCGCAGTTCTTGCTGATGAAGATATCCTGGTTGGAGACATGGAAAAGGTAATAAGAGAAAACGGCGGAAACATACTGGAAGATGTAAAGCTTTTCGACATATACAGAGGCGAACAGGTGGAAGAAGGCAAGAAGAGCGTGGCTTTCACACTGACGTACAGAGACAGGAACAAGACTTTGACAGACGAAGAAGTGGTTCCGGTCCATGAAAAAGTGCTGGAGGCGCTGAAGAACGAATTCAATGCTGTTTTGAGGGAAATGTAAGAGGTGATCCTTATGGAAAACAACAAAGTCAATGTCAGTATTTACGGGCAGGACTACACTATCATAGGCGGGAAAACGCCGGAGCAGATAGCGAAGGTGGCGGCCCATGTGGACAGCAGGATGAACGAGATAGCCCAGGGCATAAAAGGCGGTCCGACTTCCTCACTGGCAGTGCTTTCTGCAGTGAACATCGCCGATGAGTTTTTCGAACTGCAGGACAGGATGTATGAACTGGAGAGGCTCAATGCTCAGCTGGAGACAGACGGGCAGCATTACGTACAGCTCTGGGAAGAAGCAAAAAAGAGTTTTGTCACCTACAAAGAGGATTCTCAGAACGAGATGAAAAACCTGACCCGCCGGAAGGAAGAACTGCAGAGCCAGCTCAATGAAAAGGACCGGGAGGTGGAAGAAATGATGCGGACCAGACAGAAGGTGGAACGAGATGCGCAGAAAGGTTCCGCCGAGGCCGTAGAGGCAGTCGAAGCAAAATACAAGGAACTGGAAAACAATTTCTTCGATCTTCAGATGGAAGACATACAGCTGAAAAGCGAACTGGAAAAACTGAAAGCAAAATTAAGGGAACAGGATGAATCAAAAGGCTATTAAAGTTCTTGAATACAAAAAAATAATCGATGCTCTGTCAGAGCAGGCCGGCTCGGAGATGACAAGAAAAGTCATTTCCGGGCTGGAACCTTTTAATGATATCAGAAATATACGGGACGCCCTTGAAGAGACTGACGAAGCAGTGAAACTGATAGTCTTCAAGGGGCCTCTGCCCTTGGGAAATTTTTACGATATAGGAGATCCGATACGCTATGCGGCAAAGGGCGGAACCCTTACAATGAAGCAGCTTCTCCGGATCCACTACAACATGAGGACGGCGGAGAACACAGCGGCTTATTTGAAAGGGGATCTGCCGGAGCTGCCGGCGCTGACGGCAATGACCGAGATCCTGGCTGTCTTTCCCGGGCTGGGAGAAGACATAGACAGATGCATACTCAGCGAAGATGAGATGAGCGACAACGCCAGCCCGGATCTGAAAACTATACGAAGATCCATCGTCCGGCAGAACGAAGCAGTGAAAAACAGCATGGAAAGGATCATTAATTCCAGGGCCAACAGAGACATACTCCAGGACACTATCGTCACAGTCAGAGACGGACGATACGTGATCCCGGTGAAGGTGGAACATAAAAACAGCATCCCCGGGATCGTACACGATCAGTCGGCCAAGGGGGCGACCCTGTTCATAGAGCCTCAGGCCATAGTAAAACTGAACAACGAACTGCGCGAGCTGGAAGCCGCGGAGAAAGCCGAGATAAACCGAATACTGCTGGAACTGTCCGGCAGAGTGGCTGAGTGCTTCGACGGACTGAACAACAATCAGGAACTGCTGGTGCAGCTGGACCTGATCAACGCCAGGGGAAAGCTGGCGCAGATACAGAAGGCGGAATGTCCGACGATGGATGAAGACGGCGTGCTGGATCTGAGGGAAGCAAGACATCCTCTCATAGATCCGAAAAAGGTAGTGCCGGTGGACATAAAAGCCGGCGAGGATTATTCGTCGCTGATAATAACCGGACCCAATACCGGAGGAAAGACAGTCACCCTGAAGACATGCGGGCTGCTGTCCATGATGGCACAGACCGGACTGCATATCCCGGCAGCAGGGACCAGCAGGATACCCGTGTTCAATGACATTTTCGCCGACATCGGCGATGAGCAGAGTATAGAACAGAGCCTTTCTACATTTTCATCCCATATGAACAATATAGTCGATATCGTAGAAAGAGCCGGGAGCGGATCTCTGGTCCTGATAGACGAACTGGGCGCAGGGACAGACCCGACCGAAGGCGCTGCACTGGCCATTTCAATACTGGAAAAGCTGGCGTCGAAAGGCGCTCTGGTGCTGGCCACAACTCACTATAACGAACTGAAAAAATACGCTCTGTCCACAGACGGCGTGGAGAATGCCAGTATGGAATTCAATGTGGAAACTCTCAGTCCGACATACAGGCTGACTATAGGCATACCGGGAAAATCCAACGCATTTGAGATATCTGCAAAGCTGGGGCTGGATGAAGACATGATAGCCAGAGCCCGTGAACTGATACAGGATTCCGATCTGGAATTTGAAGATGTGATCAGCAGCATCGAGAGAGACAAAAAAGCAGCCGAAGAGGAAAGAGACCGTGCCATTGCCATGAGCATGGATATGAAAAGGCAGAAGGACTCTTTTGAACAGGCGGCAAAAAGAGCAGAGCAGGAAAAAGAACAGATGCTCAATGATGCAAAGGAAAAGGCGCGGGATATCATTGCCGAAGCAAAAGACGTCAGCAAAGAAGTGCAGACAGAACTGAAGGAACTGGCAAAGATCGAATCCCTGGGAGAACGGAACAAGAGATTCGACCGGAGCAGAAGAAAGATAAAGGATGCTGCGGGAAGATACAGAGAGACGTTCATAAAGGAAGTAAACGACAAGCCAATAGATGTAAACGATGTAAAGCTAGGCGACAGGGTAAAGGTGTTGACGCTGGGGCAGAACGGAGAGATAGCTTCACTGCCTGACGACAAAGGCGAACTGCAGGTACAGGTGGGCATGCTGAAGATACGTGCTCATGTGGACGATCTGAAACTGATTGCAGAAGGCAGACAGAAAAAGATAAGAGAAAAACAGAAGTCCGGACGGGCTTCGTATGCAGGTCTGTACAAGGCCAAGGCTCAGTCCGTATCCCCGCAGACAGACGTTCGGGGACAGAATCTGGATGAAGCATCGGACAACGTGGCAAACTACATAGATGATGCAATAATGGCAGGGCTTTCAGAGGTGACCATCATACACGGCCGCGGCGAAGGCGTGCTCCAGAAGGGTATCCGCAGACTGCTGAAGGACAATAAATATGTTGATGAATACAGAAAAGGCGGGTACAATGAAGGCGGTGACGGAGTCACCATCGTAAAGCTGAAAAAATAATAACCGTAAAGGAGAAATATAAATGATCGATTACAAGGAAAAAATAGCGGATCTTCTGGGGGCTCACATAGAGGGACTCGAAAAGAAAGAAATAGTGGAAATGATAGAGATACCCACAGATGAAAAAATGGGAGACTACGCATTCCCCTGCTTTAGACTGGCAAAGGTGCTGAGAAAGGCGCCGCCTCTCATAGCAAAAGATCTGGCCGCGAAGATAGAAGGAGATCCTATGTTCGGGAAGGTGGAGCAGGTCAACGCTTATGTGAACATGTACATCAGCAGGGATGCATTTGCCGCAGATCTTATCAGTGAAGTGATTTCGGATCCGGATGCATACGGGAAGAGCAATGTGGGACAGGGAAGGAAGGTCATCGTAGAATTTTCATCTCCGAATATTGCAAAGCCGTTCCATATCGGTCACATCAGGAGCACCGTTATCGGGAATTCCATATATAAGATATATGACGCGCTGGGATATGATGTGGAAAGGATAAATCATCTGGGAGATTACGGGACCCAGTTCGGCAAGATGATATGTGCTTACCGTCATTGGGGCAGCAAAGAAGATGTGGTGAGATCCCCTATCAAGACTCTGCTGAAATACTACACCAAATTCCATGAGGAAGCCGAAAATGATCCGTCCCTGGACCAGGAAGCGAGAGATATCTTTGCAAAGCTGGAAAAGGGCCAGCCGGAAGAAGTGGAACTGTGGCAGTGGTTCAGAGATGAATCACTGAAAGAATTCACTACAGTATATGAGATGCTGGGAATCGAATTTGATTCATATGCAGGCGAAAGCTTTTATTCAGATAAGATGCCGAGGTTCGTAAAAGAACTGGAGAACAAGGGACTTCTGAAAAAATCAGAAGGTGCCCAGATCGTGGATCTGGAAGAGTACGGTATGTCGCCGGCATTGATAACCAAATCCGACGGCTCTACTCTGTACATCACGAGAGATATAGCGGCAGCCGTATACAGGAAAGAGCATTACGATTTCTATAAAAACATATATGTGGTGTCGTCGGGGCAGAACCTGCATTTCCAGCAGTGGATCAAGATACTGGAACTGATGGGATACAACTGGGCAAAGGATTGTGTCCATGTGCCGTTCGGACTTGTCAGTCTGGAAGATGGGACTATGTCCACAAGACACGGCAGAGTGGTTTTCCTGGAAGACGTGCTCAACAGAGCCGTAGAAAAGACAAAGGAAATAATAGAAGAAAAGGGCGTAGCCACAGATAATACAGAGGAAATCGCAAAACAGGTGGGCATTGGAGCCGTAATGTTCCAGGAGCTTTCAAACAACAGGATCAAGGACTATGTGTTCAGTTGGGACAGGGTCCTGAACTTCGAAGGCGAGACCGGACCGTACGTACAGTATACACATGCACGCGCAGCCAGCGTTCTTCGAAAGGCGGGGGACAAGGCAGCTGCAGAGGCGGCCGCAGGCGGTATCGACACGTCTTACATCGTGTCCGACAGTGCATATGAACTGATCAAACTGATCTACGCTATGCCTGAGGTCATCAGAGACGCGGGAGAAAAATACGAACCGTCAGTTGTAACAAGACACATAATAAATATCGCTCAGAGCTTTAACCGTTTTTATCACAACGAACACATACTTGTCGATGATGAAAACGAAAAGAAGGCAAAGCTTGCGTTAGTTATCGCAGCCAAGGCAGCTATCAAAAACGGACTGGCCCTCCTTGGCATGGAAGCACCGGAGAGAATGTAATGAGATACGAAGGAAATATATACAGACCGCCCAGCGAGGCGAGAAGCTATCTGCTGCAGGTGACCATAGGATGCGCTCACAACAAGTGTACCTTCTGCAGCATGTTCAAAGATAAAAAGTTCAGAGTCAGGGATATGGACGAAGTGATGGAAGATCTTCGCATGGCCAGACAGGCTTACCGCCGTGTGGACAAAATGTTCCTGTGCGACGGCGATGCGCTGTGCCTGAGCAACGACAAACTGCTGACTATACTGGAAAAGATAGAAGAAGATTTTCCGGAATGCGAGCGTCTGGGAGTATACGGATCCCCTCAGGATGTACTGAGAAAAACGTTGGATGAACTGAAGGAACTGAAGAAAGCCGGACTGCAGATAATATACATCGGAGCGGAAAGCGGCAGCGACAAAGTACTGAAGGATATCTGCAAGGGAGCGACCAGGGCCGAGATAATCGAAGCTGTGAAAAAGATCGAAGCTGCGGGGATCGCAGCCAGCGTCACTTTCATTTCAGGACTGGGCGGAAGACCGGACTGGGAAGAGCACGCAAGAGAGAGCGGAACGATGATATCGGAAATGGAACCTTCTTATGTTGGATTGCTGACATTGATGCTGGAGCCGGGTGCGGAACTGCGAGATGATGTGCAGAGCGGTAAATTCCAGCTGCTCAGTGCTGAAGAAGTAGTAGCAGAGACTCTCCTGATGCTGAAGAACATAGATGTAAAGAAGAAATGCGTATTCAGGAGCAATCATGCATCGAATTATGTTTCCCTGAGGGGAGACCTGCCGGCGGATAAGGAAATGATGATCGGCCAGCTGCGCAGGGCGATGGAAAATACAAACCTGCTCAAAGATGAGCGGTTCAGAATGCTGTAAGCGGAAAGGGATCTCATGGCAGAAGAAAAACGTTTGACACTGGGTCAAAGGATGGGTATAACCAGAACTGTTACAAGGCCGAGAGAAGAATCGGACATACAGATAAGGGAAGACCGGATAGGCAGGTATTTCAAAAAGTATCTGGATAAATTCGTTTTTGTGGAATTCTCTGATGACTTTATAGAAAAAACAAAGGGCGGCGAGATCATGCGGGGAGTTCCCGTGCCGCTGAGGAAAAGAGACATCAAAGCATTTGACGGCGGAAATGGACTGCCGGCGACCCACATAGCAGAAAACATGGCGTGGGTCATGGGGTGCGATCCGAAATTCAAATACACGAAAAAATATGTGGAATATCTGGACAAGATATTCAATCATAAGATATACGAGGGCATGCTGAAGGAAGGAAGAGATGCAGCTGAGAGAGATGATTTCGACAATGCCTGCATCCATTTCAGAGCTTCTCTGTGCATGCAGTACGACTATCTCCACGGCATGTATTCATATGCCAGAGTGTGCAGATCCATGTATCTTGCCGCATCGGACCAGGAATACGTGGGCAGATTCAAAGCGGAAGCCCTGGACTGGTTTGAGCTGCTGACAGAAACTCATCCCAGATTTGCGCAGGGGTATTATTATCTGGGATATGCTTATTTGAACATCGGCCTTTACGCCAAGGCGGAGATCGCATGGAAGTGGTTCACTACATTCACGCGCAACGGCAAGGACAGAAGGGAGATCAGAAAACGCCTCACGCAGATCAAAGAGCCTGTGGCAATAGAAGCAGGCTGCAACGACATCGTGACGGGACGGTTCGAAAAAGGGCTTTCGGAACTGGAACCGTTTCTGAGCGGAAAGTACAATGACTGGTGGCCTCTCCACTACTATGTCGGTCTGGGATATGCAAGGACAGGAAGGACGCCTGATGCAGTGACAAGATTCAAACACGCCCTGTCTCTCAATGCGTCACATATTGAAACCATGGAAGAACTGCTGGACATTTACAGACAGCAGAACGACAAAGAGAATATACAGAAATACGAAAAGAAAATCGCAATGGTGCAGGAAGGCCTTGACGAGGAAGCCGAAAAGGAAGCGAGAAAGCTGGAAAGACAGAAAATGAAAAAGGATGCGGCCAGAAGGGAAGCAGAAAAAGAGACTGCAAAGAAAAAAGCCGCAGAGAAGGAATCACCGACTACAAAGGCAGGCATCAAAAGACTGAAATAGAGGGGAGACTAAATGATATCTACCGGCGCAGTGGGGATGGGAATACTGTACCTCATCAATTTTATCACTATTATAATAATAATATTTTTCAGCAGGAAGGACATGAGCACCACCTTCGCGTGGCTGCTCCTTTTGGTGTTCCTCCCAATCATAGGATTTCTTTTTTACTTTTTCCTGGGCAGTACAAAGAAACTGGAACTGATGACAAAAAAATATTCTCTCGCCGAAGCGGAAGAAGAGTATGAGATGGCTGTCCATGAAGCCGCCAGGGAACTGGAATCCGGGCGGGAAGCTTTCGTGGATCCGTACACGGCCAATTACAAAGATATGATACTAGCCAATGTGGAGAATGCAAAGGCCATATATACAGAAGACAATGATGTGCAGCTGCTGATCAACGGACAGGGCAAGTTCCCGCGGATGTTCGAGGAAATCGAAAAAGCCGAGCACAATATCAATGTAATGTACTTCATCTACAAGACAAAGGATGAGATAGGCAGGCAGTTCACACGGCTCCTCATAAAGAAAGCAAAAGAAGGCGTGGAGGTACGTCTCCTTTATGACGGACTGGGCTGCCTGAAAACAAAGATCGGAGATTTTGCAGAGCTGGAAAAGGCAGGCGGACATGTGCAGAGATTCCTGCCATCCATGCTGAAAACCATACTGCAGGCCAATTATCGTCTTCACAGGAAGATGGTGGTCATTGACGGAAGGGTAGGCTACACCGGAGGCATCAATGTAGGCGACGACTATCTGGGGAAATATCCGAAGATATCGCCGTGGAGAGATACATCTGTACGTGTGACGGGAAGAGCCGTATGGGAGCTGCAGCTGCTGTTTTTCAAGGACTGGACGTTCTGCTCAAAGCAAAATCGAAAATACAGAAATAGTACATATTTGGAAGAGTTTCGTGACAGGGAAGATAAATTTTTCCCGCCAAAACTGACGGGAGAAGGCAACATGGGAGTGCAGATAATCCAGTGCGGGCCCGATGCCAAATATCAGGTACATAAGGACAACTATGTGAAGATATGCAATTCTGCAAAGAAATATCTTTATATACAATCGCCTTACTTCGTACCGGACCAGACTTTGCTGGATTCCATCAGACTGGCGGCGCAGTCGGGAGTCGATGTGAGAATGATGATCCCAGGCATAGCGGACAAAAAGGCCGTGTATAATGTGGCTATGTCCTATGTGGAAGAACTGCTGGAAGCAGGAGTAAAGATATATAAATACAGAGGCTTTATCCACTCGAAGACTATGGTAACGGACAATTTCATAGCCACAGTCGGGACCACCAATCTGGACATTCGAAGTTTCAAATTGGACTGGGAAGTAAACACTCTGGTTTACGATCGGGATTTCGCTGTGACATGCAGAGATACTTTCATGAATGACATCGATGACTGCGATGAGATCATATATGATGAATTCATGAAAAGAGGGAGATGGCAGTACTTCAAAGAATCCATCTGCCGGTTCATATCGCCGCTGTCGTAAAAACGAAAATACAGAGGCCTCAGCCTCTGTATTTTTCTATCCAGTATTCAAGTGACATATACAGTTTCACAGGATGTATGGGTTTGGACAGGTGCTGGTTCATGCCCGCATCTCTTGTGGCTTTCACATCTTCATCGAATGCATTTGCAGTCATGGCAATGATCGGGACGTACGCAGCATCTTTTCTGTCCAGGCTGCGGATAGAAGCGGCAGCTGTGAGCCCATCCATTACAGGCATTCGTATATCCATCAGTATTGCATCATAATAACCGGGTGCGGATCCGGCAAACATATCCAGACATTCTTTTCCGTTTGATGCGCAGTATACTTTTACGCTGCGTGATTCCAGAAGATTGACGGCTATTTTTGCATTGAGAGGATGATCTTCGGCAAGAAGGATGCGTCTGCCGGACAGAGAATGGCCATCATCGTTGTCGGGATAGTTGTACATTTCCGCTTCGGCTTCATTGGATACCGGCATATCCAAATGGACAGTAAACCGGCTGCCAACGCCTTTTTTGCTGATCACATCTATGGTGCCGCCCATGAGATCTACAAGACTTTTGACTATGGAAAGCCCAAGCCCTGTGCCCTGAGAGCCGGATGCATATGAGCCCTCTTCCTGTTCAAAAGGCTCGAACATACGCTGCTGGAATTCTTCGCTTATACCAACACCGTTGTCTTTGACGATAAAATCACAGTGAATGATATCTGCTGTATTACCTCCGGAATTTATGTTGAATTCTACTTTGCCTCCTTCAGGAGTGAATTTTACTGCATTGGTCAGCAGGTTCATGAAGATCTGCTCCATTCGGACAGGATCCATATATACCAAAGGCTGATGTTTGCTGTCGACGAAATGAAATTCTATGTTTTTCTTTTTGCATAAAGGTTCTATCATGGTTTTAAGATTGGCATGGAAGCGGGAATAAGGATACGGCTCGGGAGCCAGAACCATCTTTCCTGCGGCCAGCTTTTCTGTGTCGAGGCAGTCGTTTACCAGACCCAGTAGAAATTTCCCCGCCGAATTGATATCCGAAATATATTCTGACATCGTGGCTTCATCATAAACGTTGTTTATGGCCAGCTCTGACAGCCCGACGATGGCGTTCATAGGAGTACGCAAATCGTGACTCATGCGGGACAGAAAATCTGTTTTGGCGTTGTTTGCCTTTTCTAACGCCTTGGCTGCGTCATTGAGTTCTTTGACTCTTTCCTGTTCCTGCAGGTATACGTCAGTAATATCCAGCTGTGTGATGAGTACCCTCTCATTGAATTCATCGAGATAAGAGAAACGCAGCTTTTTCCTGCTGATGCGGCCGCCGGGATGCAGCAGCGGCAGGAAGCATGTAAAAGACCCTGATTTCTTCAGCTCTGCTGTTATATTGGATATGCACATATCATTTATGGCCGCATCCTGCATCTCCGGAACGACGTTTTTGCGCATGAACATCGCCATATTGGAATCGTAGTCTTCATAGGAATGGATAGGCGTTTCGCCTGAATCCTCCGATGATTTGGAGCGGATGGAAAACCGCTTGCTGCGGCAGTCCAAAAGACCTATGTAGTCATAATCCATCCAAACGACGGCGTTTACCATATCGCTGGTTGTTTTCTGTTCATCTATGTCGTATGTGTACAGGAAACACATCACATCATCGGATTCCGGCTCTGAAAACAAGGTACATTGAGTATTGGCCCAGAATACATCGCCGGTACGGGCGAATCTCTTGTAGTCATATGAAAAATGATTGCAGCCGATGGAAAATTGATGCAGCAGTTCTTCTCTGTTGAACATGGATACGAAACCGGCTGCTTCTTTTTTGTCGGCAAAAAGAGATGCTGTCGCTTTCATGCCGCAGGAATAGTATTTTGCATCGTCCTTATCGACCGCATCGGGGCTTTTGCCCAGATAAGCTTCGGTTTCGCCTGTTGTAAGATTATACAGCACTTTGGCGATTAGATCCGAGCTGTTGGCTGAATCCATCAGCTGCAGCTGATGGTTGTATTTGATGTCTTTGGATTTTTGGTCGGTGATGTCAAGGGCAAGGCCTATGGATACAATGCGATCTCCGCTGCGGTCGAATTAAGGCGTCATGATGATACGCTCCCACCTGTAATTGCCGCGGCCGGATCTTTTGATGAAGATGTCTTTCAGCAAAGGTTTATCTTCGGGGACAACGGTGCAGAAAAGACTGCGGAAATCATCTACGCTGTTGGGATGGACACGCCCTTCGGCGATTATGGAATCCGGAACATCGAAGACAACGGGCTTTCCGTAATTGTAGTCCTCCTGAAAGTCTTCTTCATAGGAGAGGGTGTGGTTTTTCACATCGAATCGGAAGGAGTACATTTTTGCTGTCGACATGGCGTGGTGCAGGACCTGCCGGCTTTCTCTCAATGTGAGCTGAGAAGTCATTTCTCTGTCTATATCGAAAAAACTGCAGTATACTATGCGTCTGTCGTCATCTGTGCTGTTTACGCTACCTACCATGTGGAACCAGATATATTTGCCTTCTCCGTTTATCACACGATAAGTAATATCGGAGTGATCTGCGCCTGCGATCATGCTGCTGATAGATTCGTTGAACAGGTGAACATCTTCCGGGTGTATAGCGTCCAGGTAGCTGTAGTCAAAGAATTTAGATCTGTTCTCACGGGTGTCGCCCAGCATTTTGTAAAAGCTGTCATTGAGATACAGCTGTTGTATCCGGTCAGAGTGGATTTCGTAAATGCCCATCCCGACAGGGACGCTGTTTATGATATTGATCAGCCATTCATTGTGCTGCTGGACTGCCGTCTGGTCGGAAAAATAGAAGAGGCTGGTGTTTTTGCCCACCCAGTCCATAGTACGACCCTGCAGCTGAAGAGTTTTGCCGCTGCTTGTTGTGAGCATAGTGTCTATGGAACCTTTTTTCTGAATGGCATTTGAGCATGCCGTTATGTCATTATAGTCGCGGCGATCCATCAGACCTTTCAGTTCATACCCTGTCAGGCTGATATGTTCCGGTATGCCTGCCAGATCTCTGAATGCCCGGTTCCCGTAGAGGACTTTGCCGGAAGGATATTCAAGAGCCAGCTCAGCTACCACAGAGTCGTGTGATATCTGCCGGAATATTTTACTCTCCTCGGAAGGCCGGGAAAGGATACAGTAATACAAAGGATTATCCATATTCTCGCGTATCCTGACGGCGGAAATGTGGATCCATTCGATGTGTTTACCGGTGCCGGTATAGTAGCGCAAATCGCAGTTGATCGGCGCGCCGTTCTTGGCCTGTTCAGAAATCTCAACATCAAAAACGGCTCTGTCTTCCGGGTATACCATGCTGCGCAGATCCCCATTCTTATTGATCAGATCCATCAGCTCATCTCTGGTGTAGTCGATCATGTCGAGTATGGCATCGTTTATGTACATGCATTCAGTATGCGGCGGAGCTTTGAATACTGCAATGCCCCCCGGCATTGCCTCTACCAGGTTTTTGATTATCACAGAAGACTCCGTGGTGTTGTTGACTTCCATGATTGCGGCAATAGCGCGCAGGGGATTTCCGTCACTGTCCTTTGTAAGTGTGCCGAACATCCTGCTCCATCGATAGCTGCCGTCTTTCATTTTTAAACGCAGCAGGCAGTCGGAGTTTTTGTCGGGCTCCAGTTTGGAATCGAAAAACGATCGAAGGATATGGACATCATCAGGGTGGACAGTGTCTTGCGCGGCCTGACCGCTGAACAGAACATCACTGTCGATATCTGCCATGGCGTAATCGTTAAAAGATTCAGATGTGTAGAATTCTCCTGTTACGCAATTCAATTCTATTATCAAGGCATGGGCTCGTTCAAGAATGAGTCTGTACCGCTCCTGCTCCAGGGCAAGATGGTCGGTCAAAGTTTGCGAGCATGTTTCTTCTGTGACAGCACGAAAACAAATCAGCAGCACAGGGTATTCTTTGAGTTCGATCCTGGATGCATCGATGCTGATACGGTTGATACGGCCGTTTTTTTGTATTATACGACAGTCGGACACTGCATGGTCTTCATGTCTGAGCAGTTCGGCCATATCAGATATCTTTGAAATGTCGGGAGGATAGATAAGCTTGTTTATGTCATCGCCGTCAAGCGCTGCATATTCTCCCCTGCTGTACCCCGTAAGACGATAGTAGTTATCGTTGAAATATTTGAAGGCCCCTTCACCTTCGCTTGTAAACAGACCTGCACCATAAGGCAGTCTGTCAAGCAGTTTGCGCAATTCCCCCAGAGCTATCATGTCGCCCTCCTTTTTCCGCAATATTTAGATGTAGTTATTATATCATAAAATGCAAATATTTGAATACATATAATGTAAGGGGGATCGTTTTGGAATATAACATGGAATGAATAGGCCGGGCGTATTTGTAAGACAAAAAACAAGTCATATGGAAAATACGATAAAAAACATGTTACAATAGCATCTAAGCATTTTGTATTAGAAAAGGGAGGCCTACCAATATGGAGACGAGGAAAGACTACAAACTTTTTCTGGATGCCATTCCGGGACTGATGGTAATAAACGAAAAGGGCAACGTCATTTTTATTAATGAACAATGTGCTGATTATATAAAAGTCGACAGACAGAAATCTATGGGGAAATATGTGACGGAAGTGTTCCCGACTTCGTGTATGCAGGATCTGCTGAGCGGGCAAAACAAATTCAATACATGCTTTTATTTTCAGGATGGCAGAATGAGTGTCAGCACACAGGTCCAACTGAGAAAAGAGGGTGAAATCGTTGGGGTGCTGGAATATGATATGATACAAGACATCAGAAGTCTGGATGACATTTTCATAAAGTACAATAAAAGTCTGCAGGATGAAATGGATTATTATCGTGAACAGGTGAGAAAATTCCAGAGTACTAAATACTCCATCGATAATATTATAGGGTCATCCAAAGCAATAAAGGATCTAAAGCATCAGATAGAACTGGCGGCAGCTACCAATTCTACCGTATTGCTCCTTGGGGAGACTGGAACCGGAAAAGAACTTGTTGCGCATTCAATACACAATTTAAGCGGCAGAGCTTTCAATCGATTCGTAAAAGTGAATGCTGCCGGGATGCCGAACGATCTTATTGAGTCGGAGCTGTTTGGCTATGAAGAAGGATCATTTACCGGTGCAAAGAAAGGCGGGAAGAGAGGAAAGTTCGAACTGGCGGATAAGGGCACGCTGTTCTTTGACGAAATCGAACAGGCGCCCATGTCTCTGCAGCCAAAGATTTTAAGAGCGCTGCAGGAAGGCGAAGTTGCCAAGATCGGCGGTGAGGAAGATATCGAGGTGGATATAAGACTGATCGTTGCTTCGAATAAGGACCTGTACGAGATGGTGAAATCGGGAGAATTCCGTGAAGACCTGTATTACAGACTCAATGTTTTTCCAATAATAGTGCCTCCTTTGCGAGAACGTCTTGAAGATATTCCTGAACTGGTCAAGGCTAAAATAAAGGAACTTAACAGTGAACTTGGGAAAAACATAACGGAGATCGATCCAAAGGTATACAAGAAACTTCAGGAGTATGACTGGCCGGGCAATGTCAGGGAACTGCATAATTGGATCGAAAAAGCAATGAATTATGCGAAGGGCGAAGTATTGCATATGGAATACTTCAATTTTAGAATGGACAACAGTAAAATCAATCTTGAGAAGCTGACAGGCGTGGAGAACCCTATAGAAGGAATAAAAAGAGAAGCTGAGAGAAAGCTGATAAATGAGACGCTGATAAACTTTGATCACAATAAAACTCAAGCGGCGAAGTTTTTAAAAATCTCAAGATCTTTGCTGTATCAAAAGATGAAAAGATTAGGCATAACGCTGTGAGTATAAACTGACAGTGTTGCTATAAACTGACACATGGATAAATATTGAAAAATAAAGAAATATCTGAATATTAGACGCCGATGGGTGTAAGTGCATGCTTACACCCATTCTTCTTGTGCCTTGAAACTGTTGGAAAACCACGGCTTTAAAAGCGGCATATAAATTGCATATTTTAATTGCAGGAATATGCAATTATATATAAACAGAGAAGAGGGAATTCATGGAAAAAGGAAAAGTAAAAATAGGAATGACACAATTCCGATGTGCAGCTGACAGATCCGATAACGTCAGTAAAGCAGAAGAGCAGATACGAATGATGGCTGAAGCAGGTGCAAAGGTCATCTGTACACAGGAGCTGTTCAACGGGCAGTATTTTGCGCAGACTATAGACTGTGATAAATATAACTGGGCCGAGCCTGTCGACGGGCCTACTAACCGGAGGATGCAAGGCCTTGCAAAGGAACTGGATGTGGTCATTATCAGCTGCTATTACGAATATGCTATGGATGGTATATATTACAATTCTGCTGCCGTATTTGATGCGGATGGGTCTCTTTTAGGGAACTATAGAAAGCATCATATACCGGATGGACCTCAGTATCTTGAAAAATATTATTTTACGCCGGGGGATTCACCTTATATAGTTTTCCAATCAAAATATGGAAAATTTGGAGTACTGGTATGCTGGGATGAATGGTTCCCCGAGCCTTCAAGGATTCTGGCGATAAAAGGAGCTGATTTTATTTTCTATCCTTCAGCAATCGGTTCTGAACCCGATAATCCCGAACTTGATACATCACAGACCTGGATGGATGCAATAAGGGGGCATGGTATACACAACAACTTTTATGTATGTGCATGTAACAGAGTAGGACGTGAAGATGCGGAGGACGGCAGCGGATATATGGATTTTTACGGCAGGAGCTTTGTTTCGGATCCATGGGGCACTGTTATTGCAGAAGGCAAACGTAATGAAGAAGATGTGATTGTTGCGGAATTGGATCTGGATGAAATCAAGAGAGCGAGAGATATCCTTCAGTTTCACAGAGATAGGAGGGTGGATTCATACGGAGAAATACTTAATATGTCAATTATAGAGTAATATTGTAACATGGAAATGGCGGTGCAGTTTTGGATAATGTGAGGCGGTATATAAATATTGGAATAATGCAGAGCAACGGAGAGAAAATGGATTTCGAAAGCTGCCTTGCAAGGATAGAAAACGATGTAGACGAGCTGATGAATGGGATGAACAGACCGGAGCTTATTGTAGGAGCAGAAATGGCTGTAGGCCGGTATTTTCAAAATGACGTCAGTGAATTGTCGGGCGATGCGATCCCCGGGAGGGTAACAGACAGGCTTTCTGCAATTGCGAAATCACATGGGATATACTTTTTGCCCGGCAGTATGATCGAGGCAGTTGAAACGGCCGATGGGAAAAAAATATACAATACTTTACCGATTTTCGGACCTGACGGAAGGCTGATAGATAAATATAGAAAGATCTGTCCGTATTATCCGGTCGAAGAAGGCTTTGCCCGGGGTGAAAGATATGTGACTTTCAAAATCGAAGAGAAGGATATTACAGTAGGAGTCATGATATGTCATGACTGGTGTTTCCCGGAGATATCCAGAAACCTGGCTTTAAGGGGAGCAGAAATACTGATCAGACCGGCCATAGATCCGGAAGGTCTGTATGATGTCTGTAAAACGATTCCACAGACAAGAGCTTTTGAAAACCAATGCTATTTCATTTCATTGAATATGACCGGAAAGTGGCTGGGCAGTTATGCTTACGGGCATTCTATGGTTGCTTCTCCCGAAGGAGGAATAGTATATGAAGCTGGGGATAATCCTTCGGCTTGTACGATTACTCTTGATGTGGACAGAGTAAGAGATGCCAGGATGTTCGGTACATGTTACACAGAGCAGCTGCTGCGTCAGTTAAAACGATTCGATCCTTCAATGGATATCTATGATGACCTGGAGAAAGCACCGGTGTATATGTCAATAGATGATCCTGATCTGACGGTGGAAGCGCGAGACGAACATGTAAAAATGAGAGGCCTGCAAATAATAGGGCGTAGAAAATAATCGAATACAATAATTTTTGTAATGTCATTTGACATCAATAGAGTTGGAGGAGACAGCATGGAATTACAGAATGATTACAAGTTATTTTTGGATCACATATGTGGTCTTATTGTCATAAATACAAAGGGCGAGTGTGTTTATCTGAATGATCAATGTGCGGATTACATAAATGTTGATAAAAACACTGCAGTAGGTAAACCGATAAAAGAAGTCTTCCCGCCATCGACAATGGAAGAAATGCTGAACAGCGATTCACAGTTCAATGTTCAGTTCTATTTTACTGAAGGAAGGATGAGTGTGAGCTCACAGGTACAGTTGAAAAAGGAAGGCAAAATAACGGGCGTACTCGAATACGATATGATACAGGATATAGAATCTCTTGATAATCTGCTTGACAAGTATGCGCAGTCAGTAAAAAATGAAATGCATTATTATCGCGAACAGATGAGGGAATTCAAGAGTACCAAATACTCTATAAACAATATTTTGGGTTCGTCAAAGAAAGTACAGGATCTTAAAAAACAAATTGAATTCGCAGCAACGTCAAATTCTACAGTTCTTATTACAGGCGAAACCGGAACCGGCAAGGAGCTTGTAGCACAGTCGATACACAATCTGAGCGCCAGGGCGTTCGGTGAGTTCATAAAGGTGAATTCTGCAGGTATCCCAAGCAATCTTGTAGAATCAGAGCTTTTTGGATATGAAGAGGGTTCGTTTACAGGTGCAAAAAAGGGTGGCAAAAAGGGAAAGTTTGTTCTCGCCGACAAGGGGACACTTTTCATAGATGAGATCAATCACATGCCTTTGGATCTACAGCCGAAACTATTGCGTGCGCTGCAAGAGGGCGAAATAGATCCCGTGGGAGCCGAGGAAAGTATCGGAGTAGATGTAAGGATAATCGCAGCAACTAACGAGAGTCTGGAATCCATGGTAAGAGAACATACTTTCAGGGAGGACTTGTTTTACAGATTGAATGTGTTTCCAATAACGGTGCCTCCGCTGAGAGATAGACTCGAAGACATACCGGAAATAGTGGAGAGTAAAATCAAAAGCCTTAATAATCAGATGAGTAAAAACATCAGTTCAGTAGAAAAAAGCGCGTATTCGAATTTATATGCATATAACTGGCCGGGGAATATCAGGGAACTTTTGAACGTTGTTGAACGTGCCATGAATTTTGAAACCGGGAATATACTGACGAAGAAATCACTTGATCTGGCACTTTCGGGAAACGATTCCAAATATATAGATCGAGTTCTGGAAGAAGGGTCGGGATATAAACTCATTGATAAAGTTCGCAATGACTCAGAAAGAGAATTGCTCCTGCAGGTCTTGAGTAAATTTGAGGGCAATAAAACACAATCGGCAAATTATCTTGGGATCGCACGTCCCCTTTTATATCAAAAAATGAAAAGACTGGGAATAAGATAATGAATGTAAGTTAATAATTACATAGGCATGTGTGCGTGCACTGACACCGACAAGCCCGGAAATTTCAGTCAATTCAAACGATTCAAACGAATTCCAAGCCGGGCAAACATCAAATGTGTAAGTTGATAATTACAGTGGGCCCAAACTACGTCACCTTATAAACGCAGCTATTTCAACGTTTATAAGGTGATTTCCAGTTTGGCATGCTAATTGCTCTATATATATTATGTGATGTACACACATGGAATTATTTATCTTATCTGTAAAGAGGGCAACCTCAGAAAGGAGACTTTTATGGATAATAAAGGAAAAGGTAATAACCTTGAGCAATTTGGTTATAAACAAGAATTAAACCGTACTCTGGGCCTTGGAGCGGTCGTTTTGTTCGGCGCTGCTTACATGGCGCCCTGCACTATTTTTTCATATTTTGGACTTATAGGAACTAATACGCACGGTATGGTATCAATGGCATATCTGATAGCAACTGTCGCTATGTTTTTTACAGCATTGAGTTACAGGCAGATGGTAAAGGCGTTTCCTATTGCCGGATCTGTGTATAATTATGTATCGCATTCGCTGAAGACGGAGGTCGGTTTCATGGCCGGCTGGGCAATACTTTTGGATTATATTCTGCTGCCGATGATAAACTATATAATCGCTGCCAATTTCATCCCGATCCTCTTTCCGGGGATACCAAGATGGGTGCAGATAGTCATTTTGATTGCAGCAGTAACGATTGTAAATCTGATCGGAGTAAGAGTTTTGTCTACAGTCGATAACATTCTGGTAATTTTCCAGGTAGCATTTGTAGTAGTCGCATTGATATACGCAATAAAGGTAATTGCTACAAATGATTATAGTGTTGATATCAACGGCCTGATGAATGTATCAGAATTAAGCAACGTTGGTGTGAGCGGCCTGATCGGAGGTGCGGCTATTCTATGCCTCTGCTTCCTTGGATTCGATTCGGTTACAACTTTGGCGGAGGAAGCTAAAAACCCGAGCAAGACTATAGGCAATGCACTTATCCTGCTGGTTTGTCTGGTAGGCGGATACTTTGTCATTTCAACGTTCATATTCCAGACATCATTCCCTGACGGGTGGAAAATAATGGACGCTGACAACGGAGCATATCAGCTGCTGGGACATATCGCACCATCATGGATGGCTTCACTTCTTGTAATAGTAATGATTGCCGCATGTCTGGCATGTGCTATTTCATCACAGGCTGCCTGTGCAAGGATCTTATACGGTATGGGGCGTGACCGTCAGCTGCCGAAATTCTTTGCTCACGTCAGCAAGAGAAACAAAGTACCTGCATACGGAATAATACTGATCGGCGTGATTTCGCTTGCTGCTATATTCCTCGATCTGGATCTTGCATCAACGATGATCAATTTCGGAGCGCTCCTGGGGTTCTCGATGGTATCGGTTTCGGTAATCGCATGGTATTGGGTGCGAAAGAAGGAAAGAGGCGGACGTGCAGTATTGAATTATCTGGTGTTCCCTATCCTTGGTATATGTATATGCATGTATCTGTGGGTAAATCTTGGCAAACTTGCAATGATCATCGGATTCTGCTGGCTGCTTATCGGATTCATTGTAATGCTTATTGCAAAGAAACGCGGAACAAGTCTTGAAATGAAAAAAGAATAAACACATGACATATTGAATTACATAAACAAACCAATGACAAGGTCTGTGTCTGATTTCACAGACGCAGGCTTTGTCTGTTTTGCGAACAGAAAGGAACGGATATGGAATATGCAGATATGATCTTAAAGAGCGATGCGATATTTGATGCGTGCAGCGACAAACCATTTGAAGGTGGAGTTGCAGTTAAAGACAATAAAATCATTGATGTCTGCAGGGGCAAAGAAATCGATAAATACAAATCTGAAAACACTATAGAATATGATTTTCAGGATAAGCTGATAATGCCGGGCCTGGTGGACGGGCATGTACACATGTGGTGGGGAGCTGTTGCAGAAAGCGATCATATGGTAGACCTTACTTCTTCATCTTCTGAAGAAGAGGCAATCGATATGATAAAAGAATATGCTGCATCACATCCGGATGAAAAGAGGATAAGAGGGTTTGGCTGGTTCCCGGCTAATTGGAACGGGGAACCTCTGCCGACTAAAATCTCCCTTGATGAGGCTGTGCCGGATAGACCAGCTTATATGAATTGCGCAGATGCGCATACCAGCTGGCTCAACACTAAAGCGCTGGAAGAAACGGGGTACTCTACAACTATGAAATTGAAAGGAGGATATGTAGGAACATTTGAAAATGGCGAAATGAATGGGCTTATCCATGAACCGGATGCTCAGGTCATTGCCTGGAACAAAATGTACGATTTCCCCGATAATGAAATAGAAGAGATAATGACCGGATTTATGAAGGGACTGGCGGAGCAGGGCGTAACTGCTCTGAGTGAAATGAGTGCCGATGAGTATGAAGAAATGTTCCATAGTAGATATCGCGTCATCAATAAGATGGCGGAAAGAGGAGAAATAACAAGCAGGATACACATTTATACTGCACTTATGGGGCATACTGATTTTTCCGCGGCAACTAAACTGGCAAAAGAGTTTTCTTCCGATAAGTTTAGAGTCAGCGGTCTCAAAGGATTTCTGGATGGAGTTACATCGACATATACCGGGCTGCTGTTTGAACCTTATACAGACAGACCGGATACATGTGGTGTTGGAGTTCCGCTGGCAACACAGGAGGAACTCAATGCCAGTGTTGCTGCCGGCAACGCGGCGGGGCTCCCTGTTCGCATCCATGCATTGGGAGATAAAGCTGTAAGTATGGTTCTTGATGCATATGAGTATTCACGCAGTGTTAACGGTGAACATGGGCTGATCAACTCGATAGAGCATATAGAAACGATACAGCCGGATGATATCGCCAGATTCAAAGAACTGAGCGTTATTGCGTCCATGCAGGGTGAGCATTTACCGCTGGAACATAATGAGAAGATAGTAAGGCTTGGCAAAGAAAGATGTCGGTGGGAATGGGCATTCAGATCTTTTGAAGATGAAGGCGTAACGTTGGCTTTCGGAACGGATTTCCCGGTCGTTTACTATAATCAGTTCCCGGGGATCGGCGCCGCTGTTACAAGGAAAAATTATGACGGCACCATGGCCGGAGTAGATAACAAAGAAAACCTCACATTATCGGAGGCCTTGATAGCCAATACAATGGGATCTGCAAAGGTGTATAAAAGAGAGAATGAAATTGGATCGCTGGAGCAGGGCAAACTGGCAGATATAATTGTACTGGATAGAAACCCGTTCAATGTGCCTGCTGATGATATAAAAAATACTAAAGTCATACTGACTGTCATGGACGGCAATGTGACATATGAAAGGGATGGCAGGTAAAAAGGGGAGTCTGAAAACAACATACATCGATTCGGATAAAACACATAATTTTAAATTCTAAAAATGGAGAGCATGCCGCATCGTATCTGATGCGGTGTGTTTCTTTCTATACACTTTACAGCGCCTTTTCTGTTTGATATACTGATTTGGGAATCGAGGGATAGAAGAATAACATTGATTGAAAACGTGAGCGCAAAGGACACGTTTTTTTGCATACAATTATCGCGGCTTACTAAGAGACAAGACCGGGACGAAGGAGAGGAACCATGCAGCTCAAAACTTATCAGCCGAGCGTAGAGAAAAACAGTTCGGGAATATCAGAAAGCAGTGCGAAACTGGAAAAGCACGATATAACATATGACGGCGAATCGACGATAGCTGCCGTGAAAGAGGGCAGGGCGATCATGGCTTTGCAGGAGAGCAGCATCAACGGATACAAAGAATCTCTTCAGTCAGATGCACGCAGCATCGCCAAGCTGGGTTCTGAATTTGAAGAGCTGGACCGAGATCTGTCCGGCGAGATCAAAGAAAGATTTTGAGGTGAAAGCGTGGACAAGAGAGAAAAGCTTTGCAGACAATACGACAAGGCGGATGAACTGAGGGCAAGGGCCATAAAGGAAGAAAATGAATTCAGTGATGAAACTGTAAAACATAAACGAATGATCCGGGAGGCTGAAACGGACATCCGTGACGACCGGGAGTTTTTTGAGTACACACGAGACATGGAAGCTGTGTGCATAAAAATGGATCGGAAGAGAAATGAAATGATGAATGACGGCGTGGGAAAAATTGAACGGGATCTCAGATATATCGATGATGAGATCAAAGGAGAAAGCTGATATGGGGATAGTCATCAAACCAAAAAATATAAAGACACAGACAAATAGTATGATATCTGCTTTGGAAAAGGACAACGAAGCACTGCGGGCAACCGTGAGTAGACTGGAAGGCTTTGCAGGCGACAATGATCTGCAGGGAAACTCGTGGGGATCTCTAAAAAGACATATCCTGGAAAGCAGTACCGTTTTAAAAGGCATGACGGCGTGCAACGATTACATGATCAGGGACAGCAGAAAGCTGGCGAATGCTGTGGGCAGCGAGGAGCTGATCGAAGACGACATCGATACAGCAATCGACAGATATCGAGAGATAAAAAACGACAATGAAAAACGTATAGAAAAATACGAAAGCAATATCAGGCAGTACGGATCGCTGTCCTCTCTGCCTGGAGCAGCAGGTTATCTGACATATGCGCAGGCGCAGATAGGATACAGCAGGACGGCAATAAGCATAGCTGAAAAGATGCTGGATCATCTCCGGAAAAAGCTGGAGAAGATAACCGAGATTGAAAGAGACACTAAAGATCTGTACAGTGAAAGCAAAAATCTGCAGGCCTCGGTCGATCAAGGCATAGCGGCATTGAATTCCAGCTGGAACGGGACAGGATTCGACACAAACAAAGGAAAGAAATGGCTGGCTGATCTGGAGAATGCATGGAACAGAGATGACAACAAAAAAGTCGGTGATATCAAAGGCGCAAACATACATGATCTGAATACCTATTACATGTATGTGCAGACAGGATCAAAACTGCTCAATGGGCAGAAAGCAATGTCATATCAGCAGATGCTGAAATACATGAGGAAAAAGCCAAACGGCTGGGAGAGCATGGTGTTCATGCTGCCTGTGGATGTTGCCACCGGAGGCGTACCGATAGGGACAGGGATAAAGGCAATACCGAAATTGAGATATACAAAGAATATTGGCATTGCAATAAGAAATACTGAAGGAAAATTGACGTGGATCAAAGGCGGAAAATATCTTTCGAACTATGAGGCAAGAAAGTGGTATCTCAACAAAGAAACCACCATTCTGAAACAATTGAACAAATCCGCATCACTGAAGAGCCAGGCCAAGAAGGCGTTCAAGCTGCGTAATCAATACAGAACAAAAGCAAGGCTGATGATGAAGGACTGGGACGCTGGTAAGAATTTGTTTGAAACGGATCCTAATATGACTTGGAAGGAAGCGATGAACAAGCAAATAGATAAAGGGTTTGAAGGTCGAGAGATATATAAGGAAATAATCAAGAGCTCACAGCGGTCAAGGCCTGGAGTAAACATACAATTTGGTTTAGATTAGGAGTATTTGGGACATGAAAATCGAGTATAAAAGACATATAAATAAAGATGAATATAATAGGATTGAATTCCTATTTGTAAATTATGATTATCATGATGGGAATGAATTGATCTGTCGAATATTAGAGAAGTACTTTGATATGAAATATAAAATCAAGGTCGATGAGGTGTCAGGCATATGGTTCAGCATTATAAGAGCCTATGATTCAAATGATGAATATGAATTGGTTTGGCATGAAGATGTTGGCAACTACATGTTCAGCAAAGATCAGTCTGATGAAGCAAACGACAGACTGGAAAGGCGACTTGATATAGTTGTGGAAGAATTGAATAGATTGATGAGGAAAAGATAATGGGCTTTTTCGAAAGCCGTTATTCCATATTACATAATGAGAAAAAGAGGGTTTAGAGGAGAAGAGATATATAAGGAAATAGTTAAAAGTTCTCAACAATCGCGACCTGGCGTAAACAAGAAATTCGGATTGGATTAGGAGGTGAACAAGGTGGGAAAGATAAGCTACTATAAAGATAAAAACAAGAAAAAGAAAAACAGAACAGAATATGTATTTTTGAAATTTGAGTATCATAACGGGAACGAACTGATCTGTCGAATATTAGAGAAGTACTTCAATATGAAAAGTGAAATACTTGTCGATGAGGTGACCGGCATATGGTTCAGTGTTGTACGTGTATATGATGAATTAGATGATTATGAAGTTGTATGGGATGAAGATATGGGAAATCTAATCTATAGCACTGACCAGTCGGAAGAAATAAATGTCCGCCTCGAAGAACGAGTCAAGTTTGTCGCAGAAAAACTAAATGAAATAATGCAGGAAGAATGATTATATCTTATAACATCATACAGATAAGGAAGGTAAAGTATGGGCAGCAACATCAAAAGTTTAACAAGGGACATCATCATAATACTTGTTATAGTGCTGGCTGTAACATTTTTCATCAAACCGATAATAGTCAAGCAAACGTCTATGACGCCGACGCTGCAGGAAAACAATTACCTGCTTGCTTCAAAACAGGCTTATCGGTTCGGGGAGCCCAAGAGGGGGCAGATCATTGTATTCCCGACGACTGTTGACGGTGAGGAAGAACTATACATCAAGAGAGTCATCGGGCTTTCCGGGGATGTTATAGATATCAAGGACGGCGAAGTATATGTAAACGGTAAAGAGCAAAATCAGGATTATACCAGGGACGGATATACTCCGGGAGACGTGGACGGTTTCAAGGTGCCGGAGGGCCGGCTTTATGTCATGGGCGACAACCGGGTGGAAAGCAGAGACAGCCGCAGTGAAGAGATCGGAACTGTTTCTGTTGACGGTGTGACCGGCGTGGCTTTTTTGAGGCTGTGGCCGATCAGTAAATTCGGACCGGTGAAGATAAAAGAATGAGAGGAAATAAAATGAAAAAGATAAAAGTAACAGCGGCAACAGCAATAGTGATCAGTGTAGTGAATCTGGTTTTGATCGGTTGTATCTGGCTGCCGGATGTGATTTCAGAAAACAAGGGTAAAGTCGGTGAAATGGAAATAGGGCCGAAAACATTCAGCAAGGAAATCCAGGAAGTCCTGGAGCTGACGCAGGGGCAATGGGGGCAGACATACGAAATACGCTCGGAGGGGTCCAAAAAGATAAAGGCCGTAAACATATGTACCGAAAAGCTTGAAAACGGAAAATGGAATGAAGAACAGATGGCGGGCATAGGCGGAAACCTTGAAGAAAAAACTGTTATGTATGTATCATTCAGTCCTGAAAAAGGCGGCTTTGTAAATGGTATCGGAACATTTAAGATACCTGACTGCAGCAAGTATATCAAAAATAAAGATTTGAATGTAATGACGCAGATGCACGAGAAAGAATCGATAAAGCCGGGAAAGAAAAATGTTCTGGCAATGTATGCATACAGCAAATCAGAAGGCTGTACAATGGCAGAAACAGCAACAAAGACTTACTACAGTCCATCCATGCTCAAAGATTATGATGGAGCGGTAGCTGTTACGATCGAGTTTGCAACCAAAGAGCCATGAGATCCGCTGATCTGCTCGAAAGCTCAAATTATGGCTTCGGTTAAAACATCTAAGGCTTCATTTAAAACTACTGTGGGCAATCGAAAACTCATCACTTGCATATATTTTGCACTGTGATGAGTCTGCTGGCTGAAAACGACTTGATGAAATCGATTTTTTGCTGTGAGGAGGGGATGAAAACTCATCAAAGTCGGTTTTTTGGACGGCTGATGATAGGGAGTAATTGGCATAACTGCCAAGTCTATGCTAAATATCTTGATATAGTATTTTAGAGCCATTTTATGGCAGAGCAACCGACTCATCAGGCCGGCATTTTCAGCCAAGTGATGAGTTTTTCTCTTGCTTTACCTTGTTCGATCCGATAAATATCCGTTGTGTTTTAGTTGGCGACTCATCAGGCCGGCATTTTCAGCCAAGTGATGAGTTTTAGCCACCTGTCATGGCTCGGTGTGATGAAAAGGCCGGTTATGATATAATGCTTTTAGAGGAAACATGCAAGAGGAAACATGAAGAGAAACATGCAGAATGAAGCATGTAAAAGGAAGTATATATAATGATTATTAAAGAACTGATTGCGCAGGCCATGGATGAAAAGTACAGGGCCGAAACATCGAGGATAAAGAAGGCCGTGGCCGGGCTGGGATATACGGCTGTGCAGCTGGAGGACGGACGGTGCGGGATGGCTTATACATTTCGCGGCAGGCTGGGCATGGGGTGCAGTGTCTTTTCGGAAGCGGGCACTCTTTCAGGAAGGAAGGCAGAGGAGCTGATGGCATGGACAGGGAGCACAGACCTTTTGAGATCGGCTTATGGGCTGGCAACGGTCAATGCGGTCTTGAATGGAGATGGAGCCGATACACACGATGGCAATGTCATGGACGCTTTTGATGCGGAAAAGACGGATGTTGTCGGAATGGTCGGTGACTTTATGCCTATCCGTCGCGCTCTTGACGGCAGAGTAAAAGAAATAAAAATATTCGAGCAGGCGGAGGGAAGCGGTTATCTGAAGCCTGACCGTATCCCGGATGAGCTGATCGGGTGCAGCATCATCGTCGTGACGGCCACAGCCATCATCAACAATACCATCGACGGCATACTGGAGCACTGCGGCGATGCTAAAGAGGTGTGCATCACAGGGCCTTCAACGCCTCTTTCCAAAGAAGTTTTCGACAGGCATAATGTGACCATGCTAGCGGGCACGGTGGTGACGGATCCGGAAAAGCTGCTGACCATAGTAAGCCAGGGCGGCGGTACGATGAACATGAAGCCGGCGACAAAACATGTACTGGTAAGGATGATATGACAGACAGAACAAAAGGAATACTCCTGGCACTGACGGCGCCGATAATGTGGGGAGTAATGGGCGTGTTTTCACGAAACCTGGGCGCGGCAGAGATGTCGGATTTCGACATCAGCTTTCTCAGATGCATCATCGCGGGAGCAGGATATCTGATCATCGTACTGGTCAGCAGCCGCGACGCGCTGAAGACCGGGGTCAGAGGATTTTTCATCTGTTTCATATCCGGTTCGATTTTGTATTGCCTCAGCTTTCTGACATACAATATGTCTGTGCAGAGGATACCCATCGCGGCGGCGACTGTGCTGATGTTCATGAGCCCGGTGTGGATACTTCTGATCGGCAAGATAGTGTTCAAAGACAAGCTGGAGCGAAAGCATATAGCAGGTGCCATAGCGTGTTTGGCAGGGGCGGTGCTGGTCTCGGGGATGCTGTCGATGAAGAGTGGATCTGCATTATCCGAGGCTCTGGATCCTTTGGGAGTGATAATGGGAATCCTCAACGGGATATGTCTGGCGCTGCAGATAATGGTGCCGAGATATTTTGCAGAGTCCTATTCGCGGGATGCTATGCTGGTGTACGGATTTTTGGGAGCGGCTCTGCTCCTTGCATTCAAAGCTGATTTTCCCCACATGATATCGGTGATGACCGGTCCGGGCGGATCTGATGTGGTTTGGAATGTGCTGGGGATAGGAGTCCTCTGTACGCTGGTGGCCAATGTCGCATATGTGAAATCGACGGAGTATGTCAGCACTGCCACCGCCGGTCTGATGTCAACACTGGAGGTTGTCATCGCAGCGGCGGCAGGATTCCTGATACTGGGCGAAACTCTGGCGGTGATGCAGATCATCGGAGGTCTGCTGATAATTGCCGGGGCGCTGGGAGTTGAGCTAGTGAGAGGAAATGTCAGTCGTTTAGGCGGATGAATACCGGCTCGTTTTCTTCGATCGCGTCGAAAGCAGCTATCTGGGCCGGGGTAGGTGCGTTGTACAGCGGCTTTTCGGTGATGAACTTTATTTTCTGGAGCCTGGCCGGATCTGCTTTCTCGCAGGTCTCTGCAAAGGTTTTGTTTTCCTCGCTTTGTTCGGAAAAACGTCTTTTGCTTCCCATATAGCTTTCCATCGGATACCCAATGGCTCGGAATACCAGTTCGTCATCGACCATTATCGGGGAGACCTTGTACAGGTCGTATATGTTTTTTATGAAGGAGACCAGTCCGTCTTCTGCAATATATTTTCCTCTTACGATCATGTTGTCCTCAGTCGTCTCAATATAATATATGCATTTTCCCTGAGAAGCCCACAGGGGCTCTCTTTTCATTTTTGTGATGATCTTCTGACTATGGACCGGCTGCAGATTCAATTCATACTCTTTGTATGTCATGATCACATATTTGGGCTTGCCGTTTTTCGTTATGGCCATCATTTTTTCTTTGTCCACCTTCCCGGTCATTCCGGTGAAGTTCTGATTGGCGTTCGTGATCGTTATTTCTTTCATTGTTTGTTTACCTCCTTTTGTTACCTCATTTTTGAGAAGTGCATTATAACATAAATAACTATAATATACAAGTATAGCATTAATAAATAGATATAATAGCTATAATGACCGGCGGGCAAAATATAGAAAATGATCCGGACGGAGCAGGAATAGATTGCGATTCGATTGAACAATGCAGCTCTTTTTGAGGAGGAATCTATTCCTTCTTCTCCCTGATAAAAAATGCTGCGACAAGAGCCGGGACGGTCAGGCGGACGCATAAAATCCAAAGTTGGAAGAACAAAAGAATATAATTCCTGAAAATTGCGAATTTTTTTTGCAAATCTTGCAAGATTGGAGTATGATAGCTGCAAGAGATTGTTTGAGGATTTTGTAGTTAGGGAGGGATGTACTATGAAAACTAAAACATGCAGCAAAACAAAGATAGTTCTTGCTGTTATTTTTTCGGTCATGCTTACGATGACGATGATGCCGATAGACGTGCAGGCTGCAGCAAAGCCGGCACAGGTGAAGAGCGTCAAAGCATATAAGGTGACAACGACATCGATAAGTCTCAAATGGAAAAAAGCAAAGCGAGCCAAGTATTATCGAGTGTATAAGAAATCCGGCAGCAAGTACAAAAAAGTCGCAACAGTAAAGGGATATTCAAAGACTAAATATACTGTCAAAAAGCTTAAAGCCGGGAAGAAATATACTTTCAAAGTGAGAGCAATCAGAAAATCCGGAAAGAAGAATGTGTATGGCAAATACTCGAAGGCGCTGACTGCGAGAACAATAAAAGTCACAGCCTCGTGGAAGATCGGAGCGGTAAACCAGAATGAACCGGAACGATATGACAGAGACACTGCGACCGGTGCAGTCATGGCAACACTCTATTCAGACGGACAACTGGCAATAACAGGTACAGGGAATACGCAGGCAATGTATGTTGCTGCACATCCACCATGGTATAAAAGCCGTACAAGCGTAAAAAAAGCAACTATCGCAAGTACTGTGACAAATACGAATATCAGCGGATGGTTCATGGGGTGCAGCAATTTGGTATCAGCACCTGTGATACCGGCCGGCGTGAAGTATATGAATTCCACATTTGAGGACTGCAGTGACCTGACAACAGCACCTGTGATACCGAATGGCGTGATAGGTATGGGTTCCGCATTTGAGGATTGCAGCAACTTGACAAAGGCACCTGTTATACCGGATAGCGTGAAGTATATGAATTCCACATTTGCTGAATGTGAGAGCTTGACAACAGCACCTAAGATACCGGACAGCGTGACGTATATGAATGCCACTTTTGAAGACTGCGAAGGTCTGACATCGGCACCTGCGATACCGAAGAACGTTAGTGATATGACATCTACATTTTATGGATGCAGCAACTTGACGAAAGCACCTGAAATACCAAGCGGTGTGACTGACATGAGTTCGACGTTCTTCGAGTGTGAAAGCCTGGCCGCAGCACCTGCTATACCGGATGGCGTGGTCAATATGGAGGCTACATTTGGAGAGTGTGAAAGCCTGACCGCAGCACCTGAAATACCAAACAGTGTGACTAACATGAATTTGACGTTCTTCGAATGTGAAAGCCTGATCACAGCGCCTAAAATACCGAGCAGTGTGACGAATATGAATGCTGCTTTTGCCGGATGCAGTGCTTTGACAGGGGAAATGATGATCACCGCTGCACCGACACAGTATAACTACTGTTTCGATTCGGCTTCGACCAATACAGGTACAAAGCTCACAGTGAATTACGATGGCACAACATGTACGCAGGCGAAAGCTGAGGAAATCATAAAGACTAAGTCGACCAATTCCAATATAACAATTGGAACAAAAAAGTAAGATATATCAAGAATAAACAATAATCAAACAATCGGGCGGGTCTCTTTCTTTGACGGAAGGGGACCTGCTTTTTTAATGTCATACCCTCTTGAAAAACGGACATACAACTATACCTGACGCAGCATCATCGGTGAAGCCGGATCCAAGGCAGTGCAGATCCAAAGGGCCCGCGTAGTGCGAGCCCTTATTTTCCAAATAAAGAAATAACTTATGATGTTTTTATTCGTGTACTTTGCAGGTGATCCAGTCGGCTGTCAGCTTTATTACAAAGGTGGCCTCCAGCATTTTATCCGGGAAATCCCAGTCGCCTTTGCCTGTGCTCTGCTTCATTACCGCGTTCAGCCCATGGATCTTTTCTGCCGGATCGGTGACTTCTTCGATAGCACCATGGCCGATTACGCTGTTGAATGTCACTGTATGATCGCAGGCTGCCTCAGCGTTTTTCACTTCTATGGATCTGTCCAGTTCGAATCCTGCAGTATTGCATGATTTGACAAGATCTGCTTTTCTGCCGGCTTTTGCACCATGCATGTAGAATGTGTATTTGCCGCCGGCCTCCTCGTAACCAAACGACAGCGGCAGGATATAGACTTCCTCTCCGTCATAGAATCCTATGCGGATCGCATCCATTTTTTCGATGATCTCATTTATCGAAGCAGGTTCAGTCACCTGTCTGTCGATTTTTCTCATTGCTCTTGGCGTTGACATATTGCATACCTCCTGTGTTATTGAAATACGTATAACTGAAGTATATAACAAAATGGGCGTGGCATACAGTGCTGATTTCAAAAGGGTCAATAATTACATGTAGCGGATTCTTTCTCTTTTGATCTTGCGAGAATCAACCTTGACACGATCTATATTACAGAATAAGATGAGAAATCAAAACAAAAGTGATATACTTGAGACAATGATTTCAATCTGATGGAGGAAATAATGTACAAGATTTTTATAGTCGAGGATGACAGCGTCATAGCAGAACAGATCGGAAAGCATCTCGGCTCATGGGGCTGTGATGTTCAGTCAGCTTCAGACTTGAATGATGTGATCGGGGAGTTTGCGGAATATGCTCCGCATCTTGTGATCCTTGATATTTCACTTCCGTTCTATAATGGATATCATTGGTGCAGCGAGATAAGAAAAGTATCTAAAGTACCGATAATATTTCTCTCATCTTCAGCCGACGGGATGAATATCGTTATGGCGATGAATATGGGAGCAGACGATTTCATACCAAAACCGTTTGACTTGAATGTGCTGACGGCGAAGATACAGGCGATCCTGCGCAGAACATATGATTTTGCAGAACCGGCCGAGTCCGGCGTACTTGAACACAATGGGATAATGCTGAATGTAAATGACGCCAGTTTAAGTCACGGAGATGATCGTATGGATCTGACAAAGAATGAATATAGAATGTTGGAAGTTTTGATGAGCAACAGCGGCAGCGTTGTGAGCCGAGAGGATATAATGATGCGTCTGTGGCAGACTGAGAGCTTCGTCGATGAGAATACTTTGACTGTGAATATGACACGCCTCAGAAAGAAACTTGAACAGCACGGTATCACGGATCTGATAAAGACAAAGAAAGGCATGGGATATATAATAGAGTGATGATAAAAAACTATTTAAAAAGCAGAGCAGCACCCATCTTGTACTTTCTGATAATAATGGGTGTGTTTGTCGGCACGGGACTGGTAGAAGGACTTTCGGCAGCTGCTTGCATGTATGCGCTGGCGCTGAGCCTGTTTTTCGGCGTGGTTTTTCTGGTGTGTGATTTCTACAGGTACAGAAAAAAGCTGAACATTCTCGAGCAGATCAGGCATAGCATACCATATATCAACATGGCATATCCGGAGCCGTCGGACGACATAGAGACGGAATATCAGGCGATAGCCGGCATACTTTTAAAAAACATCTCTGAGACTGCATCGAAGTTGGATCTCAAGCGAACGGACATGGTCGATTACTATACAATGTGGGTCCATCAGATCAAGACTCCCATATCAGCACTCGGACTGCTGCTGCAGAGCGGCGACATCCCGGGGAAGGAAGAGATGAAACTGGAGCTGATGCGTATAGAAGAGTATGTGAATATGCTGCTGCAGTACCTGAGGCTCGGCAGCGAGAATACGGACTTTCTTTTTAAAGAACAGCCACTGGACCCGATAATCAAAGACATACTGAAAAAATATTCGATCCTATTTATAAAGAAAAAAATAAAACTGGATTATACGCATATCGATAAGTCGGTGATGACAGATGAGAAGTGGTTGTCATTTATCATATCACAGGTCATATCGAATTCGCTCAAGTACACAAAGTCGGGAAGTATATCGATATATATGGACAGTGAGAGACAGGATACGCTGGTCATTGAAGACACCGGAATGGGGATCAGAGCAGAAGATCTGCCCAGGATATTCGAGAAAAGTTTTACCGGCTGCAATGGACGCAGCGAGAAAAAGTCTACAGGCATAGGTCTATACCTGTGCAGGATGGCCGCGGAAAAACTGGGGCACACAATAGAGGCAGAGTCAGAGCTGGGAGCCGGCACAAAAATCATGATAGGGCTGTCTTACAAAAATGTAAGATATGAATAAAAAATGAAAGACGATGTATGAGCATCGTCTTGTTTTTTTTGATATCATATGTTTTAGAAAGATAGAAGAGAAACAGCAAAGGAGATGAAAATATGGCTTTACTCGAAGTAAACAATTTAAAGAAAGTATATACGACGCGCTTTGGCAGCAATCAGGTGCAGGCGTTGAGCAATGTAAATTTTTCTGTTGAAAACGGAGAATACGTGGCGATAATGGGTGAATCGGGATCGGGGAAAACGACCCTTCTCAATATCTTCGCATCGCTGGATAAACCTACGAGCGGGGAAGTGCTGCTCGACGGCAAAGACATAACTAAGATAAGCGACAAAGAAATATCGGGGTTCAGACGCGACAACCTGGGGTTCGTGTTCCAGGACTTCAATCTGCTGGACACTTTTTCGCTGGAGGACAACATATTTCTTCCCAGGGTGCTTGCCGGAGATAACATAGACGATATGACCGCAGATCTTGCTCCGATAGCAGCCCAATTGGGTATTACGAAGCTCCTTAAAAAATTCCCATATGAAGTGTCGGGAGGCGAAAAACAGAGATGTGCAGTGGCAAGAGCTCTGATCACAAAGCCAAAGCTTGTTTTGGCTGATGAACCAACAGGTGCACTTGATTCAAAGGCATCCGAAAGTTTGCTTGAAATGTTCAGAGAAATAAATGAAGACGGACAGACTATCGTCATGGTCACACACAGTATAAAAGCCGCAAGCAATGCAGGACGTGTGATGTTTATCAAAGACGGTGAAGTGTTCCATCAGATATACAAAGGTGAAATGAGCAGCAAAGAACTGTTTGCAAAGATATCCGAAACACTCACGATACTTGCGAACGGAGGTGTCCACAATGCGTAACGGCTTTGCGGCAAGGCTGGCTGCGAACAACATTAAAAACAACCACAAATTCTACATCCCGTATATACTTGCATCAAGCGGGATCATCGCAATATTCTATATAATGATGTATGTTGCGACAAACAAGGGCCTTGGCAAATTGTCAGGGACGCAGTACATAAGTCTGATGCTGGCACTGGGATGCGGGATCGTTGCGATTTTTTCGCTGATATTCCTTTTTTACATCAACAGTTTTTTGATGAAGAGACGGAGCAGGGAAATCGGTTTGTATAACATTCTAGGTATGGAGAAGAAACATATAGGAAGGATACTGCTCCTCGAGAACTGTATGACAACGGTTATCTCGCTGGTAGTTGGACTGCTGTGCGGAATACTCTTCAGCAAGCTGGTCTTCATGATCTACTGCAAGGCAGTAGGAGTCGGCACCCCTATATCCGATGTCATTTCTATTCGGGGAGCGGCAACTACCGTTGTGCTGTTCGCAGTTTTTTTCCTGTTGATCCTTTTAAGGAATCAGATGGCAGTCAAACTGTCCAAGCCGATCGAACTGCTGCAGGGAGGCAGCAAAGGCGAGAAGGAGCCAAAAGTAAAGAAAGTGCTGACTGTTGTCGGCATCATCTGCATGCTCGGCGGATATGTCATCGCCAACATGATAAGCAATCCGTTAGAAGCAATACTCCTTTTCTTTGCTGCAGTTGTTTTGGTAATAATCGGAACGTATCTGTTGTTTACGACTGCCAGTGTAGCTATACTGAAGGGACTCAAAAAAAGGAAAAAATACTACTACAGGCCGAACCACTTCACATCTGTTTCGGGGATGTTGTACCGAATGAAGCAGAACGCTGTCGGAATGGCCAATATATGTATCCTTGCAACGATGGTGCTGGTCATAGTCTCAACTACTGTGTGCCTACAGCGCGGGATCAGCGACACTATAGATGCTGTGACTCCGGACAATATATGCGTGCGTTCTCAGACTTCTGAAAAGGCGGATTATAACAGGCTGGAAATATCATCGCTGGATTCAGACATTTCAACGATAAAAGATTTATCGGCTAAAGAAAATATTGGGATTTCGAAAGTGAGAAACTATTCGACTGCACAGTTTAGAGTCAAGATCGATGGAAACAAATTTACTGCGAGAAATGGCAGCGCCGGCATGAATTTGGGATTTGTAGCGTTTATTACGCAGGACCAGTATGAAAGATTCACAGGAGAAAAGGTATCTATCAGCGGCGACAAGGTGATTTCGGTTGGAGATAACAAAGCTTCCGGGAAGGTGCAGATCGGGGGGAAGGAGTATGACTGTGCTGATCATCTTCAAACCGTTCTGCCGAATAATATGGTTGCAACTGATTATAGAATGTTCATTGTCAAAGATGTTGCAGCTGTAAAAACAGTTTCGAAGGCTCTGATCAATGACGGGGCTGAGATCGAAATAGATTACTCTGTTTTCCTTGACGCAGATGCATCCGGAAATCAGACGATCGCACTGTCGAAAGATATAGCGAAGGCTCTTTCAAGAGATGGCGAGTATCTCGTTCCGTCTACAAGAATTGGAGTCAGCGAGATGCTGTATGGATTCACCAGTGGATTCCTTTTCCTCGGCGTACTGCTCGGGCTCACATTTACGTTTGCGGCTGCACTGATTATATACTACAAGCAGATATCGGAAGGGTATTACGACAAGGATCAGTATGTGATCATGCAGAAGGTAGGAATGAGCAAGGATGAAGTTAGAAAAAGCATACGCTCTCAGGTCATGGCAGTGTTCTTTGCACCGCTGGCGGTTGCGGGATGTCATATGGCAGGTGCCTCTAATATGATGTATCAGCTGCTGCAAATGTTCGATCTGGATAATATAGGGCTGTTTGTTTATTGTTCGCTCATAACATTCGGTATTTTTGCCGTGATATATGCAGCAGTGTATGCAGTGACCGCAAAAGAATACTATAAAATCGTCAAGTGGGGAGAATGACCAAAGATGCAAATGGTAAAACTGCATTATTCGGTCAAAAAACGCAGTTTGATGGTGGCTGCGTTTTCAGAAATGCGTCATTTTCTGAAAACAACATGCTGTATATTTCAGAATAAGTTGAAAAGCTGAAATCAAAGTGCTATACTTAAGATGATAATTTCAATTTGGAAGGAGGGAGCACTTTGGAGAATCGAAGCGGAAAGTTGATCAGCAATCTTTCGGGAGAAATTACATATCAGTCATTTTTACCCGCAAAATTGCCGCCAATGCCTGCAGTTGAACTGGATGAAGAAGGTTTAAAACTTTTAATAAGAGCAAATAGAGAACTGGCATATCTTGAAGGACTGTCATCGAACATTCCATCATTGCCTCTGTTTATATCGATGTATGTGCGAAAGGAGGCTCTTCTTTCATCGCAAATTGAAGGAACACAGGCAACTTTGGAAGATATTTTGGATCCTGCAGCAGAAGCAAATACTGATTGGAATATCAGCGATGTTGTGAATTATATCAAAGCAACCGAATTTGCACTTGATCGGTTGAAAAAACTTCCTTTGTGCAATCGTCTTATAAAAGAAACCCATGCTGTTTTGATGCCCGGCGTTAGAGGGCAGGAAAAATCGCCGGGAGAATTTAGAACTTCACAGAATTGGATCGGCGGAGCAGGAAGTACACTGAAGAACGCCGGATATATTCCTCCGGCACCGGCGGATATGATCGAATGTATGTCTGCTTTAGAAAAATACATGAACGCAGAAAATGATGAAACAGATCCTCTTATCAAAGCTGGACTTTTGCATTATCAATTTGAAACGATCCATCCTTTCTTAGATGGAAATGGAAGGATCGGGCGTCTTCTTATTACCTTGTATTTAATGGAGCAAAAAGTGATGCAGGCCCCGGCGTTGTATATTTCGTATTTCTTAAAACGAAATAGAATCGAATACTATGACCGTATGTCGGAGGTTCGAAGAAAAGGCGATTATGAACAGTGGATAAAATTCTTTCTCAATGCAATTTACGAGTCGGCAGAAGATGCGGTTTTGACTATAAATCAATTGTCAGTGCTTCACGATGAATGTATGGGCAAGCTGACCGGAATATCAAGGAATCAAAATCTGACAGCAGTGTTTGAATACCTGGAGCAAAATCCTATCATCGAAATAAAAAAGACGTCAGTTGAACTTGGCATAGCGTATAATACGGTGGCAAAAGCAGTTAACACATTAATTGAAAAGGACATCCTTGTAGAAAATCAAAAGACCGGTCGAACAAGGACATTCTCTTATGAGAGGTACTTGGAGATTTTACGAAAAGATACAATATGACGATAGGATTTGAACCTAAACATGAATGAGTCGAGTAATATTATTAAACAGTTAGGAATCGGTTCGGATAACTTAGAGGCATCACGGAAGTAATGCTTTGTAGCGTAACGGTTCAGGCTGTTACGCTATTTCTTTATGCTGCAAATACGACAGCAATTATAATATGTTAATTAGAAGGGTCCCCCTTTACAATAGCAGGGCGTTTTGGTACACTTATTCGAAGGGAAAGGATCGATACAGGAAAGATTGAAAACGTGATGCAGGACGGCACGTTTTTTTGTGTGTGCAAATAAGGAGAATGAAATAAATTGGGAAATAAGATCGAGAAGAGCAGCGCCAAGAGGATGCTGCGCGACATGAACGATGTCCTGAATGAAGAGATACGAAACACAAGAGCGGCGAAAGCCGCCATAGAGGAATTCGCAGGGGACGAGAGCTTGAGAGGAAAAGGCCTCGTCAGTGCAAAGCGATATTTCAGCGAAGTGTACGGGGAGATATACTTTCAGATAAACGAAGTCTGCGCCCTCATAAAAGCCAGGAACAAAAGGGTCATATCGGCCATCGACGGGAACATAACGGCGGACAGAGACAAGATAAATGAGGACGAAATACAGGAACAGATAGAAAGACTGGAAGAACAGAAAAGCGCCTATCAAAAGTCGATAGCAAGTCTTAAGAACAACATGACGCCCCAGGCAAAGGGGACCGTCAACACCATGACAGGTTCCATAGACAGCATGGACGACATGATAAAAAAGCTGGAAGACATCATCAAAGGGCTGTATGATTTCAACGGAGAAACCAGCGGATACTACGATGCGGAACTGAGCGCCATCAGCCGGGTCGCAGCCTGCATAGACAAGCTGGATAAAAGCAGCAGGTTCAACGAAAAGGACTGCACATTCACTGTGCCAAAGATAGGTC
>JAYFPY010000030.1:0-69487 GCA_034927505.1 Eubacteriaceae bacterium
GCTTTGGCAGTCTTTCGCAAAGAATAACCAAGCTTGTTGAAGATTTTGATGCTGCACCGATCCTCAAATTTCAAGTGCTGACCTCGTTGCCTGTCAGGTGTAAATGTAGTAGAATTAAACTGATCCATAATTGTGACCTCCTTAGTAGGTTTTATGTAGTAACTTAATTCTACCAGAGAATCCTTTTATGGATCACTTTTTTTCAGTTGTTCAATTTCATTTTACAATTAACCAATAAAATAAATGCTGTACTGGTCGTTATCAGTTCTGTTATAGCCGTCATGTCGATCGTAAGCATTCCAAACTGGAACTCGATCGGATGACACCAAGAGAAAACTATTAGCTTAGAAAGTGTCGGCACTGTTATGGAAAATCCGGACCATTCCATTGACATGATCATACGTATAATTTATACTTGATTTAACAGAAAATGATGAACTGTATTAGGGAACAGTGTTTCTTCAATACAGTTTTTTTATATATGTACGGAGGATATGAATATAATCAGACATACGAGTATCAAAATAATAATAGGCCTGGGGATCCTTACAGCAGTATTCCCGGTTTTAGTACATTTAGGCATAATAGAAAATGGAATTGCCATGGCATCTTTCTATATCGCTGTTATATCCGGAGAGTTTATTGCATTTTTCTATTATTTATTACGGCACAGAAAAAATAAAATGTTATCCTGCACTATGATCGTGGTAATAATTACGGTCGCATCATATGTTGCATTATCATAAGCTATTACAATGAAAGGATGTGGTACGAATTGCTAGGTATAATTCAAATAGACCGGGCAGGTCGTGTTGCTGTTCTGATCGGAGCAGCAATTTCTGCAGGACTTGTGAAGACAGAAAGGCAAAACCAGAGAAATGAATTATGTATTTCTTACAGTCATAATAATCTATAATGTCAGCTGTATATTATACTGCATTATTACAAAAAGAAGGAATGGGAGTATTTCTAAGGTGGGTTTTGAAACCACAGTATTTTCATTTCTGCTTTATATAAACTGGATCGCTATGATGATCACGGGCTACAGCAGATTTGCTTTTATTTTAGGTATGGCTGCCTGCTGGGCTGTAAGCTATTTGATAAGTTTTGTGAGGAAGAGACTGAATGACAAAACCAGGGGCACTGAATAGAAAAACAGTAATAACAGATATTGTGATAATAGCGGCCATAGCTGCCGCTGTTTTCGTATTGAGCATTCGGACACGTGCAGTCGATGATGTAATATATTCAAAAGACGACATTGTGCATACAAAGATGGCTAAAATTGAAAAACAGAAAAACAGCATTGAAAAGGCTTTGGAGACCGGCAGCATATTTCCGGAATATTACGCCGGTGTGAAGGAATATGAACTGTCCGGCAATTCGCCTAAGCAGGCTGAGAAAGAGGAGATCGCTTCGATCACAGAGAATGAAGCACTGTACAGATATGCTTTAGATAAAGGATATCGGGTGTCGGACAAAGAACTGAAAGAAAGAATGCAAAAAGAGTTGAAGGACATGGAGAGCACAGAAGAATACGCAGATATCCAAGCTGCTTACAAAAAAGAGGGTCTGTCATTTAAAAATGAATTCTGGGATGACAGGGAAAAGTACAGGAAGAGATATTCGGTAGACGACCAGTACGAAGCACGGACGGAAGAGATAACTTTTGGAAAAAGGAATTCGGAAACCGGAGAAAGAAATCCTGATGAGAACTGGAAACTGTTCAGAACGACAGTGATAAACAAATATAAAAACGCGCGACGGTGAAAAACTGGCGAAGGCTCTCAGTATCGCGAAGGAAAACATGAGAAAGTACGGGCATGATGAGGATCAAATAAAGGAGAACGATATCACGATAGAGCAGACTGTATTTTAGCTAGATCAATATACATTTCAAGCATATCAAATATACACAAAAAGACATGTTATACAAGGGTATATAGGAGTATAATGTTTTTGGTAACAATATTAAATTTGATAGACAGGAGGCTTACAAGTGAACATCAAAAAAGTATTTATTGTAGGTGCCGGATTTATGGGTTCCGGTATTGCAGAAAACGTGGCGCAGAAAGATCTGCTGGCAGTGCTGTATGATATTTCAGAAAAGAATATCGAAAAGAGCAGGGCCGGTCTGGAAAAGAAATTGGACAGAAGGATCAAAAAAGGCAAGATCACTGAAGAAGACAAAAAAGGAATAATCAGCAGGATCGAATATGTGACTGACATAAAGGAATGTCACGATGCAGACGTAGTGATCGAAGCTGTATCAGAGAACAGAGACCTGAAGATCAGTATAATGAAGGAGATCGATCAGCATGCCAAGAAAGAGGCTATAATAGCCAGCAACACATCTTCCATCTCGATAACAACATTGGGAAGCGTATTCAAGGATCCGTCCAGATTCGTCGGGATGCATTTTTTCAGTCCGGTGCCGGTAATGCCGCTGCTGGAGATCGTAAGAGGATTCCAGACAGGCGATCGGACCAAGAAAGTGGCAAATCAGCTGGGAGAATATTTGGGCAAAACATGTATCCACTCCAGAGATGAAGCCGGATTCATAATAAACAGGATGCTGCTGCCGATGCTCAACGAGGCGTGCATACTGGTAGAAAGAAGAGTAGGTACCATAGAAGAGATAGACACCGGTGCAAAGCTGGGTCTGAATCATCCGATGGGACCGCTGGAACTGATGGATATGATCGGTATCGATGTTGAATTGGCAGTTATGAAGGTGCTCTACGAAGAAATCGGAGACCCGAAGTACAGACCGGCTCAGTCGCTGAGGCGAATGGTGGATTCAGGGTATCTGGGAAGAAAAACCGGGAAAGGTTTTTATATATATCATGAAGACGGTACAAAGACGCCAAATACAAGAATGCTGAAATGATCAGCTTTATCAGGAGCAGGGCTGAGGCCCTGCTTTTTTATATAGAAAGATATACGCAAAGAGTATGAAATAATAAGCGGATTGGCATTGCAGCAATATCTGAAAAATGATACTATTCTTATAAGTGAGAATGGGAGGTGGATGCATGGATATATACATATCTATAGCTATATTTATTGCAGTGATGACAGCTATTGTAACGGAAAAAGTCCACAGAGCGGTAGCTGCAGTGGCAGGGGCTGTGCTGCTGCTGCTGACACATGTAATAACTTTCGACGAAGCGATATCTCATGTCGACTTCAATACACTTGGCGTACTGCTGGGGATGATGCTCTTTGTGGCGGTAGTGAAAAATTCAGGACTGTTCGAATATGTCGCCATCAGGGCAGCCAAATGGGCAAAAGGCGATCCGTGGAAGATCATGGTGGCTTTTATGATCATAACGGCTGTCTTTTCCGCAATGCTGGACAACGTGACAACGGTGCTGCTGGTCGCGCCTATGACCATAACCATTACAAGGATACTGAACGTAGATCCCATCCCATTCTTGATGACGCAGATCCTGTCGTCAAATATCGGCGGTACATCGACTCTTATCGGCGATCCCCCCAATATAATGATAGGAAGTGCTACAGGACTGGACTTCATGGATTTCCTTTCCAACGACGGGATACCGGCGGTAATCATACTGGTTGCTGTAGTAGGACTGATGCGATTCGTTTACGGCAAAAAACTGAATGTTGATCAGATGGCGGTAGAGGAGGTCATGCGGCTGGATGAGAAGAAAGCCATAAAAGATGCCGCCCTGCTGAAAAAGAGCATAGTTATGATCATACTGGTCGCAGCCGGATTCGTCCTTCACGGACAGCTGGGCATAGATTCCAGCGTCGTAGCTCTTACAGCAGCGTCCGTGATAATGATAATCGGTAAACAAAACGCAGAAGAAATAATATTCGATGTGGAATGGCCGACGATCATTTTCTTTCTGGGACTGTTCATAGTCGTCGGCGGTATGGTGGAGACCGGCTTTATAGACAGTGTCGCGAAGCTTCTCATAAACGCCACTGCCGGGTATCCGGTAGTGACCATGCTGGTACTGCTCTGGGCATCGGCGATCCTGTCGGCGATCCTGGACAACATCCCGTTCGTCGCCACGCTGATACCTCTTATACAGACTATGGGCGACAGCGGGATAGATACATATCCTCTCTGGTGGGCAATCTCGCTGGGAGCATGTCTTGGAGGGAATGGAACTCTCATAGGCGCATCCGCAAACGTAGTAGTCGCCAGCATCAGTGATAAAAACGGATTCCCGATCACTTTCAGGAGTTATCTGAAAGTAGGATTCCCAACGATGATCTTCACAGTAGCTATTGCAACGGTTTATATGCTGATAAGATATGCATGAAAAGGAGAATGGTATAAATGTTTGACAATATAATCACCGATGACAGCATCGATATGCTGCTGCGTCAGCAGGATGCAAAGGAAATAGTAAGCAAGGAAGGCCACATAGGCAGAGTCGTATTCAAGGTTGCAGAAGGTATCGATGCGGTGTATCTCTATGAGGTGACAGATGACGGGATCATGTATCTGCAGAGACTGTCGCCGGATCCGATAAACTACGGGCGGATGAACGATGCCCCGGAAGCCATAAAGAACATCGCCTACGATATCCAGAATTTCAAACGGGCATTTGAGAGCGGAGTGTATAATGAATTTGCATTGATGACGGAAAATATGAATGAACTGCAGATGAAAATGGAAGAACTGTTTCTGATGTATCACCCGGACGTAGAAGACATGAAGGAGATATATGACGCCATGAAGGAGATGCATAAAAAAATGCAGGGCATCTGTCTCTGAAGATGCCCTGTAAGGATATTGCGGGAAAAGTTATTTGTTGAATTTTTCCAGAACGGTATCTGAAACGTATTTTTCTTTCAATTCGCCAAGTCTTTTGAAGTGCGGAGATGCGCAGTGTTTTTCAAATGCATCTTCGTCTTTCCATGTTTCAAGAAGGAGAAGGGTATCGCCTTCCTCCACCGGGCGGAAGTAGGAATACCTGATGTTCCCGCTCTCGCTGCGGCTGGCTTTGTCGATTCCTTCTTTTTGTATGGCTTTCAGGAATTCTTCTCTCATCCCTGTTTTGCAGCTGTAAGTTACTATCAATATTTTCATTTTTTGACCTCCTGTTCAGTTATATATAATAGCATATGCATGGTGAAAATACCATCATCCGTATTATAGTCTAAAATGGCGCCGTTTTTTTCCGCAAAAGAAGAGATGCTGCGGGTCCCTATGCCGTGGTTTTCGTCAAAGGTAACAGGAAGCTTCCCGTTTTGATCAAAAAATATGGTGCCGGAATATGAGTTTTTCACTTCCAGAAACAGCCTGCTTTCATCACAGGTCACAGTGACGGAAATAAACGGGTTGCGTTCTTTTGCCAAAGAAAGACATGCATGATATGCATTCTCAAGAGCATTGCTCAGCACTATGGAAAAATCCATTTCATTGACAGGGAGTGTTTCCAAGAGCCTTATCCGCGTATCCATACGTATGTCGGCGGCGGAAGTACGGGAGGCGTAGTTGGATAAAACTGCATTAAGGAGAGGCTCGGATGCGTAGCGCTTCAAATGCGTGCTGTCTGATATATCGGAATCCAGAGCTTTCAGCATTTTTTTTGCGGCATCGATCTCGCCGGAATCAAGGCAGGACTTCAGCATCTGCACATAGTGCTTTGTATCGTGTCGGAAAACACGAACTCGTTCTTCTATTTCCTGCAGGTGCGCCTGCTGGTCGGATACCATGGCGGCGAGAGAATTCTTTGCCTGTATATTCCTCCGTTCTTTCAGGACTTTCATGAAATCATGATAAAAACTGAATATGAAGTAATAAATGAAGATCTGTATCAGTATCAGTGCGATCAGTGCCGGCATGATAGATGGAGATGCAGATGTATCGGCGGGTTCAATGGCCAGAAGAAAGTGGAGAACTATGAATGAACAAGGGACCAGCCACAGTTTTCCCCATATCCCGGGCATTTCGACCATCAGGCGCCCGGTGACCGGCGCCAGCCAGGATATAGAAAAGTAGGCGGTGATGCCGTATGCCACTATGGATATTATCGTAGCAGCAGCGGCACTGCCGGAAGCCGTGTATATGACCTGGGCCAGGCTTTCTACAGCCATCCCCATGGATATAACAAGGACTGCGGAAAAGAATGCACGGTAATCACGATTGACGCTGAGGCGCATGCTCAGCAGTATGTTTATGCCCAGCAGCAGTATAAAAGTGAAGGGCCGTGACAGATCATAGCCGTTGCTGTATATGAGAAAAGCCGACAGTGAAAAAACCAGGAGATTCACAGCCAGAGAAACAATTACGGTGATAGAGGTACTGTATCTGCTGACAATGAATCGGAAAAGGACCAGTGCCGTGAACATGGCCAGTATAAATATGTTGAAGTAGGTGTATATGCCCATGACGGACCTCCTATATGTTTGCAGAAACGTGATCAAGATATTTTTGCTTTATATCCGGATAGTTTTTTCGAGATATGGGTATCATCTGTCCGCCCAGCATAGTAAAATCCCGGGCAGACATTTTGTGCACAAAATCAAGATTGACAACAAAGGATTTGTGAGTACGGACAAACCTGCTGTCATCGAGGAGAGGTTTGATGTACTCATTGAATGAGAGCCGCTGACTGGAGCTTTGCAGTGTGGTATCGTTATTCATATGGAAAGTCATCTGATGTCCCCTGCACTCGATGTATGAGATAGTATTGAAGTAGACTGTTGCAGTTTCATCTCCGGTTTTAACAGATATGCTGTCTGACGACATGTCGCTGAGGCCGGCTGTGAACCGGTCCATCATGTCGTTGAAAGCCGCCCTTGAGATCGGCTTGATCAGATACTGAAAAGCAAACACTGAAAAAGCATCCAGAGCATAATCCTCTGACGCTGTAGTATATACTATAGCAGCATTCGGATATCGTCGGCGGATGTGTCTGCCCAGCTGGATCCCTCCGGATCCGGGCATTATAACATCCAGGAGATAAAGATCGTAATGCTCTTTTCCTCCGGATCCAAACAAAAGATCATCCGATGAATTGAATAAACTGACGTGGATATCCATTTCAGGATGAAGACCGGCATAAGCCGAAAGCAGATCGTTTGTCTTTTTGATATCTCCCTGTGTATCATCACATATTGCTATATTCAGCATGTGTTGTTCCCCCGATATGATTATTTCGATATCCTATATTATATCACACACCTGCGCCGGCAGAAAACCTTTTTACATCTTAAAGAAATATGATACAATGAATAAAGATTTATGAAATGAGGTAAACAATGAAAAGAATAACCGCGGTATTTTTATGCGTTTTAATAGTGACTGTTTTTTCGGCACCGGCAACGGTCCTGGGGGCAGATGAAGGCGGGGCGGTGTCCATCGCTTTCACAAATGATATACATTCACATCTGGACTCGGCAAATGGGAAAGGGGGTCTTGCCAAAGTAAAGACTCTGATAGATGATGTGGAGAAAGATAATGAAGACACATTCCTTCTCGATGGAGGGGGATTTTCAATGGGAACGCCTTTCCAGACCATCTATACAACGAACGCTTCGGAACTTCGGATGCTGGGCAGCCTGGGATATGATGCTGTTGGACTGGGAAACAGTGAATTCGATTATGGGGCGGACGGACTTGCAAAGATGCTGAACAGGGCCGCGCAGGAAAAGGAAACAAAGAAGACGACCTCTACAAAATACAACACCCAGACATATATAACAGAGACAACAACGACTTTCACGAAGACCATGCCGGAAGTGGTATGCTCAAATCTCAACTGGCAGAAGACAAAGTCAAAAGCCCTGCGAAACGCATGGGCAAATTATGGCGTTTCGGATTATACGGTCATTGAAAAGAACGGCGTCAAGATGGCGGTCTTTGGACTGATGGGCGAAAAATCGACAGGGGAAACCGCAAACAGCGGTGCGGTCTGGCAGGACAGTGCGGACCGAGCCAAAGAAGTGGTCAAAGAAATCAAAAACAATGAAGATGCGGACATGATAGTGTGCCTGTCTTCCGGCGGTGAAGATGAAGATCTTGCCAAAGATGTGCCGGAGATAAACCTGATCATAAGCTCCGGCGAAGGCAGGGAGATAAAGGAGCCCGTCACAGAGGGAGATACTGTAATAGTCGGTACTGCAGGAAATACAGAACAGTTGGGACATCTGGTGCTGAAAAAGAACGGAGACAAATACACAGTAAAGAGTTATGACTTGAAGAATACAGGCAGCGGCGTGGCAAAGGATACGGACACGGCTTCCCTGGTCAGCGAATTCAAATCCGCCGTCAACAGCGGATACATGAACAAATACGGATACAGTTATGATGAAGGCCTTGCCACAGCAAAGAGCGGCATCAATGATGCCGGGGATCTGGTCAGCGATTCATTCATAAAAGCAGTAAAGAAAGCGGAAGGCAGCAGATATGAGACGGTAGATGCGGCAATAGTATCTGCGGACAGCCTTGATGCAGGCATTAAAAAAGGAACAGTAACTGCGGCAGATGCATATGACGTATGCGGGATAGGAATGGGAGATGACGGATCTTCCGGATATCCGCTGGTCACATGTTATCTCACCGGTAAGGAAATAAAAAAACTGGCAGAGATAAATGTATCGCTGTCGGATGATAATGACAGTGCAAAACTCTGGATGAGCGGAGTGTCTTATTCATACAACGACCACAGGCTGAAGCTGAACAGGGCATATGATATAAAACTGGACAGAGGCAATGGAAAGTATGAAAAAATCAATAATGGACAGCTGTACAGGGTCGTTACAGGGCTGGCTGAAATCAGAAATGTTTCTCTGCTGGACGGGATTGCTGCAGGTATGATGAAGATCACGCCGAAGGATAAAAAAGGAAACGAAGTAACTGATTACAGCAAACTGATCCTGAAAAGAGGCGGCAGAGAAGTCAAAGAATGGCAGGCTCTTGCAGGATATGTCGACAGCTCGAAAAACAATGTGATCCCAGCTTCATACAGCGTTTCAGATGACAGAGCTGCTGACAGGACAGGATTCAACCCGATCGATCTCTTCAAACAGCCGAACAACATAGGGATGATCTTATGGGCCATAGTACTCATAGTCATTGTTATCATCATAGGCATACTGCTGTTCCTGAGACAGAGAAAACATGCCAGAAGAGGATTCGGGAGACGGGTGTTCAAACAAAAAAAGAGGAAGAGCGGAAAACCACTCTTCAAACAGCATAAATTCAAAATGAGACGATAGATCACAGATCCAGTCTGTTTAGCGTACCGCCGGCGATAAAGCTTTTCAGATCGTCTATGCATATATCCATCAATTTTTGGCGCGCTTCTACAGGGCACCATGCCTGATGCGGCGTGATGATGCAGTTTGGAAGGCCCACCAGCACATTATCTTTTTCAGGCGGCTCCTGTATCAGCGCATCTGTGGCATATGCCGACAGTTTGCCGCTTTTCAGAGCAGCGGCCACATCTTTTTCATCGATCAGCGCTCCCCGTGCGGAGTTTATCAAGACGGCTCCATCTTTCATTTTAGACAGAGTCGTTTTGTTGATGAATCCAATAGTATTTTCTGCGGCCGGTAAATGGAGTGAGACAAAATCCGATGCGACAGCTGCTTCCGGATCCCTGCTGTATATATTTATATTCATGCCCAGAGCTTCTGCGATCTTTGCTACTTTCCTGCCGATGTTCCCGTAGCCTATTATGCCCAAAGACTTTCCGGACAAAAGAGACAGGGGAGAAAGCCAGTAGTAGGCGCCCTTATCCTCGTTCCACATATGGCTGCGGACGCTTTCTTCGTGAAGACCGACATGGTTGGTGATCTCCAGCATCAGAGCTATGGTGTGCTGAGCAACGGCTTCTGTGGAGTAATCCGGCGCATTGGCGCAGGCTATTCCCCGCTCTTTGGCAGTTTCAATATCCAGATTATCATAGCCTGTAGCGGTAACGCATAGGAATTTAAGCTTTGGACCGCTGAGGATGAGTTCCCTGTTCATATCTACTGCGTTGAAAAGGACCACATCGGAGTCTTTTATACGTTCTGCACATTCTTCCGGCGTAGAGCGGTCGTATACTTTCAACTCGCCAAAAGAAGCCAGTCCATCCCAGGAGAGATCTCCCGGATTCATCAATTCTCCATCAAGTACTGTTATTTTCATAAATTACCTCCGTCGCCTATTCTACCCCATATATAGTGGCAGGTAAAGGATAAATATGGTATAATAGACAAGTTATTAAAGGAGGACACTATGCTTAAATTTGCTTTTATCATCAACATGCCGGGGCAGAGTCCGGATACCTACTGCGGTAAATACGAAAATGCAGAAAGCTGCAGTATAATAGCCGGCACCGACGGTATAGATGAAACCAAAAAACTGGTAAAAAAACTGGTTGCGGACGATTTTACTTTGTTCAATCTGTGCGGCGATTTTGACGACGCAATGACGGCTCAGATCAGGGCTGTGACAGGCGGAGATGTAAAGATCGTGCATTCTGATTATTCTTCGGAAGAAATGAAAAAGATGGAAAAACTCAGTTCTCTTTCCGAATACGGGATCATTGTGAAAATGGATGGAGTGGAGCATCCTGAACAGGTGGATATCAAATGCGATGACTGCAATACCCATGCGGTTTTTGTAAAAGATATGCCCCAGGCGGAAAACGCAGCAAAGAAACTTCGGGCAGACGGTGCGGATTTTATAGAACTCTGCAGCTGGTTCGACGGAGAGCGTACGGAAGCGATAATAAATGCAGTTGACGGAAATATCCCGGTGGGGACCTGCGGAGAGCTGTAGATGGATACTATCGTTGCGGCAACGCAGAACAAACATAAAGTCAAAGAGCTCGAAGCGATCACTCGTGAGTTCGGGATGGAAATAGTGACACGCGATGATGCCGGAGTACCGGATATCGAAGTGACAGAGGACGGGAAAACATTCGAAGAGAACTCATATAAAAAAGCGTTTGAAATAATGAAACTGTGCGGGCAGATCACAATAGCGGATGATTCCGGACTGGAAGTGGACTGCCTTTCCGGAGCTCCCGGTGTATTTTCAGCTAGATTTGCGGGGAATGACGGCGATGACGAGGCAAACAATGAAAAACTGAAAGGGCTGATCAGAGAAGTGCCCTATGAAGAAAGGACTGCAAGATTCGTTTCGGTGATTACTATGATATGGCCCGACGGAGAAAAACTGGTGGCCAGAGGCGAAGTGGAAGGACACCTTGTTTTAGAGGAAAAGGGGACCAATGGATTCGGATACGACCCTCTTTTTGTTCCGGAAGGATACGATATAACATTCGGACAGTTTGACCCGGACGATAAAAATAAAATCAGCCACAGGGGGAATGCTCTTAGAAAATTGCGGGAACTATTGAAAAACAGGAGTTAATGGATGAAAAGAAATCGATTTTGGAGGATGGTGACATTAGGCATCAAGCAGTTCAGGGATCCGTATTATCAGGGATTTGCTGCACAGCTGTCTTTTTATTTTATGCTGTCCATAGTTCCTATCATAATTCTTCTCTCTCAGGTCCTGGCAAATATATTTCAAAGTTCATTGGAGGATGCTGTCGGCTGGCTGCTTCAGTACAGTAAGGGCACGGTGTCCGATGAGCTTAATAAGATCCTCACATACAAAACGGCCGGATTCAGCAACTTTATATATATCTTCGTAGCTATATGGGCATCGTCCCGTGCGCAGTTTTCAATGATGAGAATAACTAATTTCATGTTCACTGAAGGAAAGTCGACGGGGAAGGGCTACTGGCGCGAAAGGTTCAGAGCAGTGGTAAATATGCTGCTGTTCATGATCATAATAGTGCTGGCCCTGGTCGCTCTGGTATTCGGAGGAAAAATCATCGAGCTGCTGGGATGGAGCGCAGCTATATGGACGGCATTGCGGTGGCCGGTGGCGCTGCTGCTCTATTTTCTGCTGATAAGCTACAGCTATTATATAATGCCGACAGACAAGATAAAATTCAGACAGGTGCTGCCGGGTAGTATTTTTGCTTCGGTAGGTCTTGTTCTGGTGACCATGATATACTCGTTCTATACGACCAGGATCGCAGACTATAATATCATATACGGCGTACTGGGGAATATCGTAGCTATAATGTTCTGGTTTTTCTTCTTGGCGTGGGTACTGTGCCTGGGGATACTTCTCAACAAAGTATGGATGGATACGACCGGCGGCAAAGACGAAATGTTTTTGGACTGAACTTTACGCAGTAAGATTGAAGTGATATAATTATTTGGAATTTTAAAACGAAGAGGTGTAAAAAAATGTATAAAATATCAACTTTGAACAAGATATCGCCTGTAGGACTTGGCCGGCTGGGAGATCAGTATACGATCTCTGAAAACCTGGAAGAGGCAGCAGGCATCATCGTTCGCAGCGCCGACATGCATGAGATGGATTTTTCATCTAATCTGATGGCAATAGGCAGAGCCGGAGCAGGTGTGAACAATATCCCTCTGGACAAGTGTGCGGAGCAGGGGATAGTAGTGTTCAATGCACCCGGCGCCAATGCCAATGCGGTAAAGGAACTGGTCATTGCAGGTATGCTCATGGCATCGAGGAATATTCCTTCCGCTCTTTCATGGGCTCGGGGACTGAAAGAAGATGTCAAGAAAACTGTAGAAAAGGGCAAAAGTCAGTTTGCGGGAAATGAAATATCCGGGAAAACGCTGGGAGTTATCGGTCTGGGAGCTATCGGCGTCATGGTCGCCAATTCAGCTCATGATCTGGGACTCAACGTTGTGGGATACGACCCGTTTATTTCACTGAAATCGGCTCACGCGCTGGACAGATCCATCCCGGTAGTGGCCGATCTTGCGGCGCTGCTGCCGCAGTGCGATTACGTGACCATACATGTTCCCGTAATGGAAGACACAAAGGGAATGATGGACGCAAGACGTTTTGCACAGATGAAGGATGGAGCGGTACTGCTTAATTTTGCAAGAGATACTCTGGTAAATGATGAAGCGGTCCTTGAAGCTCTTTCGGAAGGCAAGCTGAAATATTATGTTACGGATTTCCCGAATGATACTGTCATAAACAAAGAAGGCGTCATAGCAACGCCGCACCTGGGAGCCAGCACCGCCGAGGCGGAAGACAACTGTGCGATCATGGCGGCAGAGCAGCTGATGGATTATATTGAAAACGGCAACATAGTCAATTCGGTAAATTATCCTCAGTGCTTCCTGGAGCCGTCTTCAAGCGAAGATACAAGGATATGCATATTGAATAAAAATATCCCTTCGGTCCTGGGCAGCATCACAGGAATGATGGCGGATATGGGCATCAATATCGACAATATGACTAATGCCAGCAAGGGAGATTATGCATGCACACTGATGGACGCAGCAGGCCTGAAGGCAGAGGCTGTGGATGAAGTGGAAGCCAGCATAGCTGCCATCGACGGCATCATCAAAGTGAGAATAATAAAATAAGCGCATATAAATAAAAAGCTCTGCGAGACGGATATATGTCCCGCAGAGTTTTTTCATATAAGCATGTTCTTTGGTTCTACAGCCGGTAGGAAGATCCGTCGGAGCCGTCAGGCAGCTTCGCTGCGATGGTATATGTGGCCATGGCTGTAGCGGCGATCTTGCCGCTGCTTTTCAGCCGGCCTTCGCCGGACAGAGTGATCAGTTTGTGGCCTATGGAGGTCAGTTTTGCCGTGACCAGCAGTGAATCTTCAAAATGTATGGGCTTGATATAATTTATGGACAGGTTGGTAGTCGGCGCAAAATGGTTGTTGGATACAACATTCGCAAGCATGCCCAGGCTTACATCGAAGGCCGAAGCAATATTCCCTCCGTGCATTACTTTGTTGCCGTTCAGCTCCCATTCCAGGACCGGGAATTCCAGGGTCGAAGATCGGGTCTCAGGGTCATAGCTGTAAAATTTCGGTTTCAGCATGGCCGTTGTCGCATCTTTTTTTTCTTCCAGCAGGATCTTAAGGCTTTTCTTCAAGAGCATTTCGATCTGGTCGCCGGTAAATAATTCTCCTACATGTTTCATTTCAATCATATCCTTTTTCTTCAGCAATGTTTTTATACTTTTGGATTATACCATGTATCTGAGTTATTGCAATGGCAAAAAAAGAGTGATATAATATTCTCTTGAATCAAGTAAAACTAATGGAGGTGACTGTTTTGAACAGCAAAAGAGCATACAATTTTTCGGCAGGACCGTCGATGCTGCCCCTTTCAGTAATGGAAGATGTTGCGGCAGGTCTGACAAACTACAACGGATGCGGTGAATCCGTATTGGAAATGAGCCACAGATCCAAGGAATTCAGCAAGATCCTTGAAGATGCGACTACAAATCTAAAGACACTTTTAAAGGTGCCTGACAACTATAAGATCCTGTTTTTACAGGGCGGCGGCACGCTGCAGTTTTCGATGGTGGCATTGAACCTGATGAGAAAATCAAAAAAAGCAGACTACATCGTCAGCGGATCATGGGCAAAGAAGGCGGCCAAAGAGGCATCCAAGTTTGGAGACGTTAAGGTGGTTGCAAGTTCTGAAGAAGATACATATACATATATCCCGAGAGTCGGAAAGGAAGATTTCAGACCGGATGCGGATTATGTGCATATAACATTCAACAATACGATATACGGTACGCATTTCAATGATTACATTCCTGATACGGGAGATATCCCTCTTGTGGCGGATATGTCTTCATGCATACTGTCTGAAGAGATCGATGTATCAAAGTTCGGACTCATTTATGCCGGGGCTCAGAAAAACGTAGCCCCTGCGGGAGTGACGATCGCGATCATCAGAGAAGATCTTATAGGTTTTGCTGATGAAAAGTGTCCTGTATATCTGGATTACAAAACACATGCAGATCATGATTCCACATATAATACGCCGCCGTGTTTCTGCATATATGTGGCAGGCGAAGTGTTCAAACATCTGATCAAACAGGGCGGAGTCAAAGCCATGCATGATTTGGATGTGCGAAAGGCTGATAAACTGTACAGTTATATCGACAGCAGCGATCTGTACAACTGTCCGGTGGCAAAGGAAGACAGATCTCTAATGAATGTAGTATTCGTAACGGGAGACAGCGACCTGGACAAGAAATTCGTAGCAGCGGCAAGAGAAGAGAACATGCATAATCTGAACGGACACAGGTCCATCGGAGGAATGAGAGCCAGCATATACAATGCTATGCCGGAAGAAGGCGTTGATACTCTCATAGCATTCATGAAAAAGTTTGAGGAAGAAAATAAATGAAATATTTAATAGTGGTTCCCGACGGTGCGGGAGATGACAGCGTAGATAGACTGAACGGGAAAACTCCTTTGGAAGTGGCGGACATGCCGTTCATAGACAGTTTGGCCGCAAAAGGAGAAGTCGGGACGGTAAAGACTATACCGCCGGGCGTGGCGCCGGGCAGCGATGCTGCCAATCTGTCAGTCATGGGATATGACCCGGCTGTATATCTGACGGGAAGATCTCCGCTGGAAGCAGCCAGTATAGGCATAGACATGTCTGATACAGATGTGGCTTTCCGGACCAACATAATCACGCTGGAGGGCGACGGAGATTACGAGGATCTGACCATAAAGGATCACAGCTCCGGGGACATTACGACTGAAGAGGCAGATCAGCTGATAAAGGCTGTAAATGATGCTTTTGGCAGTGACAGGATACATTTCTATACTGGAGTCAGCTATCGTCACTGCATGATAGTACACAACGGGAGGACGGATTTTCAGCTTACGCCTCCTCACGATGTCCTGGGGCAGCGGGTAGGTGACAACATGCCGAAGGGCGAAGGCAGCGAGTTCATTGCAGAAATGATGAAAAAGAGCTATGAGATCCTGAAGGATCATCCGGTCAACAAGGACAGAATAAAGAGAGGCCTGAACCCGGCCAACACGATCTGGATCTGGGGACAGGGAACAAAACCTGCTCTATCATCCTTCTATGACAAATACGGCATCACAGGCACGGCTATCTCGGCGGTGGATCTCATAAAAGGGATCGCCATATGCGCCGGACTGGATTCTGTGGATGTGGAAGGCGCGACCGGTACTCTCCATACCAACTTTGACGGAAAAGCCAAAGCGGCAATAAGAGAATTCAACGACGGAAAAGATTTCGTGTACATGCATCTGGAAGGACCGGATGAATGTTCCCATCAGGGAGATATGGACGGCAAGATCACATGTCTTCATGATATAGACCAGAAGATCGTAAAACCGATATGCGGATGTCTGGAAGGGCTGGGCGATGATTACAGTGTGCTGGTGGTGCCCGACCACAGAACGCCGCTGGCCATAAGGACTCATTCGTCAGATCCTGTTCCTTTCGTGATCTTCAGGAGCAGCGATGTAAAAGATGAAGACGAAACCAGAGGATTCAATGAAAGATCCGGAAAGACAGGAAAATATTTTGACAGCGGATTTGAGCTGGCGGACTACTTTTTTGGAGTGAGGGAATGAAGAAAAAATCTATATCGATTTTAATAATTCTGATGGTACTGCTTGTTGTTCAGGCAGTACCTGTTTTTGCGGCTGAGGATGACCCGCCGAAGACCGACTGCGGAGCCGCTCTTCTTATGGATGCTAAGACCGGCGAAGTTCTGTACGAAAGCAACAGTACAAAAGCAATGCAGCCGGCTTCTTTGACAAAGATGATGACGGCTCTTCTGGTGGTGGAAAACTTGGACATGAACGATACTGTTACAGTACCTAAGGAGGCTGTCGGCATTACGGGAAACAACATCGGGCTGAAAGAAGGCGAAGTCTTCACTGTGGAGCAGCTGCTCAATGCACTAATGATCTATTCGGCCAACGATGCGGCTGTGGCTCTCGGCATCAAGGTGTCAGGAAATATAGACAGCTTTCTGGCGTTGATGAATGAAAAGGCCGCAAAGCTAGGCATGAATGACACTCACTATATCAGCCCCAACGGACTGGTGGAGAGTACCAGCCATATAACTACAGCAAAAGATATCAGCATAATTGCGCGTGAGGTACTGCGCAGCAAGACTTTGTCAAAAATCGTATGCAAGACCAAGTATACCATCCCGCAGACCAATATGAGCAAGGAAAGAAAACTCAAGAGCACAAACAAACTGTTGTATGACACCAAGCATAAAATACAAGTGAACGGTCAGACAAGGACTCCAAAATACGAGGGTGCAGAAGGAATAAAGACCGGATTCATGAATGCCAGCGGCTATTGTCTTGCTGCGGCTGTAGAACGTGACGGAACGCAGTTTATCGCAGTAGTAATGGATGCGGGGACGGACCTGGCAAGGTATTCCAACGCCATTTCCATGCTGGATTACGGATTTGACAATTACTATACATACAAGCTGATGGATAAAGGCGCTGAATGCGGAAGAGTGAAGGTAAAATACGGACACAACACATTCGTACAGACCGAAGCTGCAGGCGGTGCTTACGCCACGCTGCCAAAACAGGCCAGCAAAGACGTGGCTGAGTCAAAAGTGTCTTTGGACAGCAATGTCAAAGCTCCGATAAAAAAAGGGACCAAAGTCGGAGTGGTAAATATATATGAAAACGGGGAAAAGACAGGTACCGCAGATATAGTCATAACGAAGACGGTAAAGAAGGGCGGTCCGTGGTCTGCCTGGTATATTTCGGATATTGCTTTCATAATAATATGTGCGGTGGTGCTGCTGCTGATCATCCTGCTGATAATGCGGGGAACGGGCAGAAAGAAAAGAAAGAGAAAACAGGAATTCGAAAAACGAAAGGCAAGAGAACACAGAGCAAGAGAAATAGCCGCCGAGCGTGCTGACAAGCAGAGAAGGGAATGGCCTTATTAAATGTTCGATATACAGGAAAACCTGAAAAAACTCCCGGCTTCTCCGGGAGTTTATATTCATAAGGATAAACTGGGGCAGGTGATATATGTAGGCAAAGCCATATCGCTGAGAAACCGTGTGCGCCAGTATTTCCAGTCGTCGAAAAATATGGACCGAAAGGTCAGAGCCATGGTCGGACATATAGCGGAGTTTGAATACATTACTTGCGGAAGTGAAATGGAAGCTTTCATCCTGGAGTGCAATCTCATAAAAAAATACAGGCCGAAGTATAATGTCCTGCTTCGCGATGACAAAACATATCCGTATATCAAGATCACTACTGCCAGCGAAAAATACCCCCGAGTACTGAAGACCAGGATGATCGGGAGAGAGGGCGACAGATATTTCGGGCCTTACTCCGATGCAGGAGCGGTCAATCAGATGATCGATCTGCTCAACAGTATATACAGACTGAAAAGGTGTTCGGCGCAGAAATTCACGAAAGGGTTTCGCCCCTGTCTGAATTATCATATCGGGCAGTGCGACGGGATATGTACCGGCAAAGTGGACCGGGAAAAATATCTTGAACGTGTGGGATCGGCTTTGGATTATCTGAAAGGCAGAAACAGAAAGATAACAGACTACCTGAAAGAGAATATGGAAAAAGCCAGCCAGAAAATGGACTATGAAAAGGCGGCGGTATATCGGGATTATCTCCGGGCTGCGGAGTCTCTGTCGGAAAAACAGAGAGTCGTGCTGAAGGCGGACAAGGATATGGATGTTGTTCTGTCTGCCGGAGACGGGCACGTGGTCCTGTTTTTCATACGGGGCGGCAAGCTGACTGGGAGAGAGACATACGAGATGGCCCGTGGACCGGGAGACAGCAGCAGAGACGTCATAGGTGCTTTTCTAAAGCTGCACTACGGCGAACAGGCGGGTGGCCCTTCGGAGATACTGCTGAAAGAGCTGCCGGAAGAAACTGGAATGACCGGAGAGTATTTGTCGGATCTGTGGGGCAGGAAGGTCATTATCACAGCGCCTCAAAAAGGTGAAAAGAAGGCACTGTTGGACATGGCGGACAAAGATGTGAAGGAGATGACCAAGACCATCGATGCCAGGGAGAAAAACAGGCAGGAACGGGAGACTGCTCTTGGAAGCCAGATGCACGATGTACTGTCCGTATATGGCGACCGCGGCCGATATGACGGCCAAAAGTACCGAGTCGAGGCTTACGATATCTCGAATACCAACGGAGTGGACACTGTGGGGGCCATGGTGGTATTTACCGGATCCAAACCGGACAAAAAATCATACAGAAGGTTCAAAGTCAGGACGGCGGCGGCTTCCGACGACTACGGCAGCATGCAGGAGGTCCTTGAAAGAAGGCTGAAGAGGGCTGAGGCCGGCGACCCGGGATTCAGCACCATGCCCGATGCATTCCTCATAGACGGAGGCAGGGGACATGTTGCGGCGGCCAGGGCCGTGATGGATGAAATGAATATCGAAATACCGGTATTCGGGATGGCTAAGGATGACAGTCACCGTACGAGAGCACTGGTATGGGAAAGAAATGGACGGTTCTATGAAGAGGAACTGCGCAGATTCCCGCTGCTGTTCAAATATATCGGGACTATACAGGAAGAAGTCCATCGCTTTGCCATAGACTATCACAGAGGACTGCGGGACAAAGGAAAACTCCGATCGGTCCTGGACGAGATACCGGGAGTGGGGCCGGTAAAGAGAAATGCCCTGCTGGCAGAGCTGGGAAGCGTGGAAAACATCCGGAAAGCCGACGTCGAGCAGCTGTTGAAAGCGGACGGTATCACTGAAAAGCTGGCGAAAGCCATAATAGAATATTTTCGTTGCTAATGGACGGTTAAAATGATATAGTAACGTTGTAGAGTATTATCAATGGAGGAGATGAAATGGCTAAAGAAGCAGCACAGGTAGTAACGCTGGAGTTCGACGACGGAAAAGAAGTGGAGTGCACATTGGAAGGCGTGTTCACTTCGGAAGAACAGGACTATATAGCGCTGGTGCCCGATGATCGCTCAGGCGATGTATATATTTATAAATATATCGAGAAGGAAGATGGTGACTACTATTTCGAAGATGAGACCGACGAAGAAAAATTCAACAAGGCCGTCGGTGCATATGAGAAATTGAAAGGTCACAAATCACAGGAGGATTAAAGATGGCAAATAATAACAATGAAGAAAAGGAATATGTGACACTGGAATTCGAAGATGAAGACGGAAATATGGAAGAGATCGAATACACTGTGGAGAACTTTGTGGACGTAGGAGATCAGTCGTATATAGTTCTGGTCCAGACAGAGCAGGAAGATGCAATAGAGTTCTACAGATTCGACGAGATCGGAGACGAGGCGGAGCTGAATCCGATAGAGGACGAGGATGAATTCAAGGCGGTCATTTCCAAACTGCGTGAAACCGGATACGACATCAAAATCGAAAGCTAGATTCAGCGCCCTGAGTCATCAGGGCGTTTTATATTGCGAGGTATAAAAATGAAAAACTACGATATTATCATAGCCGGTGCGGGAGCATCGGGAGTATTCATGTCATACGAGCTGACGAAGATAAAGAACAGCGCAAAAGTGTTGATGATAGACAAGGGAAGCTCTCTGGAAAAAAGGATCTGTCCCATCAGTGCGGGCAGGACAGAAAAGTGCGTAAAGTGCGAACCCTGCCACATCATGAACGGGTACGGAGGTGCAGGCACTCTGTCGGACGGCAAATACAACATCACCACGGAATTCGGCGGCGAGCTGCACAGATATGTGGGCAAGAAGAAAGCCATGGAGCTGATGGAGTATGTCGATAAGGTACTCTGCGAGAACGGAGGCGCTTCGGCAAAGCTATACTCTACGGCCAGTTCTGAATTGAAAACAACAGCATTGCGCAACAATCTGCATCTGCTTCAGGCAAAGGTAAGACATCTGGGAACAGACAGGAACAAGGGCATACTGGCAAAGATATATGATTATACAAAGGAGCGGATAGATCATGTTTTCGATACAACTATCACAGATGTGGAGAAAACAGATGACGGCTTTATCGTTCATACAAATGACGGCAAAGAATATTCGTGCACAGATCTGATCCTTGCCACAGGAAGATCCGGATCCTCCTGGATAGCAGATGTCTGCAGCAAAATGGGCATCGATCAGAGGAGCAATCAGGTGGACATAGGAGTTCGTGTTGAGCTCCCCGCTGAGGTGTTCAAACACATCACCGATGATGTATATGAAAGCAAGATCGTATACAAGACTGAAAAATACAATGATATGATCAGGACATTCTGTATGAATCCTTACGGAGAGGTAGTAGCGGAAAATACCAACGGGATCGTGACTGTGAACGGACACAGTTATGATAATCCTGAACTGCATACTGAAAATACGAATTTTGCCCTGCTGGTTTCCAATAAATTCACCGAGCCGTTTGAAAACAGCAATGAATACGGCGAGTCCATAGCAAAGCTGTCTAATATGCTGGGCGGCGGAGTCCTGATGCAGCGGTTCGGGGACCTGGTAAAGGGCAGGAGGAGCAGCGACAGGCGTATGGAGAAATGTTTTACAAGGCCGACTCTGAAAGCCACGCCCGGCGATCTCAGCCTGGTGATACCGAAGAGACAATTGGACAATATCATCGAAATGATATATCAGTTGGACAAGATCGCACCGGGAACGGCAAATGAAGACACTCTGCTGTACGGAGTGGAAGTTAAATTTTATAATTCCAGGGTCGCAGTAGACAAGGATCTGGAGACGAAGATCAAAGGGCTGTATGCTCTGGGAGACGGGTCCGGAGTTACTCATTCTCTGTCACAGGCCAGTGCCAGCGGAGTTTATGCTGCAAGGATCCTGGCGGACAAATACAAATAGAAAACACAAAAAAGAACGGTATGTGAAAAAAGAAGCCCATGAAAAAAGAAACCTTGTTGAAGGTTTCTTTTTCTGGTGCGGATAAAGAGATTCGAACTCCCATGAATGTTACTTCACACGGACCTGAACCGTGCGCGTCTGCCAATTCCGCCATATCCGCAAAAGGCTGCGCTGAATTTTCAGCAACATTGATATAATATGATAAATATACACTTTTGTCAATACAATATTTGTGTTAAAATCGGATACATGAAAAGAAAAAGTAAAAAGAAACGAAAAAAGATTAAAATACGTCTGAATAAAGTCACTTTGATATGCATCGCAGTCATTGCGGCGGTGGTGATCGCCGGAGCTGTACAGATCCACAACTACTTCAGCATAGCTGTTTCAGATACAGGCGACTACAGGATAAAAGGCGTGGATGTATCCTCATATCAGGGCAATATCGACTGGGATGTGCTGGCGGACCAGGGTATCGCGTTTGCCTTCATAAAGGCGACAGAGGGCAGCAGCCATGTGGATAAAAAGTTCAGCTATAACTGGAAGAATGCGGCGAAGACAGACCTTAGGATCGGAGCTTATCATTTCATGAGTTTCGAGACCTCGGGCAACAAGCAGGCAGCCAATTTCATCAAAAATGTGAAATCGACAGGCAATATGCTGCCTCCGGTCATCGATGTAGAATTCTACGGCAGTTTTGAATCAAAGCATCCGTCAAAGGAGGTCATCTATAATACTCTTGAGACGATGATGGACGCCCTTGAAGAAGAATATGGGAAAAAGCCCGTCATATATACTACGACGTATATATACGAGACCTATCTGGCCGGAAGGTATGATAATGATATATGGATATCGGATCCGGAAATGGTTCAGCCTCTCATCGATGGTACAAAGTGGACATTTTGTCAGTACTCTTTTGAAGGCGTGATGAAGGGATACAGCGGTAATCTGAAACATATCGATTTGGACGTGTTCAACGGCAGCCGCATGGATTTCTTCAGATATGACTGAAAACCATAAGCCTATTACAAATCCTTCACATAGTCTACATATTTCTCCAATAGAATGCATCATGTTGAAAAAAGAAAGAGACATGATACGGAGGAAATGATGAAGACTAAAATAGTTACGGTGATACTGGCAGTAATGCTGTTTATGGGAGCTGCTCCCGCTGCTTTCGCAGATGATCAGCAGCCGACGGCAAATACTGAACCTGCACAGGAAGAAACTGTACAGGAACAGCCTGCAGCAGATGTGACCGGAACAGAAGATACAAATGATAATAATACTGCGACCGAAGCAGGCAAGGATACAGTCGAAACAAAGACGTCGCAGGACAGTGCCTCTGAAACGGCAGCAAAGACTGTAGAACAGAATGTAAAACTTCAGGTTACTGTAAAGGCAACGGCCAGAGGCAACGGCACCATAAAGGTGAAATGGACAAAGATCAAAGGCTCCAAGGGATACAAAATATACAGATCGGCCAGGAAGGACGGCAAGTACAAAAAAGTGTACACTACTAAAAAAGCCGGCAGGACTTCATGGAACGACAAAAGCAGAAAGCTGAAGAGGAACAGGACATATTACTACAAGGCAATACCGAGAAACAGAGCGGCTCTGACAGTAAAAAAGACAGTAACGGCTTCGAACGGGACGGCTGCTAAATCCGATTCCACAAAAGCCAGAGTAAAAAACACCATCAAAGCGCGAAAGAGCATGACAGTAAAGGCGACGGCTTATTCAGGAGGCGGACGATGCGCCAACGGTAAAAAATGTGCGGTAGGCAGGATCGCAGTTGACCCGACAGTCATTAAACTGGGAACATGGGTATACATCGACGGATACGGACTGGCACAGGCATGCGACACCGGCGGCGCTATAAAGGGAAAGAAAATCGACCTTTATTTCAACGGCGGCGAGGCAAAGTGCTCCGGATACGGAGTCAAAAAAGTAAAATTGTTTGTACTCTGATAGACATATACAGCATCTCTGAACAGCATCCGAAAGGGTGCTGTTTTATTGATGGTCAAACTGTTGACAGCAGACCGAAAAAAGGATATCATAAAAAAGAACAGATGTTCGCAAAAGGAGGCGGCTGATCATGGCAAAAAACAAAACAGTATTCGTATGTCAGGAATGCGGGTATGAGAGCCCGAAATGGATGGGACAGTGTATATGCGGGGCATGGAATACTATGATAGAGGAAAAGATCCCCGAGATAAAAACCGGAGACAAAAGGCGAAGGACCGGCGCTGCAGGGGAAAACAGGGCAAAGGCGAAATCTCTGCCTGAGATCACGGCGTCTGCGGATCAGGAACGCATAGATACAGGTATCGGAGAGCTGAACAGAGTGCTGGGCGGAGGCCTTGTCAAAGGTTCCCTTGCTTTGATATCCGGCGAACCGGGCATAGGAAAGTCTACTATCATAATGCAGGCAGCGGATAATATTTCGAGGGATCACGGCAGGGTCCTCTGTGTCACGGGCGAGGAATCGGAAGAGCAGATCAGGATGAGGGCGGATCGGGTATGCCGCCGACTCAGCGACAGGTTTTATATACTGGCCGAGACCAACATGGAAAACATTTCGGCAGTTGCGGAAGAGCTGCAGCCGTCCTTCGTTATAATAGATTCGATACAGACTATGTACACGGCGGATATGGATTCTGCACCGGGCAGTGTATCACAGGTCAGAGCCTGCGGCAATGAACTGATGCGCATCGGAAAGGTGAAGAATATACCGATATTCATAGTTGCTCATGTGACCAAGAGCGGCGAGCTGGCCGGGCCGAAGATCGTAGAGCATATGGTTGACTGCGTTTTGAATTTTGCGGGAGAGCGGAATCAGGAGCTGCGGATCCTCAGATCGTTCAAAAACAGATTTGGGACCACCTCGGAGGTGGGAGCATTTGAAATGGCAGAACACGGCCTGAAGGAAATAGAAGATCTGTCGAAGAGATTTCTAGAAGATATGGATGACGGCAGATCGGGAGCGGTGGTAACTGCATCATATGAAGGCACCAGGCCCCTGCTGATGGAGGTTCAGGCTCTGGCATCATCCACCAATATGAACTTTGCCAGAAGAACAGCTATAGGCATAGAAAATTCCAGACTGAACATGATAATTGCAGTGCTGGAAAAAAGAGCCGGGATGCGGCTGATAGATCAGGATATATATTTGAACGTGGTCGGCGGCGTGAGGCCTGAAGGAACTTCGGCGGATCTGGCTGCCGCCCTGGCCATACATTCTGCGTGTACTAACAAGCCATGCAGCAGCATGACCATCGCTCTTGGAGAAATAGGCCTGACAGGGGAGCTGAGAGGGGTCCCCAGCGTTGATAAAATAGTGAAAGAGGCTGTGAGGATGGGATTCAAAAAAATAATACTTCCCAAGACGCAGGCCGCAAAGCTAAAGTCTCAGGAAGGCAGTATACAGATAATCGGCGTAAAGAGCATCGAAGATGCTATTGCCGTCTATTGAGCAGTTTGACGTAGTGTTTTCGTTCTTTGCCCGGGGGCTGTGTCTTGATTGAAGTGAACAGTTCGAACCAGAAGGTGGTGCCTTTCCCGACTTTTGATTCCACTCCGAACTTGGCATTGTGGAGGGTCAGGATCTCTTTTACGATGGAAAGACCCAGTCCGGATCCGCTGGTGGTGCGGGCATGATTGCTGCTGGTTTTATAATATCGTTCCCATATATGGGACAATTCCTCGGGTTTTATGCCTACGCCGTGGTCTACTACTTCACAGTGGACTTTTCTGCCCCATCGACGCAGATTGACAAATATTTTTTTGTCGGAGCCGCAGTACTTGATAGCATTGGTAAGAAGATTGGACAGTACCTGTTTGATTTTGTCCTGATCCCCGGTCACCGGAATATTGCCTTCCCGACAGGAGAAAATGATTGTAAAGCCTTCCTGTTCTTCAAGTATTTTATATGGGCTGAGGACCGATTCTACTGCCTCGCGCATATTGAATTCAGCTTTGTCCAGAGACATGGTGCCGGACTGCATCCTTGACAGGGCCAGCATGTCGCTTACAAGAACGTTGAGTCTGTCTGCCTCTTCTATTATGACATTGAGATGGGCGTCCCGTTTTTCCGGTATATCACCGGACAGGTCGCGTATCATTTCGGCATAGGATTTGATCATAGTAAGAGGCGTTCTCAGGTCATGTGATACATTTGCCAGAAGATCTTTCTGCAGCATGACGGATTTTTCCAGTTCGGTACTGGCTTTGTTGAGAGTCTCGGCCAGATCGTTGATCTCGGAATAGTGGCCTGAAGGCGGGAATGTAATACCGTACTGCCCGTCGGCCAGTTTGCCTGCCGCATGGGTGATCGATGTGATCGGTTTGGCAATGCGGGTAGAAAGATACAACGATAGAAGGAAAGCCATGATCAGTGCAAGGACCAGTATTATGACCAGCTGGTTCTGCAGTATGGTAATGGTGGATGTGACAGGACGGAGCGGTGATACAAGATACATCACAATACGTTTATTTTTGTCCAGCCACATGCCGTAGACAAAAGATTTTTTTTGAGTATCCGGGTTGGTCACAGTCTTGGAGACTGCATTTTCAGATATGTCATCGGAATCCATGTTTTCTTCCACCATTGGCTGCACTTCGCTAAGTTCCTGTTGATATGTGATTATTGCATCGGTAGGGAATATTGTGTTTTTCCCCTTGTCGATACGTATATATATGTCATCGCCGTCAGAAGCTTTTGCAGCATTGTATATCAGAGTCTCGGTATTTCCGGAGTGATAGCTGGAAGCCACTGAAACCGCTGTTTCTTTGGCCTGGTCGATTTTCATATCCTCATAATATGTGTTGAGAAAGAAGATCTGCAAAAACCATACTAAAAGCATCAGTGCCCCTGCAAACAGCAGAAAGTACATCCAAACTCTAAATTTGATACTGTGAAAATTAAACTTCAACTTCAAATTTGTATCCAACCCCTCTTAAAGTAACTATGTAATCTCGATATTCGCCGATATTGTTTCTGAGATTTTTTATATGTGTATCGATGGTACGGTCATCTCCGAAGAAATCATATCCCCATATGTCCGACAGGAGTTTGTCTCTTGACAGAGCTATATTTTTGTTCTCAACAAGATAGAACAGCAGATCGTATTCCTTCGGGGTCAGTTCCACTTTTTCGCCGTCGACTGTGACAGTGCGCGCCGGTATGTTGATCTCCAGCCCTCCAAAAGTCTGGACATCTGGAGTCTGTTTTTCTTCCGCTGTTTCCGCATCCCCGCCTCCTGCTGCAGCGTGTCTTGCAAGTACTGCATTTATTCTGGCAAACAGCTCTTTGGGGCTGAACGGTTTTGTGACATAATCATCGATACCCAGCTCAAATCCAAAGAGTTTATCATATTCTTCGCTTCGTGCACTGAGCATGATGATAGGCGTATTGCTTTCTTTTCGAATTTCTTTGCACGCCGAGAACCCGTCCAGTTTCGGCATCATTATATCCATTACTATTATATCATAGTCGTTCAATTTACACAGACCGACGGCGCTCATTCCGTCTTCTGCCTGGGTCACTTCAAAATCATTGAACTCCCCGTATTCCTTTATTACCTCTCTGATCTTAGCCTCATCGTCTACTACCAGCAGCTTTTTCATTTGTTACCTCCTTATTTGTGTCTTCCCCCCAAACGTCCCCTATATTGTAACATATTATCGTTGCCAAACGTGTTGAAAATATGATGAATAGTTGTTGACAATGAAAAAGCTATGAGATATAATAATAAATTTTACAAACTTGACAGTATTATACAGACTGACGTATAATTACAAACAGGTATAACCTTGAAAGGACTGTATATGTATAGTATCGGAGAAAAAATAGTATATCCAATGCACGGAGCCGGGATAATCGGCGGTATCGAAAGCAAGACCATCCTCGGAGAGGTACGGGATTACTATGTTCTCGATATGCCTTACAGCAGCATAAAGATCATGGTACCGACGGACAAATGCGACGAGATAGGCATTAGAACCGTTGTCGACATGTCGCAGATAGAAGATATCATGACTGTTTTGAAGAGTCCGTCCACGCCTATGCCGGGCAACTGGAACAAAAGGCACAGAGAAAACATGGAAAAACTGAAAAGCGGAGATCTGGCAGAAGTGGCGGAAGTAGTCAGGAACCTGAGCCTTGCAGACAGCGAGAAATCACTGTCTACAGGTGAAAAAAAGGTGTTGAATGACGCAAAACAGATTTTGCTCAGCGAAATAATGCTGGTAATGGAGATAGAACAGGACGAAGCGGATCGTATCATAGATGATATTTTTTAATATTTCTTATTATAGTATGAGCGATCCGGCGGTATACTCAAAAATTTGCAAAGAAGGGAGGTGACATAGAAGTGCTTAAAAAATTGTTCAGAACGGTATTTACTATTGTCGGAGGCATGGTAGGCTACGGATTTTTTCTGCTGGCACAGTTTGTTTTGAAGGAGTCGGGCGTTTACGACATCACAAAGATGAGCACAGGCGTACATCTGATGACTTCTATTATTTTTGTATTTATTTTTGGATTAATATTTTTTACCATAACGCCGACTGTAAACCGAAAAAGCAAGAAGGTGGCGAGCAATATAGAAACAGATCTGCAGCATATTTCATCCAATGAACTGGTAGCAGGTGCGGCAGGTCTTGTAACAGGCCTGATACTGGCTTATCTGATCAGTCGTATTTACGACCTGATAGACATGCCTTATCTGCCGGTCATATTGACTGTGATAACCTACTTTGTGCTGGGATATCTGGGCGTAGTGACAGGAAGCAAAAAGGCAAAGGACTTTTTTGGGAACCTTACCAGTGGAGGCAGATTGTCTTCGGTGGGCGGAAAGGGCAAGGGCAAATCAAGCAATGCAACGCCTAAGATCCTGGATACCAGTGTAATAATCGACGGAAGGATATCTGACATTTTGAAGACAGGTTTTCTGGAGGGGGCGATAATAATTCCGGAGTTCGTACTGCTGGAGCTGCAGCACATTGCGGATTCGTCGGATGGGCTGAAGAGAAACAGAGGCCGCAGAGGACTGGATATCCTGAAAAAAATACAGACTGACTACGGAATAGAGATATATGATTCGACCGGAGAAAAGGGCCTGGATGAGATCCCTGAGGTCGACATAAAGCTGCTCAAGCTGGCGCAGCTGATGAACGGAAAAGTCGTGACCAATGACTTCAATTTGAATAAGGTGGCAGGAATAAAAGATGTGGATGTGCTCAATATCAATGAACTGGCAAACACACTGAAACCCGTGGTATTGCCGGGTGAGGTAATGAGCCTTTTTCTTGTTAAGGAAGGAAAAGAAAACAATCAGGCTGTGGCTTATCTGGATGACGGCACTATGATCGTCGTAGAGGAAGGCAGAAGATTTATCGGGAAAACCATCAAGGTCTCAGTTACAAGCGTGCTGCAGACTGCAGCGGGAAGGATGATCTTTGGGAAACCGGCAAGGAGACAGCAGAACAACAGAGAGTAGATATGTTTAGAAAAAAGACTGTAGGCGTACTGATCGCGGCTGCCGGTAAAGGCAGCCGCATGGGTACGGAAACGCCGAAACAATTCCATATGGTAAACGGTGTACCCATGGTCGCGGCGACGGCGGGTATATTTGAGCGGCTGGACGAAGTGGACAGGATATGGATCGTTACAGGAAAAGATCAAAAAGATACTTGCAGGGAGATATTCGACAGATATCCCTGCGGCAAACTGGCCGGGATAGTTGAAGGAGGAGTCCGGAGGCAGGATTCGGTGAGGAACGGTATCGAAAAAACTGATACGGATCTGGTGCTGGTCCACGACGGAGCCAGAGTTTTTGTCACGCCGGAGATAATCAGAGCGGTAATAGAAAAAGCTGAAGATACAGGCGCTGCGGTATGCGGAGTGCCTTTGAAGGACACCGTCAGGGACGGAGAGATGACTTTGGACCGGGAAAAGCTGACGGCTGTGCAGACCCCGCAGGGATTTGACAGGAAACTGCTGGAAGAGGCATTTGGAAAGGCTTATGAAGAAGGTTTCCTAGGGACCGATGAAGCAAGCATTGTCGAGCGCACAGGTGCGAAGATACACATCGTGCCGGGAAGCTATAATAATATAAAAATAACCACAAAGGAGGATATGCCCATGGAGATCAGGACGGGAACAGGATATGATGTGCATCGCCTGGTGGAAGGCCGGGATCTGATACTGGGAGGAGTAAAGATCGAGTATGACTACGGACTTCTGGGACATTCCGACGCCGATGTGATGATACATGCGGTGATGGATGCGCTGCTGGGTGCGGCGGCTCTCGGAGATATCGGCAAACATTTTCCGGACAGCAATAATGACTATAAGGGCATTTCCAGTGTGGAGCTGCTGAAAAAAGTCAGAAAACTAATAGAAGATCAGGGCTATGCAATAGGCAATATTGATGTTACACTGATTGCGCAAAGACCTAAAATAGCGGGATATATACCCCACATGAAAAAGATAATAGCCGATGCTGCAGGGACCGGTGAAGACAGGATAAACATAAAGGCTACCACGACGGAAGGTCTTGGATTTACCGGAGCCGGAGACGGCATAGCTGCGCAGGCGGTCTGTATATTAAAAAGATAGGAGACAGGAAAAAATGAGACTTTCCAAAATGCACTTAAAAACTTTGAGAGAGGTACCCAACGAAGCGGAGATACCAAGTCACATACTCCTTTTGAGGACCGGTATGATAAGAAAACTGGTTTCCGGAGTATACGGGTTCATGCCTCTGGGCTGGCGTTCAATCAGAAAAATAGAAGACATAGTACGAGATGAAATGGACAGATCCGGCGGGCAGGAGATCCATATGTCGGCAGTGCAGCCGGCGGAACTGTGGGAAGAATCGGGAAGATGGTTCGCTTACGGGCCGGAGCTCTGGAGACTGAAAGATAGAAACGGCAGAGACTTTTGCCTCGGGCCTACACATGAAGAAATATTCACCGACATCGTCAGGAGTGATGTGTCATCATACAGACAACTGCCGATGAATCTGTATCAGATACAGACAAAATACAGAGACGAAGCAAGACCCAGATTCGGACTGATGCGTTCACGGGAATTCATAATGAAGGATGCATATTCTTTCGACAAGGATCAGGCCGGCCTGGATGAAAGCTACAGAGAGATGTACGGAACTTACGAAAGAATATTCAAAAGGTGCGGATTGATATGTCGCCCTGTGGAAGCCGACAGCGGAGCTATAGGCGGGAGCAATTCTCATGAGTTCACTGCTTTGTCGGAAGTAGGAGAGAGCGAGATAGCTTTCTGTGAGAAGTGCGACATGGCGGCAACTGTGGAAAGAGCAGAATGTGTCGATGCGCCTGCAGACGACAGCGAAATGCTGCCCATGGAAGAAGTGAAAACGCCGGGGACAAAGACTATTGAAGAGGTTGCCGGTTTCCTGGGCATGGATCAGAAGCAGACGATGAAGGCGCTGCTCTTTGTGACATATGACAACGAAGAAAAAGAAAACGGATACGTTGCGGCGTTCGTAAGAGGCGACAGAGAACTGAACATGACGAAACTGGTCAATGCTCTGGACATACCGGAACATGCCATTGAGTTCGCCGATGAAGAAAAAATGTCGGCGGCCACAGGCTGCGTCGGCGGATTTACCGGTCCTGTCGGACTGCACGACTGCACCATCGTAGTCGACAGTGAGATCGTTGGACTGAAGAACCTCTGCGCAGGAGCATGCAAAGAAGATCATCACATCAAAAATGTGAATTACGGCAGAGATTATAAAGCCGATATTATAACAGACATCAAAACGCTGAAGGAAGGCGACCCATGTCCTGTATGCGGCGCACCTGTAAAACATGTACGCGGGATAGAGGTGGGCCAGGTGTTCAAACTGGGCACAAAATACAGCGAATCCATGGGAGCTTACTATAAAGACGAGAACCAGAAGGACAAACTTATTGTTATGGGGTGCTACGGAATAGGTGTGTCGCGAACTCTGGCGGCCATAGTAGAACAGCATCATGATGACAGCGGGATCATATGGCCGATGTCGGTGGCGCCGTATCACGCGATCATAACTGTGATGAAGCCCAACGATGACGATCAGAAACAACTGGCGGATTCCATGTATGAAAAACTGCTGAACAGCGGTGTGGAAACACTGATCGACGACAGAAAAGAAAGACCGGGAGTAAAGTTCAAGGATGCGGATCTTTTGGGCATACCGGTAAGGATAACAGTGGGACGCGGCGCGGCAGACGGCATGGTTGAATACAAGATGCGCCGAGATCCGGAAAAGACAGAAATGACCGCCGGGGAAGCGATCGAAGCGGCTGTAAAAGTTGTAAATGATGAAAAATAAAATAAAAAAGCTGGGAGGACTGTTCTGGTCCTTCTTCAAAATAGGGCTGTTTACTTTCGGCGGCGGCATGGCAATGATACCGCTGATACAACGCGTGACTGTGGATGAAAAGAAATGGCTGGACAATGATGAGATGCTGGACTGCATCACCGTCAGCCAGTCTATGCCGGGGGTCATCGCAGTCAATGCGGCCACTTACATAGGAAAGAGGACGGGCGGTACGGCGGGAGCGGTGGCCGCTACTCTTGGCGTGGTGCTGCCTTCATTCGTTATCATTGCTGCAGTTGTGGGTATCCTGGGAAATATCGAAGACAATAAATATGTAGAAGGAGCCTTTAGGGGGATCAAAGCAGCGATCTGCGGTCTGATTGCTGTTGCCTGCATCCGTCTGGGAAAGCAGTCTTTTACCGACTGGTTCGGATGGGCTCTGGGAATAGGCGCCTTTGTGCTGGTGGTGTTTGTAAAGCTGACGGCAGTCTGGGTCGTTATTGGCGGTGCAGTGCTGGGAATAATATATACCATGGCGGAAAGGCACGGCGACAGATCATGATAGAACTGTTCATCATGTTTTTCAGGATAGGGCTTTTCAGCTATGGCGGCGGCATGGCAATGCTGCCTTTGATATTCCAGAGCGTACAGGACTTTGGGATCATGACCGGCAGCCAGTTTTCGGATCTGGTAGCTATTTCACAAGTGACGCCGGGACCGATAGCGGTCAACGCAGCGACATTTGTGGGCCTGAAGTATGCAGGCCTGGGCGGTGCGGCTGTTGCGACCCTGGGAGTGATACTGCCTTCATTCATAGTGATGCTGATCGTGATGAGATTCATGGACAGGTACTATGACAGCATCGGAGTACAAGGCGCCCTGAAGGGGATGAAGCCTGTAGTAGTGGGCCTGATCTCGGCGGCAGTAGTATTTGTTGCAGAAACTACGTTTACATTTCAGTTGAAAACAGATAATATAATAATGACAGCAATGCTGATCGCAACAGTTGTACTGGCCGGAAGATTTAAAGTAAGCCCCATCCGGCTGACTATCGGGATGGGAGTTATAGGAGCGTTTACATTATGTGGGTAGGTGGAGTACGGGTAGTGATATTCGATGAGGAAATGAGACTGCTGATGGTGCGGCAGCACCATGAAGGCCGCGACATATGGATGGTGCCGGGAGGCGCTATAGAAGATGGCGAGACCGCGCGGGTCGCAGCAGTGCGGGAAGTCAAAGAAGAGACCGGACTGGAAATAAAGGTTGACCGCATGATATGGCACATCGAAGAGGTAAGCAAAAAAAGAGGACAGCGTTTTGTGAATTACTTCGGCGCGGAAATAATCGGAGGCCATGCGGCCCTGGGAGAAGATCCGGAGTTTGATGAAGAGCACCAGGTGCTGAGAGAACTGCGGTTCATGTCCAGAGAAGAAATCATATCTCTGTCAGAAAAGGTTTATCCTTCAGCGCTGAAGGATGAGATATGGAAACTGGCAGACGGAGATCTGAAGGGTTATGACGCATTTCAGGTCAGAGAATAAAAAGGAGAAAAAACAACATGAAGAAATTTATTATTGAAATGGAAAACGGCGATGTGATGAAGGGCGAACTATATCCGGACATCGCGCCGAAGACAGTAGAAAACTTTGAAAAGCTGGCAAACGACGGGTTCTACGACGGGCTTATATTTCACAGAGTGATCCCCGGTTTCATGATCCAGGGCGGATGCCCGGACGGAACAGGCATGGGCGGCCCCGGCTGGTCCATCGAAGGTGAATTTGAAGACAACGGTATCGACAATGATATCAAACATACAAGAGGAGTTCTATCAATGGCAAGAGCAATGAATCCGAATTCAGCAGGATCACAGTTCTTTGTCATGGTGGCGGATTCTCCTCATCTGGACGGACAGTACGCCGCTTTCGGTAAAGTGACTGACGGGATCGAAGCAGCTGACAAAATAGTCAGCGTCAAGACCGGCATGAACGACAAACCGAAGGAAGATCAGATAATGAAGAAAGTTACAGTGACAGAAGAATAATATAACTTATCCTTTCTATGGAACCGCCGTTTCCCGCCTGAAAAGGCAGGGGCGGCGGTTTTATTCTGCGAATGCATGAAACCGGTTACATCTATTTGAAAAAAATGTTGAAAAACATTACATAAAGTGGGATAATAATAAGTATAATATTCTGAAAAAAAGGCGGGAATCATGAATATACGAGAAATCGCTAAAAAAGCCGGTGTTTCTGTTGCAACAGTATCAAGAGTATTGAATCATCCCGACGCCGTAGCAAAGAATACCAAAGACAAAATAGAAAAAATAATCGCGGAGGAAGAATATACTCCCAACTGGTTTGCCAGGAGCCTGAATTTCAACAGAACAGGGTCGATCGGGCTGATGATACCTCACATCCTCAACCCGGTATATATGGAGATGGCAAAAGGCGTGGAGGATGTAGCTTATCAAAAAGGGTACATTACGTTTATGTGCAATGCTGAAAATGACAGAGAAAAAGAAAAAGCATACCTGGCGCAGATGATCAGGAGAAGAGTAGACGGGATCGTAATGATTTCTTCGACGCTGGAAAAAGAAGACTATGACCGGGTAAAAGAAAAGAATATCCCGGTAGTTCTTGTAGGCGGGAACAAATCCAACCCGGGGTTCAGCTGTGTGAGGATAGACTGTGAAGCTGCAGCAAAAGAGGCTACGAAGCATATGATAGATATCGGATACAGGAAGGTAGCAATGTTCTGCAGCAAGACAGATACATTCGACAACAGAGACAAGATCGTGGGATACAGAGAGGCTTTTAAAGAAGCCGGGGTAAAGATAAGAGAAGAATACATAAAGAGAATAGATGACACTGTAGAGGATGGGTATCTTGCAGCAAAAAAAATGGTGGAGAAGAAGGGCGGACCGCATGCTATATTTGCCACCAGCGATAATATGGCTTTCGGCGTCATGGATGCTGTGAAGGACCAGGGCCTGCGTATACCGGAGGATGTTGCAGTAATAGGATTCGACAATATTAAACTTTCGAATCTGGTAGAACCGAAGTTGAGCACAGTAGATGTTCCTCTGCATAAAATGGGGGTGTACGGTGCCAGACTGCTTCTGGATATAATAGAGGACGGCAATAGCGAGACCCGGGACATAATACTGCAGACTAAATTAAAAATCAGAAAATCATGCGGTCATAAAGAAAGAATAGGAGAAATGTTTTGAGTGTAAAATCGAACTATCTTGGTCTGGAACTGGAGAACCCGGTGATCATATCCGCCGGTCCCTGGAGCAGAGACGGCAGGAGCATCCTGAAGTGTTTCGAGTCGGGAGCTGCTGCAGTGGTAACGGAAAGCATAATCAGCGATACACTGCTGGATGTCAGACCCAGAGTGGCTTACAACGGGAGCGGAGCTTCCAACATCAGATTATATTCTGATGTACAGATAGAAGGATGGGAGCGGGAGATGGCTATTGCAAAGAGTGGAGGCGGCAAAGTTATTGCCAGTGTTTCTGCCCACACCCCGTCGGAGATCGCTTATCTGGCGACTAAACTGGAAAAGTACGGGGCGGATGCCATTGAACTCAGTGTGTCCAATCCCATGAGGGAAAGTCTGGAAGTAATGGCCAGCGACCCGGAGATCATATACGATATGACAAAGGAAGTCGTGGATAATATAAAAATACCGGTGGCTGTAAAGTTGTCCCAGAACACGACAAATATTTCTGCAGTTGCAAAGGCCGCTAAAGAGGCGGGAGCCGGAGGCGTCAGCGCGATCAATACAGTAAGATGCATTCTTGGAGTGGATCTGGAAGAAAGAAAGCCGCTGCTGGGTACATACGGAGGGTATTCCGGTTCGCCGATCAAACCGCTGGGGCTGGCAAGCATAGCGACTATTGCTCAGACAGTGGACATACCTCTCAGCGGCATCGGAGGGATCAGTGATTTCAGAGATGCTCTCGAATACATCATGCTGGGGGCCGGGTCTGTTCAGGTAGGGACGGCCATGATGGTAGAAGGTCCGGAAAGGATCAAGGCGATAATTGCCGGAATAGATGCATGGTGCACCGGCAGACAGATAGACGATGTGTCGCAGATATGCGGTGCTGCTCTTGACAATCTCAGATCATTCGACGAGATGAAGATAGAGCCGGCCACAAGCACAGTGCAGAGCGTGCCGTGTACTGTGGACTGTGAAAAATGCATCAGATCATGCATATATGAAGCCATAAGCAAGGAAGCAGGCAGTATAAAAGTCGACAAAAAACTATGTACCGGATGCGGTCTGTGCACATTTGTGTGTCCGACGCAAAAGTTGCGCCTTGAATGGTAAAATACTCTTGCAATTTTCAGAAAACGCGTTATAATAAAAATGTAACCGGTTACACTCCGGTGATATCAATAAAATCCATATGACTCAGTCAACTATAATCAATAAATATATATTTTTATAAAGGAGGACGACAATATGTATAAAGCAGATGCAAAGAGAATGGAAGACAAAATCAAGACATTCTCAAAATACGGTGACGCAGGACACGGCGGGATCACAAGGTATTCACTGTCACCTCAGGCTCACCTGGCAAGAGATGAATTTGTTAAAAGAATGAAGGCAGCAGGCGCTGAGATCACTACAGACGACCTGGCGTGCATCCAGGCAACTTTACCGGGCAGCGATCCAAATGCAAAGAGGATCGTAATGCAGTCACACTGCGACTCTGTAAAGAACGGCGGAAACTATGACGGCATATACGGCGTTATGACAGCAATGGAAGTTCTTGAATGTATGGCAACTCAGAACATACCTCACAAACATCCTTTCACAGCACAGGTAACTACAAATGAAGAAGGATCGCTTTATCCTCCTGCAATGATGGTTTCGGGAATAATCTGCAACGATCTGATCCCGGCCGGACTGGCTAAGAATTTCAGATATGATGACATGATGGCTGTCAAGGCCATGGAAGACGGATTTGCTCCGACATTCGGAGAAGCTCTGGCACAGAGCCCGTACAAAGGCGACAAGAAGAACAGACTCAATGCAGATGATTACTGTGCAATGATCGAAGCTCATATCGAACAGGGACCTATCCTGGAAGACAACGGAAATGAAGTCGGAGCTGTACAGTGTGTACTGGGCATGTTCAACTATTCGCTGATATTCAAAGGATTTGCAGCCCATGCAGGTACATTCCCAATGGACAAGAGACATGATGCGCTTCATGCCGCAGCAGAAGCACTCTGCTATCTGCACAAGGAAGTCGACAAACTGGGACATCCTGAACTGGTCTACACAACAGGAGAAATCTATTGTCATCCATGCGTTCATACAGTAATCCCTGATGAAGTGGAATTCTCGCTGGACGTAAGACATGAAGATCCAAAGGTGCTGGAAAAAGTAATGAATATCGTTAAAGATATAGCCACAAAGAAGTGGGCAAAATGCGACTGTGAAATCAGAGAAAACTGGAAGAGAGATACAGTTTACTGGGACAAGAATCTGGTTGGATTCGTAGAAGATGCCTGCAAGGAAGCAGGAGTCAAATGGCAGAAGATCAACTCGGGCGCAGGTCATGATGCACAGTTCTTCTCATATATGATGCCTACAACAATGATATTTATCAGATCTGAAAAAGGTCTTTCCCACTGTGAACCTGAACATTCTTCAGTAGAAGACTGTACGGCAGGTGCAACAGTTGCTTTGAATGCTGTTCTGAAAGCAGACGCATTCTACGACTGATATAAAACAAGTATACTGAATACCGGACCGGCGAGATCATAAACTCCCGCCGGCCTGTGTTTTTTGCAAAGTATAAAAAAGGAGGAGTAGAAATTGAGTAAAGTAGTAAAAGCAAAGTACACTGCTGAATCCGAAGCCGGCTTCACACACAGAACGGCTCTGGAAGAGGCGGCAAGATGTTTGCTCTGCCACGATGCGCCTTGCAGCCAGGGATGCCCGGCTGGAACTGATCCTGGAAAATTCATAAGATCCATCAGGTTCAGAAACGCCAAGGGTGCGGCAGAGACTATCAGAGAAAACAACGCCATGGGCGGTTCATGCGCAAGAGTATGTCCCTATGACAGACTGTGTGAAGAAGCCTGCAGCAGATGCGGCATAGACAAGCCGATACAGATCGGCAAACTGCAGAGATATGCACTGGAGCAGGAAAAGACTTTCAAAATGAAGACACTGAAGGCGCCTTCAAAGAAAAAGAAAGCAACGGTCGCATGCGTTGGGGCGGGCCCCGCATCAATGACATGTGCAGCTGAGCTGGCCAAGGAAGGCTACAAAGTCACTGTATTTGACAGAGAAGAAAAAGCAGGCGGAGTGCTGACTTACGGAATAGTTCCAAGCAGACTGCCGCAGAAGATCGTTGATCAGGATATTGCAGCGGTGAAGGGCCTTGGCGTAAAATTTGTACTGGGCAAGAAAGTTAAACCGGCCGATCTGGAAGAATTCGATGCAGTGTTCATGGGAACAGGGCTCTGGGCCCCTAAGCTGCCGCCTATAAAGGGTACGAACCTGAAAGGCGTGTATGCGGCAAATGATTTTTTGAAGAAGGCAAGAACGAAGAAAGAAAAATTCAAACCCGGCAAAAAAGTTATCGTCATCGGCGGCGGAGATGTTGCTGTCGATTGTGCGGTAACAGCAAAACTGCTGGGCGCAGATGATGTACGCATTGTGTACAGAAGAACTCTTGAAGAGGCTCCCGGCAACATGGTGGAATTCCAGTATGCTTTGTCGCTGGGCATCGGCATAACGACAAACATGGCTCCTGCAAGTGTAATGGGCACCAAAAAAGTGGAATTCATGAAATTCAAGGGCAGAGCAAAAGTAACGGAAAAGTCGGAACTGAAACTGGAAGCTACAACTGTAGTATTCGCAATCGGTCAGGGCGCAGAGGACGTTACGGATCTGGCTCCTGTAAAGCTCAATGAAAAGGGCGGCATCAAGGCCACAAAAGCAGGAAAGACAAACAATAAAAAATTCTTTGCCGGAGGCGATATAGCCAATGGCGGCAAGACTGTTGTTGAAGCAGTTGCAGCCGGGAAAGATGCAGCCGCATCTATCTCGAGTTATCTGGAAAAGAAAGGAGTGAAGTAGGATGGCAGTTAATAAAGATTTATCGATCAAGTACCTGGGAGTAGATTGCATGAATCCGTTCTTCCTTTCATCATCGCCGGTAGGCAGCAACTATGAAATGGTTGCAAAATGTTTTGAGAGCGGCTGGGGCGGAGTAATGTACAAGACCATAGGTATCTTCGTCGCAGATGAATGCTCACCTAGATTCGACCAGACAAATAAAGAAGGCATTCCTTGGGTGGGATTCAAAAACATGGAACAGATATCGGACAAACCGACCGAACTGAACTTTGAAAACATGCACAAGCTGAAGAGAGACTACCCGGATCATGTAATGGTTGCGTCCATAATGGGATCCAGTGAAGATGAATGGAAACAGCTTGCAAAGATGAGCGATCAGGCGGGAGCAGATCTTATTGAAGGAAACTTCTCATGTCCTCAGATGACATCCCATGCTATGGGATCAGATGTAGGGACAAATCCTGATTTGGTCACAAAATACTGCAAGGCAGTAACAGAAGTGACGAACACACCGTTCATCGCGAAGATGACGCCTAACATCACGTCGATGGAAGTACCTGCAAGGGCGGCTCTTGAAGGAGGCGCAGCGGCAGTATCGGCAATAAACACTATCAAGTCGATCACAAACATCGATTTTGAAAACATGACGGCAATGCCTGTGGTAAACGGAAAATCTTCCATATCCGGATATTCCGGAGCAGCAGTAAAACCTATAGCGCTGAGATTCTGCGCACAGGTGCTGCAGGATGCCAAGATGAATGAACTGGCCAAAAGAAACGGATTCGATTTCGGATACGGCCACGAAATGTCCGGTATAGGCGGGATCGAAACATGGAGAGACTGTGCTGAATTCCTGGCACTGGGATGCAGAAATCTCCAGGTCACTACAGCGATCATGCAGTACGGATACAGAATAGTGGAAGATATGGCAAACGGTCTCATGCATTTCATGGATGAAAGAGGATATAACAAACTGGACGATTTCATAGGAACGGCTATTGGCAATATCATACCGGCTGAAGAACTGGATCGAGACTTTAAGATCTTCCCTGATTTCAACGAAAGAAAATGCATAGGATGCGGCAGATGTTATGTTTCATGCTATGACGGAGCTCACCAGGCAATAAACTGGAACGAGAAGAGAAGAAAGCCTGAACTTGATGAAGACAAATGTGTCGGATGTCACCTGTGTCTCAATGTATGTCCTGTACAGGAATGCATAACACCGGGAAAAATCGTCTTCAAAGAAGGCAAAAAAGAAACAGATATTATTTCAAAGAAACATTACGATTAATATTGTAACCTCATTTGGAACGCCTCGGAGCCATGTGCTTCGGGGCGTTTCTCCTTTTTAGAGACATCATCGCTCCGATAAAACATATAGCGGCAAAGATGGTGAAGCCGGTACGCATGGTATGAGTCAGCTGCCCGGGGGAAGCATCGGCAAGAGCTGAATCACCCAGATACATTCCGATCACCAGAGTTATCACAGCCATACCGGATGTCTGCCCCAGAGTCCTCATAGTGGCAAGGATCGAAGAAGCAACACTGTAATCTGATTTTTCCACACAGGACATTATAGCATTCATATTGGGAGAAGAAAAAACAGAGATCCCGAATCCGGTGGCTAGAAGAGCTGCGATGATGGCGATCAAAGGGGTGGTCCTGTTTACTGTTGCAAAAAAGACAAGGCATGCTGTACAGATGAGCATCCCCGCCGTGGCCAGCTTGTATGGGGCTATTCTGTCGGACAGGCGTCCCATCCTCGGGGAAAAGAGCGCCATCATAAGAGGCTGAGCAATCAGTATGAGACCTGCGGTCTGCGATGAATAACCCATTGCAGTCTGCAGATATATAGACATAAAATACCCTACGGCAAAAGTGGCGCCGTAGTTGAGCAAAGCAGCCAGATTAGACAGTGTATAAGCCGGATTCCCCGAGAAGATCCGCACATCGACAATTGGGTTTTTCGATCTCAGTTCAGTAAGGACAAACCCAACGCCGGCAGCCAGACCACAGCCGAGAATAACAGGACCGGCAACGCCGCCGCCGAAGGATGTAAATCCATACATTATCATTACAATCATAGCGATATACAAGATGTTCCCTGCTGCATCATGACTCAGTTCCTGCGTCAGGTGTTCTTTTTTCGGCAGTTTGCGTGCAGCCAGAACAAAAGCAAAGAGCCCCACCGCACCGGAAAATACAAATATGGACTGCCATCCCAGCCATTGATTGAGCAGCCCTCCGATGACAGGCCCGGAAGACAGACCTACATAGGTGCCGGCGGTCATGCGGCCTATGGCTTTTCCTTTTTCCGAAGGAGGGTAGGCGCTGATCAGTATAGCAGTGTTGGTCGCATTCAGCATTGCCGCAGCTATGCCCTGGACCACGCGGAGCAGTATCATTACTGCAAATGTTGTCGCCAGTGCCGATATGAAACTGGTCGCAAAAAACAGCAGTATGCCGATGAGGAAGATACGCCTTCTGCCGGTGGTGTCCGCCAGTTTTCCAAAAGGAACACTGAGAGCTGCTGTTGCAAGGATGAATGCTGTGACGACCCAGCTGACAGACGCTGCGCTCACATCAAAATATGACCCCATTCCGGGAACAGCCAGGTTTAATGAGCTGCTCATGAATGTGGCCATAAATGCAGATACTATCATTACTGTTGTGGTAGCTCGCTGATCAGCCTTATTTTCATTCGTGTCCATAGTGGGAAACTGCTTTCATCCTTTTCATCTTGAGCCCCCTGTACGGAGACAGTATTTTGCCAAGACCTTTGTTGTATATGTGAAAACCCAGTACGCCCCATCTGGATTCTTTCATACGGCTTTTGACGGTTTCTTCACGTTCAATGCCTCCGGCATCGACGATGCGCCTTTCTTTTATGGCTCGGATCATATCGTTATTGCTGTGGATCGCAGCATCGATCTCGGTATATCCCATGCCTACGTACTCTTCCACGTGGGAGTCAGTGCCGCCCAGACCTATCTTTCCGTATTTGCCCGCCATTTTATGGGCGAGGACATTGGAAAGAGGTGATTCACATGTATTGAAAGTTTCAATAAAATCAAATTCCCTGATAAGATGAGGCGTCTGCGCCAGGCATTTGAACAGCATGGCCGAAGAGCTGCGCACGCCGTAAGGGTGAGCAGGCCCTAGAAGTCCGCCGTAATGGTGGACTATCCTTATCAGTCTGTCCAGTTTCATGCCTCGTATAGTCAGTACCGGAAGGGTAACTCCATCCGGCATAACAACAAGAAAATGGCCGGCATCTTTGGTGTCGTATTCTACGCCTTTTATAACTGTAAAGCCTTTGAATTCCGGGGAATCTTTTATGCGATCCCAGTATTTGCAGGCTCTGTATGTATCATGGTCCGTTATCATCATACCCTGAAAGTTATGGCCTCTGAGTAATTCTATATATCGTTCAAGGCTCACTTTGGAGTCTATGGACCCGCCTTTGATGTGGCAATGTAAATCAAATTTCATATATTTTGCCTCCGATCGGCAGATTTTCACTGCTCTCGTCCACTCTCCATCCATCAATATAATGTTACTCCTATGGGAATGAAAATACAAGGAAAGTTTTGTGGAATTAACCCTGTTAAAATGGTATAATCGAATGTATCTATTTATATGGAGGGTAAAAGAGATGATCAGCTTTTATGATATGGGGCACGGGACGATCGGGTTCACCATATTTGTAGCACTGCTGTACCTGGCAAATTTCGGTATAGCGATCGCAATTATTTATTCAGAGAGAAAGGATCCTGCAGCAACGCTTGCATGGGTTCTGGTACTGTTTCTCATACCGGCGGCAGGCATACTGCTGTACTTTTTCTTCTCGCAGAACATATCCAGGCACAAGATATTCAAACTGACGAAGGACGAAGAACGGATGATGACTTCTTCCCTGGAAAAACAGGAAAGTGCAATAATAGACGGCACCTTCGATTTCAATACCTTTGAGGCGGACAAATGGAAAGATCTGATACGGCTCAACCAGAATTACGGCAGAGCCTACTATACTCAGGACAACAGCATGGAGATATACCCTGACGGAAATTCTCTCGCGCATAATTTGATCGAAGATATAAGGAATGCACAGGATACGGTCAATATCATGTTTTTCATAGTCAAGCCGGATGAGATCGGGATGCAGCTGATAGATGCCCTGACGGCAAAGGCGAAAGAAGGCGTCAAAGTCAGGTTCCTGGTGGACGCCCTGGGAAGCCGTCACATAGGCAAAAAAGTAATGAAAGAATTCTGTGAGGCAGGAGGCGAGTTTGCTAAATTCTTCCCGCCCAAGTTCAGGATATTCCAGTATGTAAACCCAAAGCTGAATTTCAGGAACCACAGGAAGCTGGTGGCCATAGATGACGCCATAGCTTACATCGGCGGATACAACATCGCCAAAGAATACATGGGCATGAAGAAAAAATTCGGATTCTGGAGAGATACTCATATCAGGATAGAAGGAGGAGCCGTGCAGGATATAAACTGCAGATTCCTCATGGACTGGAGGGCCAGCAGCAATGAAGATGTCCATGTGGCGGATGTGTTTTTTCCTCCGCTGCAGCCTTACGGCAAGGCCGGGATGCAGATAGTCTCGACAGGGCCCGATTCGGAGCATGAGCAGATCAAGAGAGCTTTTCTTAAGATGATAACTTCGGCGACCAGGCGGATCTATATACAGACGCCGTATTTCGTCCCTGATGATCCTATACTGGAGTCTTTGAAAATGGCGGCCCAGTCCGGAGTGGATGTGAGGATAATGATACCGTGCAAACCGGATCACATATTCGTATACTGGGCGACATATTCATACTGCGGAGACATAATAAGGAACGGAGGCCGGGTATTCATCTATGATGACGGATTCCTTCATTCCAAGACCATGTCGGTAGACGGAGAAGCGGGGACCGTGGGTTCCACCAATTTCGACCGACGCAGCTTCAAACTGAATTTCGAGTGCAATGCATTCGTATACGATGTGGAGGAAACAATGAAGATGGACAGAGTCTTCGAAAGAGATCTGGGACACTGTCACGAGCTGACGCCGGAACTGTATGCGAACCGATCCACATGGATAAAAATAAAAGAGCCGATAGCCCGGCTGCTGTCGGACGTACTGTAAAAAAACAAGAACTGAACAAGAAAAAAAGAGGTAACGATTTGAGAAGATTTGCTAATCCAATGACTATACTGCTGCTGTGCTTCATGGCGTATTCATCCTTCAGGAGCGGGCAGTTTTCAAACCCGAAGGAATGGCTCATGGGCGAACTGCTCATGCTGCCGGGCATACTCATAGCCCTGTCTTTCCACGAATTCGGACATGCTTTCGTTGCGGACAGACTGGGAGATAACACACCCAGGGCCCAGGGCAGAGTCAGCATAAACCCGGCGGCTCATATCGATTTGATAGGACTGATCGCGCTGCTGTTCGTAGGATTCGGATGGGGAAAGCCGGTGGAAATAGATCCGCGCAACTTCAAAAAACCGCGCAGAGACGAATTGCTGGTTTCAGTGGCGGGCGTCCTTATGAATCTGATACTGGCTGTCATATTCACACTGGTTCTGAGATTCTATGTAGACGGAACAGGAGCAGGATTCAGCAGCAGCGGAATGGCCGGAAGCATATATACGATGATATTCTACATCATATATATAAATCTTATCCTGATGATATTCAATCTGCTGCCTGTACCTCCGTTGGACGGATTCAACATACTGACTGAGATCTTCGATCTGAAGAGATACAGCTGGTGGTATACGGTGTACGACAAGGGATTCTTCATACTGATGGTCCTCATACTGTTCAATTTCACCGACAGGATACTGACGCCGTGCATATCGTTTTTCCTGAACCTTCTCAGTTATCTGATGTGATCCAGATGTAAAAAAATGTGAAAAGTTTGTGAAAAAACGGTGAACTTCACACAAAGATGCAGTTTTGGTGCTATAATCAACACGAAATGACAAAACTGTAACATTTCATTGAAAAGATATTCAGAAAAGAATGCGGGGAATACTTATGAACAAGAAAAAAAGAAGTAAAAAGATAATGTGTCTCCTTCTGGCTATGTGCGTTGCTGTGGCTATGATACCGACACTGGCTTTTGCCGACGAACAGGCAGCAGCAGATCAGAATGGGCAGGCGACAGACACTCAGTCGACTGAGCAGACTCAGACCGACACACAGAAGACCGAGAAAGCGGCAGCGGCCAAGGCAACGAATTATACAGTGACCGCCACCAGATCGGACAAGATCAAATACATGTGGGGCGGATATGTGACTTCTATCGTTCCCGGAAAAACCAGCTCCGGGGAGAAGACATATACGAGTAAACAGACATTTACCATCAAAACCTATGACGGGTTCACTTTGGACAAAGTGCTGGTAGACGGCAAGGAAAATGCGGATGCACTGAAAGCAAAGTCATATACATTCGAGGAAGGCACCACGGGAGATCATACCATCAGCGCCGTATATAAGAGGACCGGAGTGTTCATCAAGATCGATCCGGGCCATGCGGGGAATTACAACCGTGGGTATTACTCCAGCTTTTGGGAGTCGAAGCAGATGTGGGATCTGGGAAGGGATCTTAGGGACCAGCTGGAAAAATATCCGAACGTAGTTGTCAGTCTGACAAAAACCAGTCTGAACAACGACCCGGCGGTATATACACGAGGGAAAATGGCAAAGGGATATGACCTGTTCATATCATGCCACAGTAATTCTTCATCATCCAAATCGACGGATTATGCGCTTTCCATAGTATCTTCAGGCAGCACTCTTAGATCTGTTGCAGCGCCTCTGGGCAAACAGCTGGCGGCGACAATGAAGACAACTATGGGGACAAAACAGAACTACCAGGTTTGGATCAAGAAACAGCATGACGGAAGGGACTGGTTCGGAGTAGTCAGAGGATCGGCGGCTGTAAAGGTGCCGGGAATGATACTGGAGCACTCTTTCCACTCAAATGCCAGATCATGCAACTGGCTCCTTTCTTCATCAAATCTGAACAAGATGGCAGCGAAAGAGGCGGCGGTAATAACAGATTATTACGGAGTCAACAACAACGGCTCGGTCGATAAACCAGGAAAACCGTCAGGATTCAACGCATACGGATACGGATATAAATCAGCAAAGATAAAATGGAACCAGTCTGCGGGAGCCACCGGATATAATGTGTACAGGGCCGACAGCAAGACCGGAAAGTATGAAAAGATCAAAACGATCAACAACAGTTCCACTGTATATTACATAGACTCAGATCTGACATGCGGAAAGGTATATTATTACAAGGTCAAAGCATTTAGATACAGAACTGAAGGCAGCGCACTGTACAGCAGTTCTACATCACCAAATGCTGCAAAGCCGATACCGTCAAAACCTAAACTGGGTCTGACAGCAGGGAACAACAAGATCACTGCAAAATGGTCTGCTGTTTCAGGAGCGACCGGATATCAGCTTTACAGGGCTTCATCCAAACGCGGAAAATACAAGAGAGTCAAGACTACAAAGGCAAGATATTACAAGAACTCTCGTCTGGCAAACAAGAAGAGATATTACTATAAAGTCAGGGCTTACAGGACTCTCGACAACGGAACGCATATTTACGGCAACTTCTGTTCCGTAAAATATAAAACAACAAAATAAATGGATCAGTAAGCCGGTGCATCGACGTACCGGCTTTTCCATGGCCAAAAATTTTTAGCACTCTTTAAAGAAGAGTGCTAAAAAAGTATTGACTTTGACTTCCGGCAGTGTTTTAATAGAAACATAGGAGGTGATTCATAATGAATTTAGAAAAATATACACAAAAAGCACAGGAGGCTGTTATGGAATGCCAGAATATAGGTATTTCGGAGGGCCATCAGCAGCTTGACGGGGAACACCTTCATCTGGCATTGATGATGCAGCAGGACGGGTTGATCCCGAAGCTGGTAAAATATATGGGAGCAGACACAGGCCGGATAATAGGTGACCTGGAGGCAGAAATGGAGAAACTGCCTAAAGTAGCGGGAGCCGGAGACAATATGTATTCCACCAGGAGACTGAATCAGTTATTGATGAATGCTGAAAAGGTCGCGGCAGATTTCAAAGACGAATATGTCAGCGTGGAGCACATGTATTTGGCTCTGCTGAATGAAAAAGGGACCCCCAGCGCAAAGATCTTCAGCAAATACGGTATCGACAAGCAGAAATTCCTCAAGGCACTGGAAAGTGTCAGAGGAAATCAGAAAGTAACTAATCAGAATCCGGAGGACAACTACGAAGCTTTGGAAAAATACGGCCGGGATCTTGTGGAAATGGCAAGAGACGGCAAGCTGGATCCGGTAATAGGGCGTGATGACGAGATCAGACATACTATTCAGATCCTGTCGAGGCGTACAAAAAACAATCCGGTACTCATAGGTGAGCCGGGCGTCGGCAAGACGGCAGTAGTCGAGGGACTGGCGCAGAGGATACTCAACGGCGATGTGCCCGAGGGCCTGAAAGATAAGACGATCTACGCTCTGGATATGGGAGCTCTGATAGCGGGAGCCAAATTCCGGGGTGAATTCGAGGAGAGGCTGAAGGCTGTTCTCAACGAAATAGAAAAATCCGAAGGAAGGATACTTCTCTTCATAGATGAAATACACAACATCGTTGGAGCCGGAAAGACCGAAGGTTCTATGGATGCAGGCAACCTTTTAAAGCCGAAACTGGCAAGAGGCGAACTTCACTGTATAGGTGCGACCACTCTTGATGAATACAGAAAGTACATCGAAAAAGATGCAGCTCTGGAAAGACGATTCCAGAAAGTAATGGTGGATCAGCCTACCATAGAAGATACCATATCTATACTGCGAGGGCTGAAAGAAAGATTCGAGATACATCATGGAGTAAGGATCACAGACAATGCTCTTATCGCGTGCGCAATGCTGTCGGACAGATACATCAGCGACAGATTCCTGCCGGACAAGGCCATCGACCTAATGGACGAAGCTGCCAGTAAAATAAGGACCGAGATAGACAGTATGCCGGCAGAACTGGATGACATATCCAGAAAGATCATGCAGCTGGAAATAGAAAAACAGGCTATGATCAAAGAGACCGACGGCGTCAGCAAGAAGAGACTGGAAAACATCGAAAAGGAACTGGCTGAACTGAAATCTCAGAACGACACTATGCGTACACAGTGGGAAAGCGAAAAGAAAGCAATCAGCGAAGTGAAGGGGACCAAGGAACAGATCGAGGAAGTCAAACTGCAGATAGAAGATGCAGAGAGAAAATACGATCTGGAAAAGCTGGCCCAGCTGAAATACGGCAGCCTGCCGGAACTGGAAAAGAAACTGGAAGAAGACAAAGACAAGGCCAGCGACGCCAAGGGAAAGAGACTGCTCAAAGAAGAAGTCACAGAAGAAGAGATCGCCGATGTGGTTTCCAAGTGGACAGGCATACCTGTCAGCAAGCTTGTTGAAACAGAGCGGGACAAACTTCTGAAACTGCCGGAGATACTCCATAAAAGAGTCATCGGACAGGATGAAGGCATCGAAGCGGTCTCGGAGGCAATACTCAGGGCCCGTGCCGGACTGAAAAACGAAAGCAGACCGATCGGATCGTTTATATTCATGGGACCTACAGGCGTAGGCAAGACAGAGCTGGCAAAGGCTCTTTCGGAAGCCCTGTTCGACTCGGAAAAAAACATGATCAGAATAGATATGTCCGAATACATGGAAAAACATTCAGTATCCAGACTGGTGGGAGCGCCGCCGGGATATGTGGGATATGATGAAGGAGGACAGCTGACCGAGGCAGTAAGGCGAAAACCGTACAGCGTGGTGCTGTTCGATGAGATCGAGAAAGCACATCCGGATGTTTTCAACATACTGCTCCAGCTGCTGGATGACGGACGTCTGACAGACAATCAGGGAAGGACTGTTGATTTTAAAAACACGATCATAATCATGACATCCAATATAGGCAGCGGATACCTGACTGAGAATATCAAAGATGACGGAACTATCGACAACGAAGTAAAGGTGAAAGTAGAAGAGGAACTGAAAAAGAATTTCAGACCGGAGTTCATAAACCGTATCGATGACATCATAGTATTCAGTCCGCTTACAGAAGAACAGATAATGCATATAATAGATCTGTCCATGAAAGACATCGAAGCAAGACTTGCAGAAAGGAACATAAAGCTCAAGCTGACAGACGAAAGCAAAAAGCTGATCGCCAAAGAAGCATATTCGCCGCAGTACGGCGCAAGACCTGTAAAGAGATACCTGCAGAAGTACATCGAAACAGGCATTGCCGAAATGATAATCAAAGGCGATATAGCCGATGGTCAGGAAGTCGTAATAGATGCGAAAGACGGAGAACAGAAATTCACAGCAAAATAATCACAGCAAATAAAAAGAATGCCGCGCGGCGGGATCGGCGATCCTGCAGCACGGCATTTGTCATGTCGGTTACTTATGTCTTTTTCTGGAGTTTATCATATGCTCTTCCATGGCTGCCGCTCCGGCCTCCACGTCGCCGTCTTTGAAGGCGCGGAAAATGCGTCTGTGTTCTTCCAGTACGGATTCAAGATAGTCGTCTTTTTTCATGGCTGCCGTTTTGGCATGCTTGACATATATTTGATAGGAAGAGAGGAGATGTCTCAGCAGCCTGTTGTGGCTGGCCTTGTATATCATCTGGTGGAAATTCACATTGATGTTGAGCATCTTGTCCACATCTTTTTTCATGGTGTAGAATTCCATGAAATCAAAATTTTCTTCCAGAGCTTCCATCTCTTCGTCGGTTATCCTTTCGATGGCCCACCGAGTAGCCTGAACTTCATATATCCTTCGCAGTGTGAAAATATCATCCATATCCTTGTCCGAAAGGCCTATTACAAAGGCGCCCCGGTTGGGGATGGTTTCTATCAGTCCTTCGGATTCAAGAGCGACCAGGGCTTCTCTTACAGGAGTCCTGCTGACCTGATATTCTTCGCAGATGACCTGCTCCGTCAGTTTCTGATTCTTTTTCAGCTTCCCCGAGAGTATATCTTCTTTAAGTCTTACTGACAAGTCGGTCGACAGGGAAACGTTGGTGGATTTTACACCGGTAAGGTTTCTGACTGTTACTGCCATAGGCTATATCCTTTCAAGAACGTACTTGGTAAAATCATCGGCAGTATTGCCTGTGCCGTCTCCCGGAAGGGAAAGGTCTCTGCCTGCGCTTTCCAGTACAGACAAAAGTTTGTCTGCGCGGTCCGGACGGCCGATGTGGCGCAGCATCATTTCTGCAGCCTTGACCAGACTGGACGGATTGGCGTATCCTGCGATGCCGTCGGCTACCATTCTCGGCGCGCTGCCGTGGATCGCTTCGAACATGGCGTATCTGTTTCCTATGTTGGCGCTGCCGGCAGTTCCTACGCCGCCCTGTATCTGTGCAGCTTCATCGGTGATGATGTCGCCGTAGAGATTGGGCAGTATGAATACATTGAAGCCGGATCTGATCTGTTCATTGACCAGGTTGGCCGCCATGATATCTACATACCAGTCATCGCATTTGATGTCCGGATATTCTCCTGCCATGTCCTGACAGAGGGACAGAAATTTGCCGTCGGTTTTCTTCATGATATTGGCTTTGGTGACAATGGAAACATTTTTGTTACCGTTGTTTTTTGCATATTCGAATGCGGCTCTTGCCAGACGTTTTGTTCCCTGATCGGTAGTGACCTTGAAGTCCATGGATATTTCATCTGTGATATCGACGCCGCGGCTTCCAAGAGCATATTCGCCTTCGGTGTTTTCCCTGTAGAATATCCAGTCGATATTCTTTTCGGGGATGACAACAGGACGGACGTTGGCAAACAGATCCAGTTCCCGTCGAAGTGTTACATTGGCGCTTTCGATGTTCGGCAGGTCATCGCCTTTGCCCGGAGTAGTCGTAGGACCCTTCAGCAGGATGTGACATTCTTTGATGGCTGCCAGTACATCCGCAGGGACAGTTTCCATTTTTGCGATCCTGTTTTCCAGAGTCAGACCTTCGATGGGACGCAGTTCTATTTTTCCCGATGCGATCTCATCTGACAGCAGTTTTTTCAGTATGGCTGTGCATGAATCCATGATCACGGGGCCGATGCCGTCGCCGGCTACAGTTCCTATGATCACCTTGTCAAGTTTTGAAAAGTCGGTCGCTTTCGCGCCTGCCTTAAGGCGCTGGACTCTTTCCACCTGTTCTTTTATTATCTGTTCGATTGCTTTTATCTGCTCCATGTCTTACCCCTTTATGTAGTTGATCTTTCCGCCGGCCAGGATCATTGCGATCTCCAGTTCGGAAAAATTGGTTTTAGTTTTTATATCTTTGCCTGCTGTAATATCTTTTACGATCACAGTTTCGTTCTGTACCTGGTCCACTGCATTTTCGATGACCAGTTCATGACCGATGTCGAAAAGATCATAGTCGGCGGTATTTTCAAAGACCAGAGGAATGATGCCGCTGTTGATCAGATTGGATCTGTGTATCCTGGCAAAAGATTTTGCAATAACGAATCTGACGCCCAGGTGAAGGGGAGCCAGCGCCGCATGTTCACGGCTGGAGCCCTGACCGTAGTTGTCTCCGCCTACGATGGCGCAGCTTTTCGCTTCTTTGCATCTCTCTGCAAACTTGCTGTCGATCTTTTCGAAGCAGTAGTTGGCAAGGTGAGGGACGTTGGATCTGTAAGGCAGCAGCCTGGAATCCGAAGGCATGATATCGTCGGTAGTGATGTTGTCTCCCGGATGGAGAGTAACAGATGCCTTGATGTCTCCGGCAAGCTTTTCGTTTCTCGGGAATGGTTTTATGTTCGGACCCATCTCGACTTTTGTATTTTCTGTACTGCAGCCCTTCGGGTACACGATGAAATTATCGTTTGGCGTAAAATCAGTATCCGCTATATGAGGCATCTCTATGCCTGATGCATTTCCGTCTGTCAGTACGCCGGTGATGGCGGATACTGCCGCAGTCTCCGGGCTGACCAGGTATACCTGAGCATCGAGAGTGCCGCTGCGGCCCTTGAAATTTCTGTTGAATGTACGAAGAGAAACAGCGCCTGATTTCGGAGACTGTCCCATTCCGATACATGGTCCGCATGCGTTTTCGATGATCCTTGCGCCGGCTGCTATGAGATCTGCCAGAGCGCCGTTGCCGGCCATCTTAGTCAAGATCTTCGAGGATCCCGGCGAAATCACCAGGCTGACATCATCGGCAACTTTTTTACCTTTGAGGATAGCGGCGACTTTCATAAGATCAGCGTATGATGAATTAGTGCAGCTTCCTATAGCTACCTGATCCACCTTGATCTGACCGATATCCGCAACTGTATCCACGTTGTCCGGGCTGTGAGGTTTTGCAGCCATCGGCTTCAGTGAAGAAAGATCGATGACAAGAGTCTCGTCGTACGCCGCATCTGCATCTGCAGACAGCGGAATGTAGTCTTCTTCCCGTCCCTGGCTTTTCAGATAAGCTTTTGTGTTTTCATCGCTGGGGAAAACAGAAGTCGTTGCACCCAGTTCAGCGCCCATGTTGGTGATCGTAGCTCTGTCGGTAACGGACAGTGAAGCTACTCCTTCGCCGTGGTATTCAGCGATCTTGCCTACGCCGCCTTTTACAGTCAGCTCGCGGAGGACTTTCAAAATGACATCCTTGGCTGAACTCCACGGAGGGAGCTGGCCTTTCAGTTCTATGCCGATCACCTTCGGAACGTTGAGGGAGTAAGTGCCCTTTGCCATTGCCACAGCAACATCAAGTCCGCCGGCACCGATAGCGATCATTCCCAGTCCGCCGCCGGTAGGTGTGTGGCTGTCCGAACCCAAAAGAGTTTTGCCCGGCTTGCCGTAGTTTTCCAGGTGGAGCTGATGGCAGATACCGTTGCCCGGTTTGGAGAAAAGCACCCCGTGCCTTTTCGCAACGCTCTTGATGAAAGCATGATCGTCAGCATTCTCAAAACCTGTCTGAAGCGTGTTATGATCGATATAAGCTACCGAAAGCTCTGTCTTTACCTTTTCTACATCCATTGCCTCCAGCTGCAGGTATACCATAGTTCCTGTGGAATCCTGCGTCAGAGTCTGATCCATCCTGATAGTGATCTCGCTGCCCGGAACCATCTCGCCGTCTGCAAGGTGATTTTCCAGGATTTTATAAGCCAGTGTTTTGCCCATTTATTTGTCCTCCTTATTTTATACAATAGTTCATTCGTGTTTATGTATACAATTATACAATCCAAGAACATTATCGTCAATGAAGTTTTTAAAAATCATAAAACATGGTATAATATAAATATAAATCAAACGGAAAATTATATGACTGGAGGTGTTCGTATGATAAATTATGATTACTTGGAATGGGGAACGAATGTAGATCCCGAAGAAGCAATGAAAAAAATCGACTACAAGGAACTGGATGAGATGAACTTTTTTGAAACAGGCGCAGAAAATGTAGCGGTAGATGAAAAGCCTAAGGAAAATGACGAGTACAACGTATGGTTCTTTGAGAATACTTCCGATCAGCCGTGGGGCGATGGAAACAGAGAAGAGAGAAGAACGGATATCGACGCACAGATCAAAGAATTCGTAAAAGAAGTCAAACCGGGACATGTGGACTGGGAATGGCGAGGCGGATATTTCATCGATGCTTTTCTGCTGGAAGATGTAAAGGGAATAGAAGATTCCGAATATGACAGCGTGCTGCTGCTGGCACCGGATCCGCAGGATGCTTATCCGCTGGCGATCATATGGGAGATGGTCCCGGAAGATAAGAGAGCACCGCTGATGAACATGCAGAGATGCGGCTGCAAGATATATGCAGCATTCAGCGATCATTTCAAATTCCCGGATGAAAATTTCGTGTGCATCGAGATATATCTCAAGAAATAGACACTGAAATATTATCGAAATATGTTTTTGAAGTATCCGCCGAAAACACAGGCGGATACTTTTATAGTAAGTTGGCGAAAAATATGGTATATTGATTGTTATGTTAGGTTATGTAACTACAGAAAATGCAGAATTGAAAATGAAGGACTATGAATTGTACAGCGGCTATTACTGCGGCGTGTGCAAGTCTATAGGCAAAAGATACGGGCAGGTGCCCAGGTTGGTCCTGTCTTATGATGCGGCTTTTCTGGCACTGCTGCTGGCCGGCGTCACAGACAATGAAAACACAGTCAGCAGGGAACACTGCATCATACATCACATCAAGAAAAAAACTGTTGTGCGCAACGATGTGGTGGACTACAGCGGAGATGTCATGCTCATACTGGCATGGCACAATATAGAAGACGATGCTAACGATGAAGGGAAAATATATGCAAAAGCCACTTTGAAAGCAATGAAGGGACTGTACAAAAAACTGGAATCGAAGAGGAACCGCCTGTGCGAAGATATAAAAGAAGGACTGGCGGAGCTGGCTGAATGCGAGAAAAGAAAAGCTGACAGCATCGACGGACCGGGTTCGGCATTCGGAAAAATAATGGCTGCGGTAATGACCGGTTACGAGCCGGCTTCCGGCAGCGCCAGGGCCCTTGCCGGGATAGGATATCATCTGGGTATGTGGATATATCTGATGGATGCCTGGGACGATCTGGAAAAGGACATTGATTCGGGCTCGTACAACCCGCTCATATACAGATTCGAATATGAAGATGGAGAATCTAAGGATAATTTCAGAAAGAGGATATATGATGACGTGGAACGCAACCTGATGATATACCTTGCTGAATTATCTAAATCTGCAGATCTTCTTGATATCCGCAGAAATAAAGATATAATAGAGAACATAATATACATGGGGCTTTTGAGGAGGACTGAGAAAGCTCTCGGAAAGGATGAAAATGAGAATGGGAAATCCATATGAAATACTGGAGATAAACGAAGGGGCCAGCGAAGAGGAAATAAAGGCGGCTTACAAAAAGATGGTAAAAAAATATCATCCGGACAGATATCAGAACAATCCTCTGGCAGACCTTGCCGAGGAAAAGCTGAGAGAGGTCAACGAGGCTTATGACTATCTGATGAAGAACGGAGCCGGCAGTTCCGGCGGATACGGCGGAGGATATTCGGGAAACAGCAGCGCAGCGGCACCTGAGTTCGCCAAGATAAGGCGGGATCTTGACGCCAACAACTTGGCGGCAGCCGAAGATGGTCTGCGCAGAGTTAATATAAAAAATGCAGAATGGATATTCCTCAACGGGATGCTGTCATATAAGAAGGGCAGATATGATGAAGCTGTATCGGATATACAGCAGGCCTGTAATATGGAGCCCAACAATACTGAATACAGAAGGGCGCTGAATACTCTGATGAGTGCCGGAGGCGGATACAGGCAGCAGGCTATGGGCAGAGGATACGGCGGCAGTGACGATCTTCTCTGTTCGGCGTGCCAGTGCTATATATGCGGCGACTGCGCAGGATGCTGGTGATATGGAAAACAAAAAGACATACAGGATAGCTCTTGGAGGGATATGTCTGGCTCTTTCAGCAGTCTCTCTGTACTTTGCATCATTCATACCCGGAGTCGAGCTGACCATGTATGCTCTCAGCTCGGTGTTCGTATGTGTAGCCGTGGCCGAGACGGGCGTAAAGGGAGGCCTGCTGGTGTATGTCGGATCTGCCGTGCTGGGGTTCCTCCTAATGCCGGGAAAGCTGGGAGTCCTGCCGTATTTATGCTTTTTCGGGATATATCCGGTACTGAAACTTTTTGCGGAGAAGATAAAAAACAGACCTCTGCAGATGGCGGTAAAACTAATATTTTTTGCTGTCATAGTATTTATAACATACGGCCTGTTCAGAAGTATTTTCTTTGCAAATATAAAACTGCCTGACTTTGGAAAGATAGGCCTTATAGTGTTTGCTCTGGTCATGTTTCTTCTGTATGATTTTATTCTGACCGGCGTCGTAGCCTTTTACAGAAGACGGATCAGAAGGGAAAAAGAAATCAAATTATCATGACAGCATGTTGACATTCACGGGGCGTGTGTGGTAGTATAGCAGTAGAATAAAAGTGAAGCAAGATTTAGTTTGCAAAGGTCGGCCCAGGGCTGACAATAAAAAAGCTTTCTTTCTTATTCACATTTCATATACCAAAGGGCTGTGAGCGGCGTAGCTGCATAACAGCTTTTTGGTTTTTTGTCGGCGGACAGATCAGTGTCCGCTTTTTTCGTATTCTTTCATTATAGCCACTGTTGCCGATGCGCCTATGCGGTCGGCTCCGGCGTTTATCATGGCTCTTGCGGCGGCAAGATCTCTGATGCCCCCGCTGGCCTTTACCAGTGCCATATTGCCGACGCACTCTTTCATGAACGCCACGTCCTTTGCAGTCGCGCCGCCGCCGGTGAATCCGGTGCTGGTCTTTACGAATGCAGCGGAGGCTTTTACAGCCAGGCCGCATGCCGTACGTATTTCATCCATTGTAAGAAGATGTGTCTCAAGGATCACCTTCAGGAGCGCATCGTGCTGATATGCGATATCTGACACAGCGGCGATATCGGCTTCTGCATATTCAAGGTCTCCGCTTTTCAGAGCACCTATGTTCATGACCATGTCGATCTCATTGGCTCCGTTCTCACAGGCGATATCGGCTTCACGGGCTTTTGAGGAGCTTTCCATGGCGCCGAGAGGAAAGCCCACTACAGAGGTCACGCCTACATCTGTATCTGCGAGAAGCGAAGTGGCCGTTGTCACATAACATGAATTCACGCAGACTGAATAGAAATTATACTGACGTGCTTCGCGGCACAGCTTTTGTATATCTGTTGCTGTGGCCTCGGGCTTGAGCAGCGTATGATCGAAATATCGGTTGAATGGTTTCATTTGCAGATCCTCCTTGTGCAATGCTCTGTACATTATACCATGGGACAGCATCAAAGAAATATTTTTAATAAGATGAACTGACAGTTAAATATTGACTGATGATTTATTAACTTTTGGTCAAAAATATACCTATAATAAATCAGCGGAGGAGGAGTGCGCACACATGAAAGCTGATAAAAAGGATATGGGAAGACGGATAAAAAAGGCCAGACTGGGGAAAGGCCTGACGCAGGAGCAGCTGGCGGAGATGATAGATACCAGCATAACTCATATCAGTCATATCGAAAATTCAAAGGGGAATGCCAGCATCGATACGGTGATAGCCATAATGAACGCACTTGATCTGATGCCGGATGAACTGTTCTGCGGCGTGGTCAATACGGCAAAACCGCAGCTGATGAAAGAAACGGCAGATATACTGGACAAATTTTCAGTGGAAAGAGTTCGGCTGCTGAATCAGCAGCTTGAGCTGGAATTGGAATTGGGGGAGAGAAAAGATGCAGGGGAAAAAGGAAAGGCCTCTGATCCTGTGCATAGGTGAATGTCTCGAACAGAATGAAGAGAAAGCTAAAAAAGGAGTCAGCGTCATCTATGTCGGGAACAAAAGAGAAGCGGAGAAACTGTTGAAAAATGTCAACAGCACTGTGTGGCTGGAAACAAAAACAGGATCGGTGATGCTGTATCACAGAGATGTACTCTATGCGGAAACAGACGGACGATGGCTGCGCATCGTGACAAAAAACAGGGTGATAGAGAAAGTGAAAATGGGGATCGGTGAATTCGTAGAGTTGATAAACAGACCTGAGTTATGCCGATGTCATAAATCTTTCGCTGTGAATACAGAGCATATCGTATCCCTGGAGAATGTTGCAAGGAGATTATGGGAAGCTCACATGGACATATATGGAGAACATAGATGCCCTGTAGGGAACTCATACTATGAGAAAATAAAAAGCATGCTGTAACAGCAGCGAAAAAGCGTCCGTGCCCTGGACGCTTTTCTTGACGGACTGCCGACCAAAGCAGTTCGTTTATATATTTGCAATATAATATTGTCCAAGCGAAAAGTAAACAGTATTTGTGCAGGTTTCCATATGTGAGCGTAAGTTTCCGTGAAGAATCATGGGATACTATTGACAGGTGTAATTTGCCAGAGGTATAATTTACGGAGCTGTTATTCCATAGAGGGAATAACGAGATCGAAATTGATGAAATACCACAGGAGGATTCTATGAAAAAGAGAACGATAGCAGTATTATTGGCGGCAATGATGGTCGTGTTTGCATTTACAGCATGCGGGAGCAACTCTGAAAGCAGTTCCGACAGCGGTGAAGACAAGACAGAGATCACCATAGCGGCAGCGGCAAGTCTGGAAAATGTTTTCAAGGATGAGATAATACCGGAATTTGAAAAGGCCAATCCTGACATAAAAGTAACAGGAACATATGACGCCAGCGGAAAACTGCAGACGCAGATCGAAGAAGGCGCCAGCATCGACGTATTCTTTTCTGCAGCAACAAAGCAGATGGATGCACTGGTCGACAAAGACCTGGTAGACAAAGATTCTGTCGTTGATATTCTGGAGAATCAGATAGTGCTGATCACTGCAAAAGATTCAAAAACAGACATAACGAAATACGGGGACATCGTCAATGCCGACAAGATAGCAATGGGAGATCCAAAGTCTGTACCGGCAGGACAGTATGCAAAGGAATCTTTTGAGAACCTGGGGATATGGGATCAGATAAAAGCAAAGGATGTCAGCTATGGAACAAATGTTACAGAGGTTCTGAACTGGGTCGCAGAGGGAAGTGCGGACGTAGGAGTAGTATACAAATCAGATGCGCTTTCAATGAAGGACAAAGTGAAAATAATCGACACGGCGCCGGCCGACAGCGTTTCAAAATGCATTTATCCTGTAGGACTGGTAACAGCAGGCAAGCATAAGGATGAAGCGAAGAAACTGATCGAATATATGCAGACAGACGATGTTATCAAAGTCTTTGAAGATTACGGATTCAAATCGAATCTTTAAAATGCAGGACAACGATCGACGGTATATAACATAACAATAAGACGTGTATCTGTTGATCCGGGTACACGTTTTAGTTTATACTCAAGTGATGCAAGGAGGTCATATGGATTTTTCACCTGTACTGATATCGCTGAAGACTGCGGCGATGTCTATAGTATTTACATTTTTGCTGGGGATCCTGTGCGCCAGATGGGTGGCATTCATGAAGTCGCCGCGGGCGAAGATGATCATTGACGGGATACTGACGCTGCCGCTGGTGCTGCCGCCGACAGTGCTCGGCTTTTTTCTGCTGCTCATCTTCGGAGTCAAAAGACCGATAGGACATTTTATTCTGGAGACATTTGGAGTGACCATTGTATTCACCTGGTGGGCTACGGTGATAGCTGCTGTAGTAGTGGCTTTTCCCCTGATGTACAGATCGGCAAGAGGCGCCTTTGAGCAGGTGGACAGAGATCTGATATATGCCGGAAGGACTCTTGGAATGAAAGAAGGAGACATTTTCAGGCGGGTGGTGATACCCAATGCGCTGCCGGGGATCGCTTCCGGAGGCGTGCTGGCTTTTGCCAGAGGGCTGGGAGAGTTCGGTGCGACCATAATGCTGGCCGGCAACATAGCGGGACGGACGAGGACGCTGCCTCTTGCCATATACTCTGATGTGGCAGGCGGAGATATGCAGAGCGCTTATTCATATGTTGCCATACTGTGTGTTTTCTCATTTGTTATCGTGGTTGCATTGAATTACTTTACATTGAGAAACAGCAGAGCCGAAAGGAGAGCAGCGAGATGAGCCTGTATGTAGATGTAGAAAAACAGCTGGGCGCATTCAGCCTCAGCATAAAATTCGATACCTGCGGCAAGTGGCAGGGGATACTGGGAGCCAGCGGGTGCGGCAAGAGCATGACTCTAAAAATGATATCCGGTATTGAAAAGCCGGATAGGGGACGGATAGTCCTAAACGGTAATGTGCTTTTTGATTCGGAAGAAGGGATATGTCTGCCTCCTCAAAAGAGGAATGTGGGATATTTGTTCCAGAATTATGCGTTGTTCCCCAACATGACGGTAATGAAAAACATAGAGTGCGGCCTGAAGAAAGCAGATCCGGAACATGTTGCCGAGCTGCTTTCCATGCTGGAACTGACAGGGCTGGAAAACAGGTATCCGGACCAGCTTTCCGGCGGACAGCAGCAGAGGACAGCTTTGGCAAGATGCCTTGCCGGAAGGCCGGATGCTATACTGCTGGACGAACCTTTTTCCGCTCTCGATGAATTCCTTCGTGAAAAGCTGCAGCAGGACATAAAAAATGTGCTGCGGCAGTACAGCGGGGAACTGCTGCTGGTCAGTCACAGCAGAGATGAAGTATTCAGATTCTGCGACAGGATCACGATACTGGATGACGGAAGATCGGTGGCGGACGGGAAGACTTCAGAAGTGTTCGGTGACCCGGTGCACGTTACTGCGGCAAGACTGTCCGGATGCAAAAATATTTCGCCGGCAGAACGCAGGGGTGAATATGAAGTTTTTGCAAAAGACTGGGGCATTGCACTTTCGACTGACAGACCGGTATCCGACAAAATCAAATACATAGGGATCCGGGCCCACGACATAGTGGCTGTTGACGAAAGCATCGATGAAAAATCGAATCGAATTGCTGCTCCGAAGACGAATTCGATCAGTGCTGTTGTAGCCGAAGTGCAGGACAGTATGTTTGAGACTGATGTGATATTCAAGTGCGGAACAGGCAGGCTCTGGTGGAAGACTGCAAAGGATGACCGGAGCAGGATGTACACGGAAAATGCACAGCAAAAACTGGTCCTGCCGCCGGACAGACTGATGCTGCTGGAAAGCTGATACAGTAAGCAGCGGGACTGTTTCAATCTTTGTGTAAACTCCAAAATCTAATGTGGAATCAAGAAATATTTTTTTAGGAGCAAGGTCAAATATTCATTTTCACCTTGCTCCTTTAGTATAGTGATGAGACAGCATATGTGATTTTATGTCAGTCGATTCTATCACTAAAGCAAATCATCAATTGTGAATGGATCATGCCCCAATCCCGGCGACGCCCGGTCCATTTTTTTGTTATGTCCTGAATCGCCAGGTACAGCATCTTAAATAAGCTGTCATCAGAAGGAAAAACAGTCTTGTTTTTTGTGACTTTTCTCAGCTGCCTATTGAATCCTTCGATGGCATTGGTGGTATAGATCAAAGTCCGTATCTCCTGAGGGTACTTGAAATATGTGGCCAGTTTTGTCCAGTTGCTATGCCATGAATATGAGATCTTTGGATATTTCTTGTCCCATTTTTCAGCAAAGCTTGCTATTCCTTACTTTTTAGTTTTCCGGTATGGCTGCGGCATGCTGCCGCACGATGATAAACTAAAAACTGTGACGGGCTGTGTATTTTTATAATCGTTGATTTCCGATTTGATTACGATTATAAAACAGCTTTACAACGCTATTTCTGTTTGCTATACTGTTATGGGAAAATCAGCAAAATACGATTGATAAGATGCGTAAGGGGTTACGTTATTTTTTTGTACTTTGTGAAAAGAAATTCAAAGGATCGGTAAGTAAAAGCTCGAAGTATTATTTAATTGTCAGTGGTGGGAAAATAGGAAGAGCTCACATTTTAAAAGGGAGTTTAAAGAATTAAATGATTGGCGCATTAATTGATTTTGATACATTTGTTATAGCTTATTTAATTGTATTTTTGATTTATGCATTTGTAAAATTAATAAAAAACAGGAAAATGGGCAGGAGTAAAATCATCAAATTGATTTTGAAAAACTTTATTTTCGTAGGATATTTTGTTTGCCTTGCGGGTATAACATTAGCACCAATTTCAATTCCACCAGAACAGTCTTCGGTTGAATTGAAAAGTCTTATTGTATTAGATCCATTAAAAATGTTTGACTATCCTTATGTGTCAATTGCTATAAGAAACATTGCAGGGAATGTACTAATGATGGTTCCGCTAATCCCTCTATATGGGATATGGAAGGGACACAAAACCATAACGATGAAGCAGACATTCGTATTTGCTTTTTGCGTTTCTCTATCAATTGAATTTCTTCAATTGATAGAGAATATTACGGGATTATCAGGAGTTATGGTAAGGACATCAGATATCAGTGATATAATATGTAATATAATAGGAGCCATAGTAGGTTTTGCAATATATAAGGTGTATATAAAACTGTTTAATTCAGAAAAATAATAGTAATGATTTTCACTCAGAAGGGGATGATGTTAACAACTCCGGATAATCAAAGTACAGCAGGGAAGATTATAGGTGTTGGTTATGCTGGAATTGTATACAGCAAGGGATCGACAGTAGAATCACTTAAAAAAGGCGTAGGCAAACATAGTAATAATTGGAGAGAAAGAAAAAACACTAAAGGCAAAAAAATAAAGATACTTGGAGGAACGTCAAAAAAACTACTGCGAGTCAGGATAGTGTTGTTGCAAACTGGTGTTATGCACAAATAGGGAAGGACTACAATTTAAGCTTTTATAATACTGCTACACGTAAAAAGTTTTATTGTTCTCAACTGGTTTGGGCAGGATTTAAAGACAAGTATAAAGTGAATTTGAATACAGATAAATATGATCACTATGATAAGTATGGCAATAAAACAGCAATTGCAATTGCACCGGAAGAATTGTTGTCTGTTGCAAATGTAAAGAATAAAAAGGTCTCGGTAACTTATAAGAAAAACACTGCCCCGCTTTAAGGAGATATGTATATGAAAAGAGCAATAGCATTATTCTTAGTAGCTTTCATGATATTTGGATCTACTGCCTGCAGTGAAGGATCCTTTGATAAAGATTTTTACATGGGGTTGATATTCTCCGCATCAACGGGGGAAAAAACTGAAATCACATATATTGATGCAGATGGTAATGTGTTGTATAAGCAAGACTTAAAATATGCGGATTTCACATCATCAGCATCCGCTCCTGCTACTATTTATAAAAATGTTCTCTACGCTGCTCCAACAGGATCGATGGGAGAGGGGGATGAACATACGGCAATAACTATAGATTTGGATAACGGTGAAACCAAAAAGTATGACAACGGTGAGGCGTTGTCAGGGCCTACATGTTCAACAGTTAATAACTCGGCCCTGTATGTATGTAGAAATCTTAACCAGACATCGACTGTTGGAAGGCGTGATTTAAAAACAGATAAAGTTATTTCAAAAGATTTTGCGACAGAGAAAAATATATGTATTATGACAGTTTACGCGACGGACAAATACGTGTATTGTTCGGGGACTGGTATAGAAAAAGGAGATTCATATACTCAATATCTATACATACTTGATGCGAAGACACTTGCATTAAAAAATAAAGTCAAAATACCTTATGAAGCATTTTCGTTTATAAGTGCTAACGACATGATATATTTTGCGATGCCGCCAGAGTTTGAAGAAGATAAAGGCAATTCGTATTTAGGTATATATAATGAGAAGACGGGGAGTGTGAAAACCTTGGAAATCAATGGCGCAAAGGATTTTGGTGAAATCGATAGAATGGGGAATACCTTGTTGCTAATAGATTCTCAAGATGAGAAGAAAAAAAGTTCTGTTTTTGAGTATGATTTAAAAAAGAAAAAGATTATTTCAAAAATAAAAGTCGATGCTAATATATCTCAGGCACAAGTGAAAGGTGAGTCTTTGTTTATATATAGTGATGATAAGGAAGATAGTAGCCACATATATGAGTATAAGCGAACCGCTGATAAATTTAAACGTATCAAGACCTACGATCCCTACAAAATTACGGGAGGGGGTATTACTACTTTCTTTTTGCATCAATAATACAAGTTGCGGGACGGTTTCATTTTTATAAGTGGGACATGGCACGGCTGGAGATCCAGCCGTGCTTTTTAAATTTTATTATACTTCATATCCTTTGCGCCAGCGAATGTTGTCGATAATGGCAGTCACCATAGACATCCTTGTCATATTGTCGTTAGGAATACTTTCGTCGTCGGAGTAGAGCCTTACGATCCCATTTCTGGTTGCCTGCAATTCTTCGTCTGATAAGTTCTTCAGGTCGAGCAAGGCGGTGACTTCATTCGTGGTTTCTTCACTTACAAACATTTCCTGTGGCTGTATCGCTAAGAGACTCTCTATTTCGTTTTGGCCAAAATCTCTAAATGTGAAGTTGCCTTTTGTGTAAGTTTTCATCATTGTTCTCCTTCCGCGTTTCCGTATTTTTCTTTCAATATCTTATACAAGGTTTTAGCTTCATCTTCATAAAGCGTGAGACCGCGTGTCATGTGATCGTGTGAAGAATCCCATTAGCGGATATCGAGTTTGGCTTCTCCCTTGTTCCACAAAACGATATTAACTTCTTTGTTCCATCCGGATTCATACTCATTGATAGTTCCTAACTGTTCTTTGATTTCAAATGTGATTTCGTTCATTTCTATATCCTTTCTGTTTGATAGTTGTAATTGCTTTCCTGATTATTACCTGTAAGCTCCGACAAGGCCGCTCAAGATTCCCAGTATCGTTATAACTGCAATTATTTCAGTTATGATGCTTTCAAAGACAAAGAATATTATGATGATAGAAGGTGGAAATAGATTCGGATGGATACATTTAGTTAGTGATAGATATAGATATATCAAAGTTGAAGGACCGCAAAAAAAGAATGTGACAGAATTGTCAGAGAGAATGTCTAATTTGCGATTGACACTTTTACATGAAACCCATATACTTAAGTTAACAGAAAACAATGAGCTGCATTATGGAACAGTGTCACCTAGTACAGTTCATTTTTTTTGGCACTGGAAAGGAGTAACAAAAGAGATAGTGTATTAGTAAAAGATAGGAGTGTATTATGAAAAAACTATTTGTATTATCGCTGGCGGTTATTGTGTGCGTTTCTATCACCGCCACGGCTTTTGCCAACGATACATCAAAATAAAGAGATAATAAAGACTATTCTTTAAAGAATGTACAGACTGTAGGCAGTGTAAATGAAAAAGAGTTGGCCAAAGAATCGATTGCACTTTATGAGGGTGGTATTACAGAGGATACGGTTGAATATGTATCAACGTATGGTGATGAAAACGTCTATCATCTCAATGTTGACGGTGTAAAATCCGAAGTGACCGTTGATGAGAACTCCAATGGTGGATTGGTTTATAATTTCAATGAAAATGGATTGAAAAACGAAGTTATACTTAAAGAGGGAAAAGTATATCTTGATGGAAAAGAAGTGACTGCTGTTAACGAAGATGGCATGGAAATGAATGCGGACATGTCAACTAAATCAATGGAAAATCTTAACACAAGCGGTGTTGCGGTACCGATGGCGACAGGATCCACTTCGTGGAATACCAGTAAATGTCCCTATGGAAAGAAAAGCCAATATACAAAATATGTGAAGTCAAGTAATTGCGCAGACCTTAAGCTACGGACAATGTTACAGGATATTGGTGTAGGTGCTCTTGCAACGATTTTAGGTATTATTACAGGTTTTCATGGTCTTGAGGGATTTATATATGGCGCTGCGATAGAATATCTAAAATATGCTTATCCAACATCTACGCATGCTTCATATAAAGCAAAGCTTTATTATCATAAAAATGGCAGTTGGGTAGGAGGAATGAAAGTGGTTCAATACAGAACAACTTGGTATGGTAAAGCGAAATATACAGGGAAGAGTAAATCAACAACTACGTACAGATGTACAGTCGTAAATTAAAAGAGGGCATAACAAATGAAAAAAGAAATGAAATCATATGCTATTACAAACATCATAATAGCAATTGCTTTGTTCGTTTACTGCATAATAAAATTATACAGCGATACTATTGTGTTATATGGTGGCACATTAATAATTGCAATGATATCAATCAGACAATTATATTTGTTAATGAAAACGAAGTAATAAATTTGTATTGTGAAAAAGATCGCTTTACTGCGGGCTTTTTCTTTTTACAGGAGAGACAAAAGTAGATTATGCTAGCCGGCATATATTGCTCATTAAAAATACACATAGTCACGGCCGGGAATCCGGCCGTGGTTTTTAAATTTTATTATACTTCAAATCCTTTGTGCCAGCGTATGTTGTCGATAATGGCGGTCACCATAGACATCCTTGTCATATTGTCGTTAGGAATCCTTTCGTCGTCGGAGTAGAGCCTTACGATCCCATTTCTGGTCGCCTGCAATTCTTCATCTGATAAGTTCTTCAGGTCGAGCAAGGCGGTGACTTCATTCGTGGTTTCTTCACTTACAAACATTTCCTGTGGTTGTATCGCGAAGAGACTCTCTATTTCGTTTTGGTCAAATTCTCTAAATGTGAAGTTGCCTTTTGTGTAAGTTTTCATCATTGTTCTCCTTCCGCGTTTCCGTATTTTTCTTTCAATATCTTATACAAGGTTTTAGCTTCATCTTCATAAAGCGTGAGACCGCGTGTCATGTGATTATGTGAAGAATCCCATTCGCGGATATCGAGTTGGGCTTCTCCCTTGGTCCACGAAACGATATTAACTTCTTTGTTCCATCCGGATTCATACTTATTGATAGTTCCTAACTGTTCTTTGATTTCAAATGTGATTTCGTTCATTTCCATATCCTTTCTGTTTGATAGTTGTAATTGCTTTCCTGATTATTACCTGTAAGCTCCGAGAAGGCCGCTCAAGATTCCCAGTATCGTTATAACTGCAATTATTTCAGTTGCAAATATGATATCTGTGACAATGATGCTCCTCTTTTTACGTCGCCTGTACTCCATCCTGTCCATTTCCATACCTCACTTTCTCTGTTATTGCCTGATATAGCGAACACTTATTTTTCCGCCGCTCAGCTTATGCTTTTTTATTGGGGTCGCACGAACGCAGTGAGTATTGGGCTATCTTGACGGACACCACCACATGAAAAAGTCAAGGTGGAGACTGTGTACTACCTTGATTTTGGAATGGGGTGCCCTAAAATAAAAGCTATTGATCTGTGCTGTAAGCGCAGATTTCATCTGCACATCAATGAGACATGCTGGTTGTCGAAATTGATATTTGATAACGGTGACGTAGCCACCGGACCCGCTGTAATAATAAAATAAAGCGAAAAGAAATTGCTCTTTTCGCATCCAAATAATATAATTATCAACAATACTGCTTACGCAGCGCTTGAAGGAGCATTACCAGAGCTCATGAAAGCAATCAAGCAGCGTAAGTGGCTTGATGCAATTCGTTTTTATAAATAATATAATCTCTTTTATCACATTATTTGAGCGTGAGAAGCGAAGTGATTTTGGTGCATTTTTGGTGCATTTTTGGTGCCATACGGTCCGTAACGAACGCGAATCGTAAGGAATGAGCCGTAACGCTCCGTAACGCTCAGGAACGGGTTATTGTTGAAAAATCAACAATCGTTGGAATTTCAACCTGTGTATCGATTACTACACATTGAATAGGAAGTGGCACACATCCCCATCTTTGACTACATAGTCTTTTCCTTCTGAACGGAGCAGGCCTTTGTCCTTTGCGGCAGAAAGTTTGCCGCCGCATTCCATCAGATGATCGTATGAAATGGTTTCGGAACGTATGAATCCTTTTTCGAAATCAGTGTGGATCTTTCCTGCAGCACCGGGAGCTTTGGTCCCTCTTTTGATGGTCCAGGCTCTTGTTTCATCTTCGCCGGTGGTGATGAATGAAATCAGATCAAGGAGATGGTAGCTGGCTTTGATCAGTTTGTCCAGACCTGATTCGCTGATGCCCATGTCTTCCAGGAAAATTTTCTTTTCGTCGTCTTCCAGTTCAGACAGTTCCGACTCGATCTTGGCGCAGACAACTACCACATCGGAGCCTTCCGTTGCGGCAAAGTCACGGACCTGTTTTACGAATTCGTTATCTTCTGCTGCAGCATCGTCTTCGGTGACATTGGCTGCATATATGACCGGCTTGTAGGAAAGAAGGTCCAGGCTTTTTACCAGCTCGGCTTCATCCTCGTCCAGATCCAGGGCACGGGCCGATGTCCCTTCGCCCAGGCCGCTGCTTACTTTGCTGAGGACGTCCAGTTCTTTTTGGAGCCCTTTGTCGCCTTTGAGCATCTTTGTAGTCTTGGCGATGCGGCGGTCCAGTATCTCCATGTCGGAAAGGATCAGTTCGGTATTGATGGTTTCGATGTCTGACAGGGGGTCGATCTTTCCGTCTACATGGACTACGTTTTCATCTTCAAAACATCTGACCACATGGACGATGGCTTCCACCTCGCGGATATGCCCGAGGAACTTGTTGCCCAGGCCTTCGCCTTTGCTGGCTCCTTTGACCAGACCTGCGATGTCGCAGAACTCAATGGTCGTATATATTGTTTTCTTTGAATTGTATATCCTGCTCAGTTCGGTGATGCGGTTATCCGGCACGGTCACGACCCCTACATTGGGCTCGATGGTACAGAACGGATAGTTGGCCGCTTCTGCGCCGGCTTTCGTTATGGCATTGAAGAGTGTGCTTTTCCCTACATTGGGCAGGCCTACGATTCCTAATTTCATTTGAATTCTCCTTTATTTCTTTTCTGCAGCCATATATAGAAAATGACGCAGAGTATTATTATTGTTATGCTGATCACCTGAGCCTGTTTGAAAGGACCGATCATCAGGCTGTCTGTGCGAAGTGATTCCACAAGGAACCGTTCGACAGAGTAAAGTATACCATAAAGACAGGCGACCTGTCCGACAAATTTTCTCCTGTTGTCCATCGCGATAAGAAGAAAGAAAAGAACCAGGCACCACAGAGATTCATATAAAAACGTAGGATGGACTTTTTCTCCCATAACAGTAATGGCCCATGGAAGGTCTGTCGGACCGCCGTGGGCTTCTGAGTTGAAATAGTTGCCCCACCTGCCTATGGCCTGAGCTATGGCAATAGCAGGGACTGTCAGATCGAGGGCGTCGAGGAACCCGATCTTTCTGTAACGGCACATAAAATATCCGGCCAGTATCCCCAGGATCAGCCCGCCGTGTATGGCCAGCCCGCCTCCGCGGAAGTTGAATATCTGGATCGGATCCGAAGCATAATCGGCCCAGTTGAAAACTACATAATAGAGCCGGGCGCCTATGACTCCTGAGATGATGGATACGATCAGTACGTCCAGCATATTTTCAGGGTCGAGGCCGTGCTTCGGAGCGCGGCGCATGACGATCAGGACGGCAACGATCATAGCTGCAGCTATGAGTATTCCGTACCATTTGATCTCGAAACCGAACAATGTAAATGCAATTGGATCCGGTGTAGGCATGATACTCCTTTCATCAATAAAGCAACAGAGATATTATACTATCAGAAAAGGGTTTTAACAACAGCAGCAAAAGGGTAGGATTGTGTCAAGTTACAGTGGGAAAAGAGCAAACACCTTTTTTGATAAGTTTTCTTTGATCAGATACCCCTGAACGATTTTATCGTCTTCAACGAGCCGCACAGCTGTCCACGATTTATCCATGGAAGGTTGTGCTGCA
>JAYFPY010000037.1:0-8473 GCA_034927505.1 Eubacteriaceae bacterium
ATGTTGGTAGTGCTGTTCCGGATGTCCTTGTTGTAATAGTAATACTTCTCACTGCCGTTTTCATTCCTTGCACTCGCTATTATATTCCCTTCTGTCCCCAGCATATTGAAACTTGTCATCCCATTATTTCCATCAGTAGTACACAGCACTGCACCGTCCTGATAGAAATACTTTGTCCTGTTATTTCCTTCAGTCTTGCTGATCCTCTGTCCGTCTCCATTGTATTTATTGGACTGCACCTTGGTCGTCACTTCTTCCTCGGTATTCACGGTGATGCCGTCTCCGTCTGTATCTTCGCTGTCCTCCGACGCTTCGACAGATTTGATCTCCTTTTTGGTCACTGTCGACAGCCTGTTTTCTCCATCATATGTCATGATGTTCGTGATCTTGTTTTCACTGTCTGCTTCTTTTATTTGATTACCGTTGCCGTCATATGTGTATGTCTTGTCAGAGACGGTATCTTCCGCCTGCATCGTTTTGGCTCCGGTCATCTGATCCAGGCTGTTGTATGTATAGTCAGTTGTCACTCTGCCGTCATCGGTCCCCGATCCCGACTCTGTTTCTTTGGCCCTGTTACCTGCAGCATCGTATGTGTATGATATGTCTTTTACCGTATTGTCTATATCGTCCTTTATCTCAGTTGCGGTCAGCTGCCCGTCTGCATCATAAGTGTACTCCTTCAGCCTGTCCAGCTTTCCGCTGTCTTCACTGCTTGGATATCCGTTCACGGCATCCTCGCTTATGATGCTGCCATTCTTGTCATACTTCACAGCATATGATTCTCTGACCTCTCCTGTTCCGTTTTCTCTGTATTCCATCTTCACAGGTCTGTCAAGATCATCGTATGAAAAATCTATCTGTGTGAAATCATTTCCGCTTGCTGATCCCATATCTCTGTGATCTTTGATAGTCGCTACTTTACCGTCATTTGTATATGAATACTCCCTTAGTGTCTTTGTGTTTCCCGATATCACGGCCCTTATCTCAGTCAGCCATTTATAGTCGTTATATACATATTCAAGTCCGTCCACTTTGCTTGCGTTTCCGCTGTACGTGACTCCTGTCAGGTCATCTTCCATATCATAACTGTAGGATATGGTACTCGTCCTGCTGCCGTCCGTTTCTGTTACCTTCGACAACTTATCCAGCCCTGTGTATTCATACGTCTTTCCCCGCAGCAGTGTTTCTGCTCCTTCTTTTACTTCGTAGTCTTTTTCTTCAGTCATGTTGCCTGAAATATCATATGAATATTTCGATGTCAGCGTCAGTTCTCCGGTCTTGTCGAATGTCTTTGTCTGCAGGGTCTGTCCCTTGGCGTCGTAAACAGACAGTCTATAGTTGCCTTCCGTATTCTTTGACTTTGTCTGTCTCCCTTCCGCATCATATTCGTATGAAGTAGTGATCGGAGCCACACTTCCGTTTCCCTTGTCTGATGTGCTGAGTTCAGTACCCGATGCGCTGGCAAGGCCTGTCCTTTTGTTCCCTTTGGCGTCGGTCACTGTTGTCTCTGTGTTCCCTGTCGCTGTCGTTTCATATGATACTCTCTGCATCCTTCCCGACGGCAGCTTCACGCCGGTCAGCCTCGATCTGCTGTCATCATTATATCCTACTTGATATGCATTTCCCATACCATCGCTGATTTTCGATATTACAGTTTCGTCACTTTCATTGTAAAACTGCTGGCGATACTGACAGCGCCTGCAGCTCCCGGATCTACCGTTTCGGTAAAATCCACCCTTACACATATATAGACGTGAAACACGGCACAGCGTTACAAAAAATACACAAAAAAACATAAATGCTGTGTTCACAATGTTTGCAAGCCATTTTTTCTTGTTGTCGGCGTACAAAAAAACCGTTGATATTTCAACGGTTTTTTTGGCCATGAAAGCCTCTTGATCCTATTCAGCCGTCCCGGGGTCCCAAATCCTCTTCGCGGATTTACCCCTCTGGCAGAAAGCGTATCTGCGACATATCCTTCGCTGTCGCTCGAATATGTCGGGTTCGCTATTCGAACTCTATAAGCACATCTTGGTTTTCACTATATTTAGTCATTCCATTTATTTCGCAGCCACAACATATATATGCATTATCCGTATTATACATATTTCTCGGCTAGTTTGTCGTCAAAATTACGTCGCTTGTTTTTTGATGATTTTCAGCCTTTGATATCATTATCTTAATCTTCTTTCACAAATTTTTATGATATTTTAATACATTGTATGAACCACCTACATCATTATTACCTTTTTAGTTCGTAGCATACTTCTATTACATTTATCAACTCATCAAAAGTCGTATTTTTGATGTTAAGATTTTTCAAATCCACAGGCTGCGTCTTGGCTCTGGATAGAAACTCTATTGCATCTGCTTCAATGCGACCAGACAGTGGCAAGCGACTTTCTTTTTCTATGCTTGCACTTAATCTGAAAATATCATTTTTATGCTTTTTGATGGTCTTGCTATCTATGGACTCGCCATTATTCTTTCGTTCCGACAAATCCAGCCACGCTTTCATCTTAAACAGCACAATATATTCCAGATCCAGTACTGACACATCATCTACTATGGTTACCCCGTGTTTTAGGAAATCATAATAATCGTCATCTAACAAGATTGCCGAAAGGCTGATTGCATCATCACTGATATGTATTGGTCCTAATCTTGTTGCAAGTGAACTTAAATAATCGGGCCGTTTACTGAACAATTCAATCATGTGTGGAAACGAATAATTCTTTGGTTTTGAGAATCGGAAAAACTGATTCTCTCCACTTCCTTTGTCAATATGTTCGTAGCCACCATCCTCAACAAATTGGATAAAATGGTTTGAGAATTCCTCATCCAATTCTTCCAGAATCAGCACCATATCTAAATCTTTTGTTGCTCGAAAATCTTCTCCCAGGTTTCCTAAAATGATATCGCAGGCAGTTCCTCCAATAAATGTGTATTGACCTGTAAACTCTTTGAAATACTCTTTGAATTTATCTACTCCTCGTACCATACTGTTCCTTCCATCAATTCATCTATTGCAATTCCTGTTCTGTCATCTTTTTTATCAATACTCATAATCAAGGAAACTGGATCGACATATTGATTATGTGTGAGTTTACTAATATCATATTGCATGATCTGTATCTGTGGCAGACCTTCCATCAATGCTTGTGCCTTTGTTACTCTAACTTTTTCAAAAAGGGTTGCTTTCGCATTTGTTGCAAATATCTCATTTGACGGTTCTCCCAACATAGTCTGTTCTGCTAATGCTGTCTCTCCGGCTTTATATACCTGAATATTGTCTGGTATGTGATTTACATACCAGGATTTTTTTACAGGATCGATTAAATATTTTTTACCTATTCGATAATACTCTCTCCGATCAATTGGTTCATATATTTTCTTTCTACCTGTCTTACCACTCACTTCCAGATCGATAACCCGGATGCGTTGCAATTCTTCCATGGCTCTAAGCACCGTCATATTAGATACATCCAGTGTTTTCGAAAGTTCCTCTGTAACAAACTGCGCTTTATCTGAATAAAGAACAGCAAGATAAATCATTTGTGTTAATGCTGTAAACTTTTCCCGGTCTTCCATATCTTCAATCTGTTCTTTGTTCCGCTTTATATGCACCGCCATAAATGGTAAGTACATTTGCTTATCTATTGTAACAAACGCAATACGTTCTTCCAGCATTTTTTTCATTTTGTATGCGGTTGGAGTATCAAGTAACATTGCCACCTCATATCCTGCTTTTTCTTGAATACGCTTCATCTGAATTTTTGCTTTAGGTATAGTCAGTTCATTCAATGGTTTTATCAGCAAAAAACTCTCGTCTAGTGCTTCAACGAAATAATACTCATAACCACCTGCAAGCTGTATGTTAAGATACTCTTTTGCATTCCAATATTTAATTTTTGCATTGGCATCTAAACTATTTTGCAAATAATCCAAAACTTTTTTCACATCATTCACCCGCTTTCTTTTTTAATATAACATAAGAATGTTTTATTGTAAATGATTGTGTTTGTTTGTATCGTATAATCCTTGACTATGTGATTATCCCATTCCCTGAATTGAACAGCACGCTGATTATTGACCTTGAATCCAACTGCGATGATCATCTGCATATCATAATGATAAGTATTCCTCTTAACGCTTCTGCTTCCCTCGTTTTGAACTATTAAGTATTTCTTAATAGTTGCTTCCGGCGATAACTCACCGTCCTCATATATCTTTTTTATATGCTGATTGACCGCAGCAACGCTAACATCACAAATCATTCCCAGCACATCCTTTCGATCAACTCTCCGCAATTTGCATGGTCTTGCGGTCTTTCACTTAAATTGTACTAAATATTTTCTACTTGTCAATCACTTCAGTATGTCCCGTCGATATGATGTCCCAATTCAAAAAACGTTACAAGAAATACACAAATAAACATGATTATCTTTTGATGTTTTCTGTTTCGCACCATGTATATTTTCCGTCTTTATATAACGAAAACATTTTTTGTTAGAGGAGGAAAATATAATGAAACTAAAAAAACAAACACTTATCATCGCCGTTATCGCCCTTTGCATCTTATCTGCAAACATATGCTTTGCTCAGGAAGGATACTGTTCCGTATTTTCAACTAATGTCTCCTTTGTCAAAAGCAGTGCCACGTCCGCTAAAGCATCTGTTTCATCCAAGTCGAATGGAGCTGCCGACAAAATGAAAGCCACCTTACGATTACAGGTTTACTCCACTTCAAAAGGAAAATATGTAAACAGTTCTGCCGATCCGGTATCCAAAACCGTTTCTTCAGCAGCTATATCTTTTTCTCATGCTTTCAAGATTTCACCTTCAAAGAAATACAGGATAAAAATCACTGTGAGCAGCACAACAGGCTCTCAGACATTCTCGAAAAACTACTACAAGGTCCTATGATCGAGCCTTCATAGATAAGCCGGAGCATTTCTGCTCCGGCTTGTTTCATTCAACTTTCTTTGCCACTTTGATCATTTCTTTCTCTGTCGCATCACCGCTGATCGTGAACACGGCGTTCCCGATGAATACCGCTGCCTGCGGTTTCTTCGTGCTCTCATCCTTTGTCACGAATATTTTTCGGTCGGACATATCGATAGTATATCCCTCGCCTGAAACATACGTAGAATCATCCTCACCTACAGACGTCAGCTGTCCCATATACAGTTTTTTATCTCCATTGGCATACACATACTCCGTCATATTGCCCAATGCCTCATCCTCCGGCTTTTCGATAGTCAGAGATTCGAACCGGTATCCTTCCGGTATATATGTTGGCTCGATCATCTCAGGGAAAAAGTCCTTTGCATCATCCATATCGCTTTCATCGGTCACGGTCATTTTCTCGACCCCATCCTCTTCCACGATCGCAGGGCCGCTGCCGGCAAACATGCCGCCTGTCACCTGTCTTACTTTATACAACAAAGTCTTTGCACCCAGAGCGCTGTTTGAATTGATCCATACCGTCATCAGCGAACTGAGCGCTATGACGCAGGCGATCATCGCTGCAATCCTGGTCCATTTTCGAGATTTCTTTGCAGGAGAAACTTTTACATATTCTTCATCCATGAAAGACATGTCCAGTTCCGGGATATCGTCGCTTCCGTGTTCCGTATAAGCCGACCTAAGCTTTTCTGTCAGTTGCTTATCTGCAAATTTCCCGTTCATCGAACTGTCCCCCTTTCTCCATATCATCGCGCATCATCGCCAATCCGCGGTGTCTCATCACCCTGATGTTCCCCTCGGATCTATCCAGCATTTCCGATATCTCTCTTGTCGAAAATTCCATCAGATAATACATTTTTATGACACTGCGGTACAATTCTCTCAAAGCCTCTACCGTACTGCGCAGATACTCGTTATCTTCTTTTTGAAGTATATCAAATATGACATCCTTTGCTTCGTCGGCCACCCTTTCAAAGTTTTCCTCCTCCAGCAGCACTTCTTTGCCGTATCTGTCATATGATCCACGTATGCGATAATATTCTTTTAATTCATTTCTCGCTATAGTAAAAAGCCAGTTGCCTGCCTTGTCTTTGGAACGCAGGGTTGAAAAATATTTCCACGCCCGCTCGTAGACCGACTGCCTGATATCCTTGGCCGTCTCCGGATTTCCGCACATGCCCAGCAGCAGGGTATACACCTCTTCTTGATAAGGCTCTATCAGCAATTTTTTGAATTCTTCTTTTCTGTCCATGATCCCTCCCGATAAATCCGGTCTATTATATCATGATTCTCCTGCACGCAACAAGTATATGTGTTTTTCGAATTCCATGACTGCCATCCTACTCTCCACAAGCCACGGAAACATCCATTCTATTACGCTGCTCCGAATAAATGACTTTTCCACTATAATCAAATGCGACTATTCCTGCAGACCACTTCTCTGTTTTCTCATCGTAATACCCGACCTGAGTCATTATGTAATCTGTACCCCATGAAATTCTCACAGCTGCATTTTTCATATCATTTCTATACGCCTTCACAAAATTTACTTTTCTCCAATCTACAATTTTCTTTTTCTCCCCTGTTTTCATATTTATTCTGTAAACATCTGACAAGCTATCGTAATAATACATTTCATCATCCTTTATTTTCATAGTTAATGTCCCATCATTATTACCGTTTGACAGATTTCCATTGTTTACTATTCTTTTGATGCCATCAGTTTTTTCATCATATTGCATAATACCGCAGTCCATCGTTTGGACCAGCAACTTTCCCTGATGCGGTTCAACGCTAAGTACATCGTCATTATCATTCAGTATCAAGCCTGTCTTTCTTGGTGCTTTTGAAGATGTGAGTTCTTTCTTCATCAAACCACTTCCTTTATCATAAAAAAACATTGTATCATCCTTTATTGTAATATAACCGATATCACCTTCTCCGATAGTCGTTTCTTCTCCTGTTACTATATTTCGCCGGACTAAAGATCCTCCGTTCTTCAGCTCTTTTACATAATATAATTCCTCTCCTGCGAGAGAATACTCGTTGTACACGTACTCAGGTCTGTCGAATTGCTTGCTTTTGTCTGTGATATCTGTCATATGAAAAGTCCCTTGATTATTTCCATCCCAGGATTCAAACCAGCAAACATTATTGTCTTGTATAGACGGATCGATAGTCCCCGCAAGCCAACCTTTTTTGTCACTTACAACATATTCCTTCCCATCCGGTATAGAAATGAGTTTTGTTTTTCCTCCCAAAATAAATGGGAAATCCCTGACACCATTTTTTTCACAGACCAACAGCCAGTTGCCCTGGCTGCATGAATCATATTCTGCCGCTTCATTTGCTTTTGAGAAATCGATGATTATTGGCGCTTTATTTTGGTTAAAATAGTATAAAATATTGATTACAACTAAAATTACGATTGCTATTACTATTAATGTCAATACTCTCATTTTTCGTTTTGAATTGATTATCTGTTTCACCATAAAATTCTCCTGCTGCTAATATCAATGATTATCCTGTGATTATTTTAAATCTAAACACAGCAATTATTTCTACACATAGTTACAAATATACAGTGTTTTTTATATCACTTGATTTTTTTAACAGAATGTCCTAAAACACTCCCTACTTTAGATAACACTGTATTAGGTATTATTGTTGCTTTATACTCAACTTCTGCTCCCTGACTATTTATTTTTTTCTTATACTGCAGCGCTCGCAATGCACTCTTTCTTCCTTTTCCAATAGCTCCTTGTCTTAACAGTTGAATTGCTATCCATGCACAATTTGTAGTTGCGACATGATACTTTTTGTAATGTTTACCCGCTTTCTGTTCATTTGCATATATATAACTTCCTGCATAATTCCCGGTGAGATACATATATTTATCATATGGCTTTTCCTTTGGGCGCTTCACATTTTTGGCATTGTTAATTGATTTTGTTACAGTTTTCCCTTTTATACCTTTTTTTACAACTTTTAGTTGTGCATGCCCACTTTTGTATCCTTTTGATTCCCAAGAATAATATCTCCATTTTCCACTGCTCCTCAACAATATCGCCGCATGACCTAATCCCGCAGCTCCTTTCGATGAATTCAAATATATGGCATCATGCCCGCTAGGATCAACGAAGTTCACCGGATCATTGGCGCAATAGCTGTACAGGTTCCATGTGCCGGGATCTTCCTTTTCTCCTCTGTATGTGTCCTGTGATGTGAAAGCTACGTTTTCAGGGTCATAGTATCTTGCATTCAGATAATAGAGGCCTGTGCTTTCGTCATATATACCGCCGGTATATGCTGTCTCGTTGTACAGCGTCCCGTATTTGGTCGTCTCTCCGAAGTCGTCATAGTCATAGCTGACTGCCGCATTCCCGTCTGTATCCAGTATGTTGGTAGTGCTGTTCCGGATGTCCTTGTTGTAATAGTAATACTTCTCACTGCCGTTTTCATTCCTTGCACTCGCTATTATATTCCCTTCTGTCCCCAGCATATT
>JAYFPY010000047.1:0-9763 GCA_034927505.1 Eubacteriaceae bacterium
GGAGGTTATGATGAAATCATGAAAACTATAGGGAAAGCCACAGGCATTGATTTTTCAAAGAAATATCGCACACTGTCAGAGATAAAAAAAATTACCGGCTTCAGCAAAAAGGCCTGAATACACAACAACTAATGAATAAATGCGAAATCCCGCAGCCATTGCTATTGCTTTGATTGCGGGATATTTTCATCTGTTTTGCTGCAAAAGAAAAGATATTAACCCTGCTCCCTTAAAAACATCTTAAACGGCTAGTGTCCTTTTGAATCTTTCCTATATCCCAACTTTGATCCCACACTTGAATGTCACTTCCAAGCTGTAATCTCCAATGGTCACTTTCTCCACCAGTTTCCTTGTCAGCTTGTCATAATACTCCACCGGGTCGTCATGATGCTCATCTATGAAATCGCACATCTCATCCATCCGCTGGCTTGTGCCGATATCCATCCGCTCCCGTAAGGATGTCGGCCTTCTCCAGACCTTTTGCTATGCCGCCGAGACTGGCACATTCCAGATACTCGCGGAATATGTGTTTTATTGTTTTTGCCTCGGACGGCTCTATGACAAGATCTCCGTTTTCATCTTTCGTATATCCAAGGAATCTGTTGTGGTTCACCTGGACCTTCCCCTGCTGATATCTGTACTGACAGCCCAGTTTCACGTTCTGAGATAAAGACTGGCTTTCCTGTTGAGCAAAGAGCAAAAAAACCGGCAGAAAGTTTTGTGCTCCCCGCCGGCCATTACGTTATCCTATTTGATTGTTATTGCTTTTGCCTTAGTCCAATCGCTGTATACTTTCTTACCGTTCTTGACTTTGTAGTATCGCATCTTGAACTTGTATATCTTGCCTATGGTATTGTGCATACTGGTGTAAATGTTGTTGCTGTTCTTTCCGGTCCAGTAGGTCTTCATCTTGCCGTTTGCTGTATGGTTGTTTGCTACCTGATAGCCGTTTGCTCCTTTGACCGTCTTCCAATGTACCTTCACGTTGTTGCCTTTTGTGTTTTTGACAGTGAATGAAACAGGTTCTTTCTTTGTCTTTGCATATACTGCCTTCGATGTTGCATGTCCGGCTTTGTTTATTGCTCTTACTTTGAACCAATATTTCTTATTCGCTTTCAGCTTTTTCACTGTCTTGGAAGTTCCTTTGACGGTTCCGACCAGTTTGTATTTACCGGTTTTCTTTGTTGCTTTGTATACCTTGTATGATGTGGCTCCTGTTGACTTCTTCCAGCTGACCTTGACTGAATATCTGTCTTTAGTCTTGGCCTTCACAGATTTCGGAGCAACAGGTTTGACAAGGGTATCTTTTTTCGTCCACTTTGCATAAAGAGTTGTGTCTTTATCAATAGTGAACGTGCTGCCTGCATTATACGTTGTTCCTGTTCCGTCAGCTTTTGTGCTCCAGCCGCTGAATGTATATCCTGTTTTTGCAAGGTTGCCTGTGTTGCCGGGTGCAGTTATATCATCTGTAGATATATACATACTGTTGTCTGAAGGGGCTGCCCCAGATGACATTCCATTGCCGTCATATGTGACCATGAATCCTTCTTTGATCGTTGCTGAAACATTCATCGTTGGCTTAGCAGTATTATTAGTATCATAGTTGTATGTGACATCATCTACCGGTATAGAATCAAATGTTATGGTGCCCGCCGTGCTGTCATATGTACCGCCTGTAGAAGATACGTTCGATACCTTTGATAAGTCGATATTCGGATCGTTTTTCTTCAGATCCACGACATACTTGCCGCCTGTATATCTTGCTTTGAGTACAAGGTTTTGTGGTGAAATAGTAGAATAGCTACTGATCAATTTAGTATTTTTGCTGAGATCCAGGCTTGTCAGCTGGTTGGAATCACACATCAAATATATCAGGTCTGTGTTTTTGCTCACATCCAGGCTTGTCAGATCGTTGCCATTACACCACAAATATTTTAAGGCCGTGTTACTGCTCACATCCAGGCTTGTCAGCTGGTTGCCATTGCAATATAGCGTTGCCAAGGCCGTGTTTTTGCTCACATCCAGGCTTGTCAGCTGGTTGACACCGCACAATAACGCTGTCAAGTCCGTGTTCTTGCTCACATCCAGGCTTGTCAGCTGGTTGGACCAACACCCCAATATTTCCAAGGCCGTATTTTTGCTCACATCCAGGCTCATTAGCGGGTTTCCATAGCACCACAACTTTGTCAAGGCTACGTTACTGCTCACATCCAAACTTGTCAGCTGGTTGGACTCGCACGACAAATCTGTCAAGGCCGTATTCTTGCTCACATCCAGGCTTGTCAGCTGATTGGAATAGCAATACAACTTTGTCAAGGCTACGTTACTGCTCACATCCAAGCTTGTCAGCTGGTTGGAATCGCAATCCAAATATGTCAGCTTCGTGTTACTTCCCACATCCAGGTTTGTCAGCTGGTTATTATAGCATGACAACGTTTCCAAGACCGTATTACTGCTCACATCCAGGCTTGTCAACTGGTTTTTACCGCATTTCAACACTGTCAAGGCCGTGTTTTTGCTCACATCCAGACTTGTCAGCTGGTTATTATAGCACTCCAACTTTGTCAAGGCCGTAAAATACTCGATGCCCTTCAGATTGCTTATTTTCTTATCACTGCAGTATATTGTTGTTGTTTCACTGATCTTAGTCGCCGTTAACGTAGTCTTGTTGCCTGCAATTCCCTCTACAATGCTCCTGAAATTAGCGTCTGGGAAATTAGTCTCATTGATCACAACATCTTCGGTCTTCGTTTCTGCCGCTTTCTGCGGCTGGCCGTCTCCCGTATCTGCATATACCGTTAATACGCTCATTGGCATCATTGTAAATGTCAGTATGACAGAAAAAATAACAGCAAGAACTATCTTTATTCTGCTGCCGGTTTTGGTTTCCATATTACATCCCTCCCTGGTGCTTTTTAAAACATCTCCTCTTGTCATTATACACCCGGCCTAACATGATTTGTTAGAAAATTATGCTATTTCATCAGTTTCTTGATCTTAGCACGCGTCTTTGGTCCTACGATGCCATCGACCTCAAGGGAGTACTTCTTCTGGAACCTGCGAACTGCCTTGTCCGTCAACACCCCAAAAATACCATCAGTCTCAAGTCCTGCCTTCAGTATCTTGTTCAGGCAGCGCTGCAGTTTTACTACTTGCGTTCCTTGGGATCCCTTCGCAAGTGTCACAGTAGGATATGCTGTCGGCTTCACGCCTGTCAAAGCCCTGCGCAGACCTGCCCATGAGCTTTTAGCGATATATCCGTTTGGGCAGTACTTGCCAGTAACGTCAAAATGCCTGACTACCCTTGATGCAGGAACATCATATTTCTTCATCAGAGTCTGCACCAGCGGAGCAGCTGTCCTTATTGCCGTAGGTGTTGGAACTATCCTGCCGTTCTTCCTGTGACAGCACAGTTCTATTCCTATGGAATTGCTGTTGGTGCATATGCCATGAAGCTGTGCTCCTCTGTTTCCGCCGTTCATAGCAGTACCCGTATCCTGCAGTCCTCCGCCGCAATGCCATGCAGCTTTTCCCTCCGGTATACACTGCCATATCTCATCGTCCACAAAGTAGTGAGCAGATGCCTGGCGATCTCCACCGGAAAAATATATACAGTTGTTCCTGGCAGAGCTAATAGCACCAACATAATGTATCACTATATATTTCACCTTGCTGCCATGTCTGCTCGACTGGTTGAACCTGCTTATCATTTTATGTATCTTCATTTTTCCCCCTTGTCTGCTCTGTCATGGAGCTGTTCTAAAACTGCTTTTAATTTTCCCGGTATTGGGAGTCCCAGATGTCCGGCATTCTCAAGAAGGCTCACACCTTCATTTGAAATGTAGAAGAATATGACTGCCGTTCTTAAGACTCCTACTTTACCAAGCACATGGATATCGATTATGTTTGCAATGCCTACGAGTAAAAAAATAAGGACCTTTCTGAAGATCCCTTTAAAGCCGACATTGCTTGATAACTTGTGATCCGTGACCGCACACATCACACCGGTTATGTAGTCGACTGCCACGAAAGCGATAAGTGCATAAAGCAATCCATCACATCCTCCCAGGTAATACCCGATCCAGCCCCCAAGGGCCGTAAATAACGTTTGGTTGATAGTCCAAAATTCTTTCATGAAAAACCTCTCTTTCATATTTTCAAACACAAATCACCGGTGCCGTCCACCCTGCTGCTTGATATTTGCCCGCCCAGATACCATGTGTTTCCATCAGTGTCTTTTATACATCTTGTGATAAGGCCATTATCGACACGCCTTTTGTATAGAGCCTTTATCCTATATGCTGTATCGGATGACAGCAGGACATAAAGACGTATGTCATCATATGCACTTATGACCTCATAAGAATATCCGTAATCCATGCTTACATACACACCTGTTCCCGTTCCCGGAATCTTTCTACTCGACCCTGTGATCCCAATGGTTTCCGACATAAAAAAAAGAGGATCTCTGCAGCTCCGATCCAATGACCAAAACTACAGAAATCCTTTGATTTCAAGCCTTATTTCTTCTCCCTTTTAAGCAATACTATACACTCCACATGGCACGAGCAGGTGATGTTAATTGCCATTTTGATGTCTCAACCCTCATTATTACTGGTAATAAGTCCACGAGGGCATCTATATTTGCGAGAACAAGTCAAAGGCAAAATCCCAGAAAACTCTCGTATTTCAGTAAATAGGTCAAGGGCGATTTTTGCCTTTTTCACGGTTTTGGGCGTTCTTCACTTGGGGATAGGTCAACGAGATTTTGAGAGCAGGGATTTATTCTCGAGGGAACAGGCAGCACTATTTATTGTAACAAGAATCATCGTTGCAAATTGAGGTTTGTAAGTAGTCTTTCTGTCTCTGCAATGTCCTAAATCAGCACTTCGTAGACATGATAATATTCTCGGAATGTATTGTTGCTTTGCCTGACCCACTTGTGCAAGTGCTTTAATGCATTGTCTGGCTGTAATTGGCTTTTCGTCAGTGATTCCATATTGATTTTCTCCTTTAATTTTGCAAAAACTTACTTCTGTTTCCCTTTTTTCTCCAACCGCTTAATACTGTCCAAATAATCCTTTTCCACACTGCTAAAAGTCTTGGCTTTGTATTTCTTATATTCCGTCTGAGCCTTTTCCATAGCCTGCAAGTGGCTAACCGTTCCATTCCCGGCGAGAAGATTTTCACCCGTTGATGTCAAAATACCATCAAGGTGCTTTGCCCAATCTTCCATTGTCATAGGCACTTCTCGCTCTGCCTGCCTTTCAGCAAAATCAAGATATCCGGAAACAAGCTGTCCCATTGAACGCAGTTCCTTTTCATCCAGATAATTCTTTGCAACCTTTGCTTCTTTAAGTGTAGGCTGTTCTCCCGAAAATATCATAAGTCCCATAAAGTCTTTTTCGGCATCGGCACGGTGATAAATCACCTCTGCAGCCGTTTCGCCGGAAACAGCATAGTGGATTTTATTCTGCACTCGCTTGAAAAACTGAACGGAAACATCTGCTGTGGGATTGTAGTCCACACTTGTCGCATATATTTCTAACACTTGACGATAAAATACCTTTTCAGATGCTCTAATATCACGAATACGCTCAAGCAGTTCTTTAAAGTATCCGCCACCGCCAAGTTCCTTCAGACGGTCGTCATCCATTGCAAAACCTTTTTTGATGTACTCCTTCAGTATATTGGACGCCCATATACGAAACTGCACACCACGCTGGGATTTTACACGGTAACCAACGGAAATGATAACATCAAGATTGTAATAATCTACTTGATACGTTTTTCCGTCCGTGGCAGTTGTTGCAAAATTTGCAACAACTGAATTTCGCACCAGTTCTCCAGCTTCAAAGATATTTTTTATATGCTTTGATATGGTAGATTTATCTCTCTGAAACAAGTCTGCCATCTGTTCCAAAGACAACCATACCGTTTCGTCCTTCATATTTACATCTATTTTTGTCAGACCATCTTCTGTCTGATAAATCAGCATTTCTCCGTGATTGTCCACTTGAATTTCCTCCTTTGGAGTACCCGCTCGTTTTTATTCAAACTCCTCATAAGCATTTTGTATTTTCCAAACATTGTCTTTAAAAAACACATTGCAGTATTCCAAGTCAAATCTTCTGTAATCCCACGATACTTCCTTGCCAGAATACATATCCGTTATTTGAGGTAAAGTACCGTCCTTATCTGTTTTCTCAACCATTTCAGCAAGTTCATAAGGCGAGGTATCTTCAATAATTCCGTTGCCTTTTCCGTCAGTAACATATGGATAATGTGTTCCTGCTCCTCGCTTCATTTCGGTTATTGACAACAATTCTATCTCAAATTCCCATCCTGCACCGTAGTCATATTCCATACTTAACTTATCTCCAAGCCACGACTGTACCAAGGTTCTTCCGCGTACTCACGAAATCGCTCCGGCATCTGCTCAAGACTCACAATGCTTTCTTCTAATCGATCCAGTTGTCCACTTGCATTTTCTAGGGATTGCAGTTCAAAAGCAATATATTCAAATATACCACGAAGGTCTGAATCTGCCTGTTCTGAAATTTCAATCTCAAAAATCATAAATTATAATCCTTGCGGATGTCTGAAAATGCCTTTTTAGCCGGTTTTGTTCGACCTTCTTTCATATCCGCATATCCCTTCTCCAGTTCTGCATTTATCTGTTCTTCTGACAAAGAACTCATATCTATCGGTCTTGCAGACGGCATTTTTACTTCAAAAGGAATTCCTCTTTGAAGTATAATCTGTTTGTAGAACATATTGATAGCGTTGGATGCCGGAATACCAAGTGCAGAAAGGATATCTTCGGCTTGTTCCTTAACCTCAGGTTCAATTCTTGCATATATATTCGCTGATTTTGCTGCCATAATAATCGCTCCTTTCAAAAACGCATTATTTTTTCTTTCATTTATATTATACTTATTTGTAAGTACATTAGCAATACAGTTTTTGGAAGTTTGCAATTTGTTGGTATCATCACAAATCGATTTATTCCCGCTTCATTTCTAGTTCTTCAGCTTCTTCTATCAGCGGGCCATCACCTGGTTTCAATATCCCGATAGTATCATCATCGCTGGTCCATCTCTCTTGTATCATTGGATGGTTTTGCTCATTTTGATGTACCACCCTTTTTGTACTATACTGTTATATCAATAAAGCTGCACCTCTGCTATGAAAAGTCCTCCCATTGATCCTCGGTGTCTTTTAGGATCTGCTGCGTCAGTTCAAATTCCATCCGCTCCATCATCTCATACTGTCTCCCGCCGTCCAGCTTGCTCAGTGCATCGTAAAATGCCTGGGCAGCTTCTCCCTCTATTGGGTTTTCCTCACTGTAGCAGACAGCACGAGCTATGTCGCTCCTATCCATTTCGTTCAGTGCATCGCATGCTTCTTGGTATGTCATGATAAACTCACCTCCGTTGTGCTATGACGGTTCTCTAGTCCCTTTTTCTTCATGATACACCTTCCCATTGCATCTGAAAACCTTACATCGTCCCATTTTTTATCCAATACCAAAAAGAACCCGCCATGCGAGTCCTTCCGGTGTGTAAAATGAATTGAGAGGATGAGATGTTTATATGAATAAGAATTATTTATCTTATGTATGTATATTAACCCAGCTTCCTTAAAAGCATCTTAAAGGATCGATATCATCTTTTGAAATTATCAAAGTCAGCCTGCACAGCTATTTCCTTGGCGTTTGTTATGAACCACATTGAATTGCCAAACCCCATCAGGAAGTTCCCTATATTCCCCTCATACTCCGACTCCTGCTAGTTGTCCTTGTTCCCTCCTGAGATATCCGGGCGTGATGCACTGCAGTCATAAAATACCACATAGTTTTCAACACGCACGGGGCAGCATTCCCGAATCTTTAATTGTGGATCACGTGACAAAGGACATCTCTGTGGCATATCAGACAACAGAAAGTGGATTTTTGAACGAAAAAATATCCGGTAAGATTTCTCATACCGAATATACTTATTGAGAAATTATGTTCTTTACTGTTTTGTATGGAACTATTAGCAATACAAAACTATTCTGCCAACACTAGAAATAATACAGAATTATTGTATCATTATCAGTTGTCTGTTGTTGCCAGGTAACTAATGTATAAAGCCGAACACAACAAATAAACAAGCATCATGCCTTTAAACACCACTATTCCATCTATTGCTAAATCATATCCATCTATAATTATCAATGGGTTTAACAACATTATCAACGCTATTATACATGTTATAACAACAACTGTTATTTTTACTATTTTTTTTATCTTCATACTTACCTCACTACTCAAATATAATTTGAATCGTATTCTCATTTGTGCTTTTTTAACATACTTCCATCAGTTTGGAGGTTTACACAATCTTTGAAACGCTCTCTTCTTCTCCTAATCGCACTCTATCTGCATCTTCTTTCATATTATTGTTCATCCGGCACGCAATATCTTTTTAACAGCATACAGATATTCGGCATCATTTTGATCCACGTCCCAATCCCTGACTTGTTCCAATACATATTGATATGTCCACGCATAATTGCACATGACCTGCAGCCCGCCTCCAAATTCTTCTTCATCGTCTATTATTATATTTTTATTACCTCTCCAGTCCACATAATAAACCAGATAATATCCCCATCGGCAATCAAGCAAATGGCATCATTCTTTAATTCAAAAACGGAAAACAATGAAAAATCTATATACCTTGAAATCAATTGTTTCAATTTTTCATAATTGCTTTCCCTTTCATCATTCAAATATTCGATCTCCTCTGGTATTGGATTCGTCTCGCTCTTGAGATCCTTATTGATCTGTAAACCCATATATAAGTATGCATATTTATCTTCTTTGAAACTTGCTGTTTTTTCTTTGTTCCCTCTTGCTACTCTGTATATCTCAAAGTAATTTCCAAAATCATCAAACTCATAATATACTTCCTGCTCTATGCCCATTAAATCATCATTTGCAAAATATATATTACACTGGTTTTGATTTATTGGCCTGAAAACGATTTCATCTTTTAGGGCTATCATTTCTTTGAATTTGTCAATATAATTCATATCCTTATTTCCTCACCTTCACTAAATAGTTGTTTTCTATTAGGTCTTCTATCGTCATTTTAATGCCGTTTTCGTCTATTCCGTAGAATTGATCTCCATTTCCCGGCTGATTGAACCAGCTTTCTGCTTTACCACTTTCAGTAAATGCAGCGATGGAAGTGCTCCGTGAAGAATATGGTCCTGAAAAATTCAGTGAAATATTCAGGGCCATCACCGCAGACAATGGCAGCAAGTTTGCAAACCCAGCCGAACTGGAAGCCTGGGTAGTGAAGATCCACTTTGCTCATCCGTATTCATCATGGGAGCGACCTCAGAACGAACGGCACAACCGCATGTTTCGGAGACATGTCCCAAAAGGTGTGTCCATGGAGAATTATTCTGCCGAACAGATACTCTGGTATGCAGATGAGATGAATGCCCTTCCAAGAAAACACCTTGGATATGCTACTCCTTAGGAACTGTTCGATGAATTCCTTGATCAGGTGTATTCAGTTGTCAAAGTACACGTAGCTTGATTTTTACAAAAAGTGTTCAATTTGAAATTGGTTAATTGTAAAATGAAATTGAACAACTGAAAAAAGGTGATCCATAAAAGGATTCTCTGGTAGAATTAAGTTACTACATAAAACCTACTAAGGAGGTCACAATTATGGATCAGTTTAATTCTACTACATTTACACCT
>JAYFPY010000031.1:0-60778 GCA_034927505.1 Eubacteriaceae bacterium
TGCAGCACAACCTTCCATGGATAAATCGTGGACAGCTGTGCGGCTCGTTGAAGACGATAAAATCGTTCAGGGGTATCTGATCAAAGAAAACTTATCAAAAAAGGTGTTTGCTCTTTTCCCACTGTAACTTGACACAATCCACCAAAGTACACGCCTTTATTTTCCCTGTCAAAAGTGGTACAATATTCATTGTCAAGATTTGTTAGCTCAGTCGGGAGAGCGTCTGGGTCACAACCAGAAGGTCGACGGTTCGAGCCCGTCACAGATCACCATATCAAGGCACTTTCGCAGCTTTTCCGGCGGAAGTGCCTTTTGTTTGACTGTTCTGTCTATTAACTTGAAATTTCTTACATATTGTGGTAATATTTCTATATAATTGGGGAGGAAGAAGGGATGATAGTTAAAAGGGTCATTTACATATTGCTTACAGCTGTGTTGTTCTTCGCGGGCATCGCGCCTTGCTGCGCCGCAGACTCTTCAAATTCTCCGGATACTCCTCATGTTCTTTTTCTCAGTTCATACAGCTACGAATGGGAAAGCATCCCAAAACAGCTGGATGGGATCTCCGATACTCTTGACGGACACGCACGTACAGATTATGTTTTTATGAATACAAAACGCCTTGCCTATGAGGATGTGAAATATGATATATACGAGGATATCCTTTCCCGTACAGAAACGGAACCTTTCGACTATGTGATCGCCGGCGATGATGCCGCACTGCATTTTGTAATGGAATACCGCGACGAATTGTTTTCTGATATTCCGGTAGTGTTTGAAGGCATCGACAACGAGGCGTTCGCAGCCGAATCTGCGAAGGAACCTCTTGTCACCGGCATCGTGGAGACTTTCCCTCTGAATGATACCATCAGACTGGCAAAAAAGATCGACCCGGATGCCAAAAAAGTCGTCGGCATAGTGGATGGCACTATTTCAGGGCAGGGCTCTTCCAAGCAGTTTTTCGACTGTGAAAAAGATTTTCCCGAGCTTGACTTTTCGACTATCAATTGTTCAAAACTCAGTAAAAAGGATATTGGGAAAAAAGTATCCGCCTGTTCATCAGACACGATCCTTATCTATCTTCTGATGACGACCGATTCTTCGGGCGACAAATATTCTACCACCGATGCAGTCAAATACATTTCATCGCATGCAGATATCCCTGTGTACCAGGCGGCTGAAATAGGCATGGGTTCCGGCCTTTTGGGCGGGGTAGTTGTGTCCTACCGCGACATGGCGGCAGACGCCGCAAAGATCGTACTCAAGGTAAATGCCGGCTCGGACATATCCAAAATCGGTATGCGAACAGCAAAAAACTACTGCATCTTCGACAAAAAAGTCATGGATCGATATAATATCAGCAAAAATGATGTTTCTGATGACTACAGCGGCAGCATAAGATACCTAAATGATACACCTTCATTTTTCAGCGTACACAAAAGTGTGATCCTCCCTCTGGGAGCTATTATAATCCTGTTGGTGCTCCTTCTCCTCTTCGGGATATTCATCATACGCAGCAGAAAACGATACACAAAAAAACTGACAGAAAAAGACAGGCTTCTCAACAATATACTCAACAATATGCCGGGTGGCGTTATGATCTTTCGTGTCCGCAAGGCTCTGGATGAAGACATCCGAGCAGTCTATTTCAGCAAGGGCATACCAAAACTCAGCGGCCGTACGGAAGAAGAGTATCGTGAATTGATCAAGGGAAGCATATTCAACTGTATCATCGGAAACAACGACATCGACAGGATGCGCAAAGTCGCTGCGAAAAACGTAAGAGAAAAAAAGCCTGTCAACATGCGCTTTCACCAGCTTCATACCAACGGGTCTATTGTATGGATCGCTATGTCCGCCGTTTGGAGATACGATGAAAAAGACGGCAGCAGCATTTACTACGCCGTTTTTCTAGATGTGACACAGCAGGAAAAAGCCAGAATAGCAGAGCGGGGTGCCCTGGACGCACGAGCTTCCAATGAAGCCAAAAGCGAATTTCTCTCCCGCATGAGCCACGATATACGAACGCCTCTCAATGCGGTCCTGGGATTCTCTTCACTTGCTCTCAATGAACCCGGCCTTCCTGAGGCCGCGGCAGACTATCTGAAAAAAATCGATGTCTCGGGCAACTATCTGCTTGCGCTGGTCAACGATGTGCTGGACATGGCAAAAATAGAAAGCGGAAAGATGGAACTTCATGATGAAAGCACCAACGGTCCTCAGCTTCTTGATTCTATAACACGGGTATACAAAGAACAGGCTGCCGAAAAAGGCATCACCCTCGTCACAGATTTTTCCCGAAGCAAAACAGAATGGATCGTTATGGACGCCCTTCACACACATCAGATATATGCAAATCTTTTATCCAATGCGATCAAGTTTTCTAAAAGCGGATCGAAAATCGAATGGACTGTCATCGATACGCCCGCAGGTCCGGATACTATTCATGTTGTCAGCACGATCAGCGACAACGGCTGCGGTATGTCTGAGGACTTCATGAAAAAAATGTTCGTTCCTTTTGAGCAGGGCACACCTTCCGATTCGGCTTCCGGCACCGGGCTGGGCCTGTCCATAGTCAAGAATCTCCTATCCCTGATGGGGGGGCAAGATACACGTTGAAAGCGAACTTGGCAAAGGATCTGTCTTTACGATAGAATTCCTGCGCAAAGTAGGCACACCTCAGGCAAAACCGGCAGCAGACCGCAAATCCTCTGCAGTTCTTGCAGACTGCCGCATCCTGCTGTGCGAAGACAACGATATCAATGCAGCGATCACGGAAAAGCTGCTGGAAAAAGTCGGCTGCAGAATGGACCGGGCTGAAAATGGAAAGATAGGAGTCGACATGTTTTCTGCTTCTGAGCCCCATGGATACGATGCCGTCCTGATGGATATACGCATGCCTGTAATGGACGGGCTTGCCGCTGCAAGGGCGATCCGCAGCCTGTACCGATCCGATTCCAAAACAGTTCCGATCGTCGCTATGAGCGCCAACGCCTTTGCCGAGGATGCAGAAAAAAGCATCTCCGCCGGCATGAACGCTCACCTGGGCAAACCCATCCATCCTGAAAAGCTGTATGAAACTCTCGCCGATCTGATAGCATTCTCTTAACTCTGTGTGTCGAATTGGCTGTTGTACAAGTCTGAATAGAATCCACCTCGGTTCAGCAGTTCTTCATGATTGCCGCTTTCTATCACGTCTCCTTCATTCATGACGAGGATCAGATCCGCATCTTTTATAGTTGACAGTCTGTGTGCAATGACAAAGGAAGTTCGTCCTTCCGACAGTTTGTCCATGGCCTTCTGTATTAGTATTTCAGTACGGGTATCCACGGAACTTGTAGCTTCATCCAAAATGAGCAGCGGCGCATTGTCCACCATGGCTCTTGCTATGGTCATCAACTGCTTCTGCCCTGCGGAAAGAGCAAATTCATCGCTGATTACTGTGTCGTAGCCTTTCGGCAGTGCCTTTATGAAATGATGCAGGCCTACGGCTTTGCATGCTTTTACTACGTCTTCATCCGAGACATGTTCTTTGCTGTAGGCAATGTTTTCCTTGATGGTGCCTTCGAATATCCACGTATCCTGAAGGACCATTCCGAAAAGGTCGTGAACGTTTTCCCTCTTCAGCTCGTCGATGTCCATGCCGTCTATATATATGACGCCTCCGGACACTTCGTAGAATCGCATCAGCAGATTTACCATTGTAGTCTTTCCGGCGCCTGTCGGTCCGACTATGGCGATCTTCTGTCCTGCTTTTATGTCGGCGCTGAAATCTTTTATGATTACCTTATCCTCGGTATATCCGAATTTTACATGATCGAACGATACATCTCCCGCTACAGTATCGATATGTTTTGTCTTGCTGCTTTCATCTGACATTTCCTCTTCATCGAGAAAATCAAAGATCCTCTCACATGCAGCTGCTGTAGACTGAAGTGTGGTGGTGGCCTGAGCCAACGTCGAAAGCGGCTGGGTGAACAGCCTGATGTATACCATGAATGCTACGATCACTCCAAATGAGATGCTCCCTTTTATTGCCAGCACAGCTCCCGCGACGCATACAACTACGTATGCCAGATTGCCTATGAACGTCATGATCGGCATCATCAGGCCGGACATGAACTGTGATTTCCACACGCAATCCGCCATGCCTTTGTTCAGTTTTGAGAATTCCTGCTTTTCCTTCTTTTCTGCATTATATGCTTTGACAACTGTCTGCCCTGCATATATTTCTTCGATATGGCCGTTGAGACGCCCCAGTTCTCTCTGCTGTTCCGCAAAGTACTTTTGTGATTTTGATATTATGATAAGCATCAACAAGAATCCAATCAACGTCGATGCCAGTCCGCAGAGGGCCATGATCCAGTTGGTGTACAGCATCATGATCAAAGAGCCGACAAACATGAATATCCCTGTCATTATGGATGACAGACTCTGGTTTAGACTCGTTCCTATAGTATCGGCGTCGTTGGTGATGAGACTCTGCGTGTCGCCGTATGTCCGTCTGTCAAAATACGATAGAGGCAGCCGGTCTATTTTTTTTACAATATCCGTTCTCAGTTTCTTTGTGGCCTTTTGCGAGACGGTGGCCATTATAAAGCCCTGTATGTAACTCAGTATCCAGCCGGCTATATAAATTGCCGCCAGAAATACTCCTATCTTCATGACCTCCTGCAGATCTATGCCTGTTTTCATGCCGTTTGTAATAAGGTCTGTGATCTCGCTCAGTTTGTTCGGTCCGATGAGAGAAAATACAGAGGCTGCTACTGTCAGCACTACGCATAATGCGATGGCAGGCATAAAACTGCTGCAGTATTTCATTAGCTTTTTTATACTTCCGATGAAGTCGTTTGCTTTTTCTCCGAGCGCAACTTCTCCGGGCGCCGTTGTATGTCCCGGCGGTTTATATCCCTTAGTCATTTTCAAGTTCCTCCTTTGAAAGCTGCGATAACGCTATTTCTTTATATACCTCGCAGTCTGCCATCAGTTCATCGTGGGTGCCCTGTCCGACTACTGCTCCGTCCTCCAGCACCAGTATCCTGTCAGCATCTCTTATGGTGCTGATCCTCTGTGCAACGATCAGTTTTGTAGCTTTCTCTATACGTTCATTGAGAGCGTCTCTCAGGTTCCTGTCCGTCGCATAGTCCAGGGCAGAAAACGAGTCGTCGAATATGAAGATCTCCGGATTTCTGAATATGGCTCTGGCTATAGAAAGTCGCTGTTTCTGTCCGCCGGACAGATTGCTTCCTCCTTGTGATACGCGGCCGTTGATGCCTGTCTCTTTAACAAAATCTCCGGCCTGAGCTATGTCAACAGCTGATTTAACATCACTGTCATCCCCCGGATCTCTGCCGTTGTCTCCGAACATTATATTGCTTTTGACAGTCCCGGAAAACATTACTGCTTTCTGTGAGATATATCCGATCTTGTTTCTCAGCTCGGTCTGAACATAATCTCTGACATCTATGCCGTCGACCATCACTTTTCCGCCGGTAACATCGTAAAAGCGGGGGATCAAATTGATCAATGTGCTCTTGCCGCTTCCCGTTGCTCCTATAACGGCGACTGTTTCTCCCGGCTCCGCTGTAAAGGTTATGTGGCTGAGCAGATCTTCATCCGCATCGGGATATCCGAAGCTGACATCTTTGAATTCGATTTTCCCCCGGGGCGGGCTGTCTGTCACTGTGCCGTCTGTTATCGTCACCGGGGTGTTCAGGACTTCCATTATCCTCTTTGCTGCAACAGCGGCTCTCGGCATCATTATGAATGCCATGGTCAGCATCATAAATGCCATTATCACCTGCATCGCGTATGAAGAAAATACTACCATGTCCGAAAACAGAGGAAGCTTTTCCGCAATGGAGGAATGTTCGATCAGTCCGGCACCCAGCCAGTATATAGACAGTGTGAGCATGGACATTATGAAAGTCATAGACGGCGACATCAGTGCTGTCAGCCTGTTGACAAATGTATTTGCGTTGGTCACTTCTGTGTTTGCCTTTTCGAATTTTCTCCCCTGATATCCTTCTGCATTGTATGCACGGACCACTCTGATGCCGGTGAGGTGCTCTCTTGAGATGCGGTTCAGATCGTCTGTCAGTGTCTGTACCCGTTTTGATTTCGGCACTGCAAGTGTCAGCATCATTACGATTATTACCAGCAGGAATGCCACCGCACACCCTGTTGCAAGAGTGAAGGTGTAGTTTTTGCCCGCTATCTTTATCACCGCCCAGACAGCCAGAATGGGAGCTTTTACTACCGCCTGCAGCCCCATGGCTATCAGTGTCTGTATCTGAGTTATGTCGTTCGTAGACCTTGTGACAAGACTGGCTGTTGAGAACCTGCCCATTTCTTCCATTGAGAAAGCCACAGTTTTATCATATATCATTTCCCTGATCCTCATTGAGAACCCGGCTGCGATCCTGGCCGACAGGAATCCCACAGCAAAAGATGTTGCAAGACTGCCTACCGCGCAGAGGAGCATGAATCCTCCCTGCACCAGTATCTCCGACATTTGGCTCCCATCAGTTTCAACCAGTGTAGTGATCTCGTTCATATAGTCCGGCAGTTTCAGATCCAGCCACACCTGGCACACTACCAGCGCCAGACTGAATGCTATCATCGCCCATTCGGTTTTGTTCAGATATTTGAATATCTTGACCATCGATTTCCTCCTATTGCATAGCGTGCTATGCTTTTGTTTTGTTTTTTGCCCGCCTCTGCAGACGGGCATGTTCATTATTTTACTATATTGTCTCTGACTTTCCCCAGCAGCATTTTGAACTGCGTCCTTTCCTTTTCTGTCAGTCCGTCGAGAAGCTGCCGTTCTGTATCCAGCATATTCTGCTCTGCATTTCCGATGCATTCTTTCCCTTTTTTGTTCAGGCGCACCATCTTGATCCGTCTGTCGCTTTGGTCGCTGCCGCAATCGATGATTCCCTTTTCTTTCATCCTGTCTATCAGTCCTGTCATGGTCGGCTGCGTCACGCAGATGCTTTTGCTCAGTTCTTTTATGGAGATCCCTTCGGGATCACGCTTATAGAGTTCTATTAGTACACCCACCTGAGAAAGAGTAAGTCCATCGTTCTTCAACGCGTTATTGGCCCTCTTTGTAAGCTCGTCGTTGATCTGTTTCAATATTGCTCCTGCGTTTATATCTTGCACCATTATTCCCTCCACTCCAAAATAAATATAGCACGCTATATTTATTTTGTCAACCATTAATCTTTTTCAATATTTCGATCTAATAAAGTTCAATCGGACGGAACGCCTCTTTTAAAATACTTTTTTCATTATGCTGGGATGACATGTCACTCCAAAATCATCACAGTTGAGACACCTGGATATATCCGGCGCATCGTTTCTGTCGATCACGATCCAGCCATACTTTTTGTAGAACTCCGGAACTTTTGCACATCCCCAGATCTCTTTTGCACCCATATTTTTTGCTGCGTTTTCTATGATCCGGCATAGAGCTTTTCCAATGCCTGTGCCCCTCAGCTTTTCTGTTACTGCGAGATCTGCAAACACATAGCAGCCGTCTCTTTTTTGAAGTGTGGCTGCTCCCAGAAACTGACCTGTTTCTCCATCCAGGCATTCCCAGTTTTTCAGCGTGCCTTCAGGCGCTTTGTCGCTGACATCGATCTCCAATCCGTTTTCCGCATAGAACGCCGACAACTTTCCGTAATCATTTGTCTCTCTGATGTTATACATGATATTTCCTCCTACAGCGCAGTGCCTTTTTTCGGTATAAAAAACCTGTCCATATCCACGCCTTCGAATTCAAGAAGCTTTATCTTTTTTTCCAGACCTCCGCCGTATCCTGTAAGGCTGCCGTTCGTTCCCACTACCCGGTGGCATGGTATGATTATAGATATTGGATTGTGTCCCACTGCACCGCCTACTGCCTGGGCCGACATTTTATCGATGCCCTGTACAGCAGCTATTTCCTGCGCTATCTCTTTATATGTAGTTGTTTCTCCATAAGGTATACCGCACAGTATTTCCCATACTTTCTGACGGAACCCGCTTCCGGCAGGAGCCAGCGACAGTTCATCTGTATGCGGCTTTTCACCGGCAAAATATCGGTCCAGCCATTCCTTAGTCTGTTCCAGCAGCGGTGTGCCTGCACCGGCATGCATCTCTTCACCTGCCGGTTCAAAAGGATATCTGTCACCTTCCAAGTACAAGCCGACTAACGCTCCGTCTTTTTCGACCAGCAGAAGATCGCCGACTAATGATCTGTGATCCATTGTATAAAACACTGCATTCTCCTTTCGGTTTTTACAACGTTATTATACTCTTTTTCACTGCCGAAGTCTTGCCGTATTACACTTGACCTGCAGATCCTATACATGCTAACATTAATGATCGACTAATCAAATCACAGGAGCAGAGGAATGAGTAATAGGATCAAAGTAAATCTTTTCGCTTTTATAACGGTACTTTTCTGGGGATCCGGATTCCCTTTCACCCGTGCCATCGGTGACAGCATATCCTCATATTCCCTTGCTTTTATACGGTGTTTTCTTTCAGCAGTCATCCTTTTCCTGATCAGCAGAGCCACCGTCCCTCTGAGAAAGCCTTTTTGCAGAAGAGACTGGGGCTGGTTCTTTATATCAGGCCTTTTGGGGTTCTCATCATATCTGCTTTTTTTCAACCTGGGTCTAGAGACACTGTCATCAGCGACAGGCAGCATCATAACTGCTGCAACTCCCGTTATAACTGCTATTGGTGCAGGAATACTATATAAAGAAAAAATCAATTTGACAGGATGGATATCTATCGGCTGCGCCTTTGGCGGTGTCGTGATACTCCTTTTTTGGAACGGTGTTTTATCCATCAACAAAGGCATCATCTGGATGTTTCTCTGTGCGGCCGTTTTTGCCGGATACAACCTGCTCAACCGCAAATTTTCAAATGACGGCTATACCGCTATGGAAGTCGTTACCTACAGTGCTGCATTTGGCGCTCTGCAGACTATCTTTTTCATGCCCGGAGCGGTAAGCCAGGTCCTGGCAAGCAATACTGCGGCAAATCTTTCCGCAGTATATCTTGGAGTCCTCCCCGGTGCAATAGCATACTATGCCTGGAGCAAAGCGCTGACACTTGCAGAAAGAACCGGCGAAGTAACGAATTACCTCTTCATCAATCCTTTGATAGCAGCTGTAATAGGTTTTATCCTGCTGAAAGAGATCCCCGATATGGGGACCTACATCGGCGGTGTTATTATAATAATCAGCGTTGTAGTTTTCAGTATGAAAGGAAATAAAGATCCGGATCTTCCATCATCTGTTTCCAAGTGACGGATGATATCCCAGTTTTTCAAGAAGAGCCATGTCGGTTTTTACGGTGATCCCGAAGGTGGTCAGCATATCGCCTGAGATCGCAGCATTTGCTCCCGATCTGAAACAGGCTTCACCTTTGTCTGCAAGAAGGCCTCTGCCTCCGGCAAGGCGGATCGATGCATCCGGCAGGATGAACCGATACACAGCTGTGATGCGCCTCATATCTTCTTCTGTAAGTTTTTTATTCTGTTCCAGAGGAGTCCCCGGGATAGGATTCAGCATATTGACCGGTACGCTTTTGATGTCCAGACTGCGCAGTGTTATCGCCATATCGACACGGTCCTCATTGTTTTCTCCAAGGCCCACTATTCCTCCGCTGCAAACATCCAGACCCGCCGCGCGGGCCGCCTTTATAGCGTCTATCTTTTCATCGTATGTATGCGTCGTGCAGATCTGCGGAAAAAACCGCCTTGAAGTTTCCAGGTTGTTGTGGACCCGCACCACTCCGGCCTCTTTCAGCCGTCTGTACTGGGTTTCGTTCAGAAGCCCGAAAGATGCACAGACAGCGATCCCGACTTCACTGCATATCCGTCTGACTGTCCCGCACATTTCATCGACTTCTGCATCCGAAAGACGTTTGCCCGATGTGACTATGGAATAGCGAAGCACGCCCTGTTCATAGTTTATTTTCGCCTGCTCTATTATTTCTTCAGCCGGCAGCAGAGGATAATGTACCGCTCCGGTATGATTATACGCAGACTGGGCGCAGAATTTACAGTCTTCGGAGCAGCTGCCGCTCTTTCCGTTTATTATGGTGCATATATCGAAATCATCGGCGCATAACTTTCTGCGGATATCATCTGCCGCAGAGCACAGTTCTTCTAAAGGCTGTGTCCACAATCCCATTGCTTCATCTTTTGTCAATCGGCTTCCGCCAAGGACTTTTTCTTTTGTTTCGTTTACATATGACATCGCCGTCACGTCCTTTTCTGTACACAGTTTTTCTGTTACGTTGAATCAACACTGACTATATTATAAACGAAACACATTGTCAACTCATTTCACGTCAAGAGTTGACAATGCTGCATGATGCCTTTTTCTTTTCTCAATTCCTGCAGTTTTCATTGAATTCCATGTTGTCACTCACCGTCCGATCCGTTCCCTGCCAGTTCGGTCAGCGTATCGCCTGCGACCCGATACACAGTCCAGTCTTTCATCGGCTCTGCGCCCAGAGACAAATAGAAATCTATGCTGGGCCGGTTCCAGTCCAGGCACCACCATTCCAGCCGTCCGCAGCCTCTTTCCACTGCAGTGCGGGCAAGCTCTTTCAAAACAGCCTTGCCGTACCCTTTCCCCCTGTGTTCCGGTTTGATGTACAGGTCTTCCAGATAGATCCCTGAACGTCCCAGGAATGTAGAGAAATTATGAAAAAACAAAGCAAAGCCGATCTCCATGCCATTCTCAACTGCAAAGATCACTTCTGCTTTTTTCTTTTCAAATATCCATTCCCTCAGATCGTCTTCCGTTGCGATCACTTCATCCAGCATCTTTTCATAGGAAGCCAGCTCCTTTATGAAATATAGTATCTTCGATACATCCTTCTCTGCTGCATATCTAAATGTCAGTCCACTCATTGTTTGTTCTCCTTTTGACTTCAGGTTCAGTATGATTCTTTCATCTTAATTTATATATTTTATCATAAAAATCGCGGCAGGTCGCCTGCCGCGAAAATATTAACTGTTTTGCTGTTTTTTCTTATCGAAGTCTGTAACAGTCGGTATAATGACAAGGGTCATTATACTTGACATGTTTTGCGCCTATGACCCTTTTGCATTTCAGGTCGCTGAGCCCCCATGCGATATTGTACATAGTCGGCATATCCTCATATTCCGGTCTGATAAAATCGATGCTTCCGTCACAGTAAGTCACCTGTGGTTCCATGATCTCATAGGGATAGTCGTCCGGCTTTGTCCATACAGGCAGTATGGTAGGGTATTCTATTTCCGGCTGAGTAAAATTCATGGCGGGATCGTCTCCCTTTTCCATGACCTTCGGGAAGTATCGATACTGCATCTTGCCCTTCGATCTTTCTTCGTTCATCTTCATGGTTTTAAGATCCGGCGCCTTCTTATTCACATCGATATCGATCTTCATGAATCTGAACCCAAAACCGGAGGCCAAAGCAATATATCTGTTTTCCAGGTGCTGTATCGGCGGTATGTCACAGAACACTTTGCCGTATCCCATGGTCTCGCGTCCGCCCAGGATAGGGTCCGTCTGATTTTCGAACATTACTAGAACCAGATCTCCATCAATGTCGTCTCTTTCGCCTTTAAAATGGACCGGGCAGCTTACCCCAACCAGGTTATAAGTTTTCCCTGCCTGCCAGCCAAGATTTGTGAACTCCGAAAGATTGACGGTCACATACGGATCGTTCAGTGTGTAACATTCGGGAATCATTTTTTCCAGCACTTTTCTGTCTGTTTCATATGTGATGCTGACTACATTCACATCCCCCGGCTGATAGTAATCGTTCATTTTCTTTCCGGGAAGCCCCGGCATGTCCGGGCGGCGATGTCCTGCCTGCGGGCCGAAAAACACCGGCATCATATATATTTCATCATTTATAAATTTAAGCGACATTTCGTTCTCCTTTCTTTTGTCTTCAGTTACTTACTTCGTATCTTATATCTGCAGCTCTGCATACCATGTCATTCCATGAATCGAATTTTGTGCTTTCCTTTACGAAACTGTCCATGAGAGATTCAAAATACACCAGCTTTTCCGCGTTCCAGTTTACTATTACAGCACTGGAATACTTGAAGCTTTCAAATGATTTGAAATTGGTATGCAGCTGCATGAATTCTTCATTGAATATTTCTTTGAACTGCTCCCGAAGTTCAGGGGAATATTCTACGCATACCAGATCTTTGGCAAGATCTTCACATTCTGTTTTCACTTCTTTTTTAATCTCTTTCATTTGGATCCTCGTCGCCGTAAAATTCGGCCGCTTTCTTATCTACATATGCTCTCCATACCGGCAGTTCTCTGTCGAGACGCGGGCGTACATAATCGTGGATTATGTCAGGTTCTTTGCTCGGATCTATGACCTTGCCCCTGCTCATTGCCATGTACATCCCGGATTCTCCCGGCGGGCATCCCGGCACCCACAGCGCATCCGGATGATCTTTCAGATATTTCTTCGTGCAGTTGCCGTGAAGAAGTACCTTTTTGTCATCTTTGTCTTTAGGTATATCGTCATTATCATGCCCGATGACAACGGAAAAATCGCTCAGCTTGTCATACTCTCCGATAGCCTTCAGTGTTTCCATGTTCAGTGTCATCATCGCCTGGCAGCTGGAACATGCGCCCTTACAATGGACATCATATTCGGGCCATCTATGAGAGATGTCTCCCAGATACGGTATCCACATTTTTCTGTAGCAGTCCTCCAGTTTGTCGCCGACCACATCGATCTCTTCAGGCTGGGAATGTCCCATCCCTGCTTCGGCCGCTGCCTTGAAGTAATCCACTTCGTCAGTGTTTATGCCAACTAGATCGCATGCTATCCTGTCGACCGCCACCGGGTCATAGCTTCCCAGTATGCAGTCCAGCTTCAGCGGCGTTGGCGTGTGCGGACTGAACCCGCTGGCCGCATACATGGCATCAACAATATTGATGTCGGCTCTGGCCGCATACCATACATCCATCATGGCTTTTACCAGATTCTGCTGATGCATCTGGAAATGCACTGCATCCTGTACTACGCCTTTGATGTTTTTCAAAGCACAGCTGAATACCATGCTGGCGTGGGCTTTCAGTATAGGCAGATTGATTATATGATCCGCTTCCAGGAAAAACCTTGGCATCTTTACATGGGATATGTTTGACTGATATCCTCTTACCGGTATGTTGATCAGATCCTTGTCTTCTTTGATATCGATAAGCCGGATGCCTTCTTCATCAGCGACTTTCTTGATGCCGCACGCTTCATAGCACTCTCCGGTGTCACAGCCGATGGCGGCTGATTCTGCGATGACGATGCTCTTCGGCTCTGCCTTTTTGACTTCTCTTATGACTGCCCTTACTGTTTCAGGATTGGTACAAACTGCATATTCGGCAGGTGCTGCATGCCCTGCATTGGGTTTCAAAACTACTGTTGAGCCTTTTTCTATCATCTTTGTTACGCCGCCGAGAAGATCGAATACTGCTGTAACATTTTTCTGAACGTCCATCCCTTTCTTCAGAGCGACTTTGGATTTTTTATTTGACATTTCTATATCCTCCGTTTTATAAAATCTAATTTTTTTCTGCAGCTTCTCCTGCGAGGAAGTCTCTGTTGAACTTGTGATCTTTGACTGCTGCCACAAGGATCAGCGATACCAGAATCATGACGCCGAACGAAATATATGATATTTGGAGGCTTCCAAACATCATCGTGATCAGTCCGTTGACTGCGAAATTCAGCATCTGTATGATAGCTATGATCGGAAACAGCACACTGTTTACTACAGGGAATCCGACTCTGCCGAATACCGAGCCCGGAAGGGAGTTGACGAAGTTAGGCGGCGCCGTACTTGTGATACCTATCAGTATGATGGATGCCCAATAAAGAGGCCTTATTCCTGTTGCGTTGAGGAATACGGCTATGGCCATTATGATGCATACGACGGCCATGACTTTCTTCGGTCCGAATTTTGCCACAAGACTTCCGGTTATTGGTGCAAACACGAGGCCGAATACGGCAATGAAGCTCATCAGCAGGACCGCCGTCGACTGACTGAATCCGACTTCCAGATTCCTCACTACCAGCTGACTCATGATCCCTACCTGACATAACATCAGCAGGCCGCACGAAACAGCACAGAACCACATTTCTTTTGTTTTGAACAATTTGGCGATGGTCCATCCGCCTGTGATGTCTTCTTCCCTACCGGATGCAGCATATTCCTTTCGAAAAACTTCATCGGATACATTGTCAGGATTCAGACCTCTTTCAGCAGGTGTATCTCTGTTCACAATGAGGCCGATTATGGCTATAATGATGCAGATGCCTCCCGGTATTATGGAAGCTGTTCTGACTCCCATCGATTCTATAAGCTTGCTGAAGATGATCACATATGTCATTGTCCCCAGACCTGCACCCATAGTTGCTATTCCCATGATGGCTCCCAGTTTCTTCGGGAACCAGTTGGCGTTTATTGCTCCGAACCCAACAAAGATCGCTGAATTCAATCCGCCGAAGGAAAAGCACATTGCTATGGTGTACATAGGAACGCTGACTGCATTTGCTGCAACTATGTAAGCAGCGCCGCCGATCAGAAACGTCCATCCGCATATTTTTCTCGGTCCTATCTTTCGGTTCAGCTGCCCTGCCAGGATCGAAATCACTACTCCTATGATTCCAGCTATGGAATTCATCGACAGGATAACTCCGGAACTGACTCCTATGCCGGCAGCTACTGCCGGCGCGAACACATTGGATCCGTCCGCATTGAATGCGACATTGATATAGAAAAGAGCAACGCCGGTCAAAACGAGCAGCCATCCATATTTCTCTATCCCAAGCCCCTTGCTTTTACTATTACTCATATGTTTCATACCTCTTTCTATTCTTTATATTGATATACATACTTTACTAAATATTCTTCCCGGTCACGTGCCGTCCGCATGCCGCCGGCTCTCCTTTCTGCGGAGATATGCAGGGAACCTAAAATGCCTTATATTCTATACCTTCATGTTAATCTTGACAGCAGCCGATTAACATGTATGAAAACGCAAACGTCCCCTTATTTTTCTCTTTGCATTTGTGCAATTCCACATATCCGGCCCTGCTCACATCCGTTCTATCCTTTGGAAACACGGTGCTGCAGCCGTCTGATGGGTCCGCCTTTCGCCCGCCTTTTTTATTGTTTCGTAATAAAGACAATATCCAAACTCCGTCCCTGAACATCCTTTTCGCTGAAAATCTCTCAACGTACTGAAAAAACACAGCGGCGGGATTTTTAGTCAGGATGCTCTTTGTTCAATGAAACAAAAGGGGCCTTCTATTTTGCGTTGTGTTTTATTAATCGTACATGTAAAAGCCGAGAAAACTATTGTACAATCCAGTCATAAATAATAAACGAAAATGATCAGAATCAAATATAATTTGTTTTTTGAAAGGAGATCAACATGAACAAACCCATGGCAGACTATGCCAAGCTCCCTGAGCTTGAAGAGTACAGAGAATGGTTCAAGGATTTTGCAGACCTTTACCGGGAGGACGGTATTCTTCAGGTAGCATGGAAAACAAATGACGGCCCTATGTGGCACAGCGGCATGTCCCATCGTGCATGCAGCCAGCTGACCAGAGTCATATCGCTGGACTATAAAAATGAAATAATCATCTATACTCATATCGGCGATAACTGGATGACTGAATCGGATCCGAACGGATGGGAGACTTATTCGGAGCTTCCCACAGAACGTTTTCAGCACCAGTATTTCGACGACACCAACCTAATCAAGAATATGGTCTTCGATCTGGATGTACCGACCATCGGCGCTATCCCCGGCCCCGGCTTCCACTGGGATTCGGCAATGCTCTGCGATGTAACCATTGCATCAGACGACACGCAGATGGAAGTACCTCATGCACACGGCGGACTGGTTCCCGGAGACGGCATGGGGCTCATGGCTCAGCATTATTTCGGCACAAAACGCGGCAACTATTATATGATGACTGCCAGACAGTGGACTGCACAGCAGATGCTGGACTGGGGCATGGTCAGCGAAGTCGTTCCAAAAGGAACAGTCCTTGACAGAGCATGGGAAATCGCACGTATGTGGAAACACATGCCGTATGAAAACCGTACTATCATGTCGAATCTGGCAAAGCGTCCGCTGAAAAAGCTCTTCGTTGAAGACCTGAAGCTTCACACCGTCAGCGAACAGTATGCATCACTGCTCCGTGTAGCCGCAGGCGACATGGGCGATACAAATTCCGCTCAACAGGATGAAAAGTACATCAGCATCGCAAATGACTGGCGTTACCAAAACGACTGGATGCAGCAGCCTCCTACAAGAGAATCCTGGGATGGTTTCCGGACAAAGCCGATCGAATGGAACAAAGAGGTCGAGGCCGGAAAAGCTGTCAATCCGTTCAAATCAAAACCGACAAAACCTTATCGTCCTAAACACGACTAGCTGACATTTATAGATCGTGTGTGAAGAAAAGACCGGTGTCCGCATAAACGTGATCACCGGTCTTTCATTATTCTTATTTTTCATTATTCATCTAAGTTTCCGCAGACAGGTTCCAGCAAGACGCCCATCAGTAATACGTTGATCAGGTCATAGTCCGTAAAATCTATATCGAACAGTTCCGCCATTCTTTTTATCCTGTAATGCATCGAGTTGGGATGTATGACCAGTTCCTTAGCCGCTTCTTTGACGTTCATCATGCACCTGAGATATACTTGCAAACTTTCGAAATAATCACTGTCGTTCTTTTTATCGTACTGTATGATCCTGCTCAGCACAGGATGAATGAACAGCCTGGCCGGATAATGTTCGGAAAAGCCCATTGCGATATCTTCCAAAGCAAATTCATCGTATTCGTATATATTCTGTTTCGGTTCAAAATACATGCCGGTCTTCAGCGTCAGCAGAGCCTGCACATAGTATCCCCTGCTGTCATTGATGTCGCTGAACGATTCGGAAATACTGATGCATATCCCGAATTTACCCGTCCGTTCCTTTATTTCTCCCATTGTGCTGTCTTTATTGTGGTCGGCCATCCCGAAACAGAAAATTATGATATGGTCTTTATATATGTTCGCAACGATATTTTGATTGCAGACACTGATGTCGCTGCACACTCTCTTGTATATCGATTCGTCGAATGAATCTTTTGGCAGCTTTCCGACTACTATGTTATATGACGGCTTGTAAGCCATGGAAATCTTTTTGATCATGTCCGGATACCTGAGTGGATCTCCGCCTGCATCCGTCAGATAATCCATTATCATTTCCCGGCTGCGTATCCCGGCTGCATACCCTTTGCTGATTATGGATATAGCCGCCGTATTGAACAGGGAAATCACTTCACGTTCATCTTCCGTTACTTCTTTTTTATCTTTTTTCAGCACCGCCGATATGCCCAGGAACCTGCCGTTTTTCCGCAGCACCGAAAGCAGCTGGGTTGTTTTCTCAGCCTCTCCGTCGTTGATGAGTATAGGAAATTCCTTGTACTTGGATCCTTTAACATATTTTTTATAGAATTTATAATACAGGCTGCTGGTCGCAGATTTTGTCCTGATCAAATTGTCCCAGTCCTTATCTCCGATATAGTGATCCGGCGACTGCGACAGGTTGTTTGCAATATCATCAGACACCATTATTGGACACTGCAGAACACTGAACGCTGCATTAGTAAGCTCATGTATATCGTCATGGAGCACAGCGTAAAAAAAGCTGCGATAAACATTTTCCATATTGATCCTGTTATCATCCATCATACCGGTATTTCCTCCGATCCCACACATATCCGCAGTGTTTTTCTTATTCCAGTATATATTATATCATAAAACAGGAAGGACACCACATGTCCTTCCTGTCTCTTATCTCCTATATTGTATAGGAAAATGAAAAAGCATTTTCTTTATCAACTGTCTTTTCTTCGCCTGTAAGCAGCTGCCCCTGTTGCTGCACCGGCTCCTGTCAGTACCAGCAGTATCCACATCCACATTGACGAATCGTCTCCTGTCTTTGCAGTGCCTCCATTGCCTGAAGTAACAGCACTTGTTCTCGTGGCCGGCGTACTCTTTGTACTATTTGAGCTTGATGGATCAGTTGTGTCCGTCGTTCCTGCGGTGCCTGACGAATCAGTTGATTCCGGCGTATCTGCAGCGGCAGATGCAGTCCACTTCGCATATAATGTAATGTCTTTTGTTACAGCTGTACTGAAATCATATGCCGTTGTCATTTCCTTATCTAAATACCATCCTCCGAAAGCATATCCGTCTTTTGTCGGATCACTTGGTTTTGAAGCCGTATTCCCCGAAGCTACTGACTGGTCTTCCGGCGTATAATTTCCACCGTTGCTGTCAAATGCAACATTGTATGTGTCGCTGACAGTTATTTCTCTGATTGCTGCATAGTCTGTCCATTCCCAGTCATTGATATCTTCTGCCAGTATATATGTTTTGTATCCGTCAGGGAGATCGCTCGGCAGTGTGAATGTCGCCGTTCCGCTTTTGCTGCCTGATGCGGCTGCCAGCTTTCCGTAGTAAAGAACATTTGCCGATGAGCTTGAAATATCTCCGTCTGTTATGGCAACAGAAACCTGATCTATATCTTCTCCCGAATAGCTGTAAGGTACCGTTACTGTCGATCCGCTCTTTGTTACTGTTCCGGTTGTATCGATCGATTTATTTGAATCTTTCAATGTGGCTTTCCATGTATTGTCGCTGACTCTTGAAATCTTTGTCAAATCAGATGTTTTATCAGCATCGCTGCTGCTGGTGAATAACACATTTTTCAGATCCAAGTTGGAAGCTGCTGTAACGCCTCTATAATTATCATAAGGTTCATTCCATCTCAGCTGTCCTCTGTAAATCATACCCTTTGAGCCGTTGGCCATTCCTTGGTTATCAGGGTTGCCTGAACGGTGCCAGTAGCCTACATCGTATGTATCTGTGCCGTTGAGATAGGCTTTCTTTCTTCCGGCATCACCGGAATACAACTGATACGATTCTCCGGCACTCAATAGAAATGATTTTGATGTTGCCGCACAGTCTTCTCTTGTAAATCCGGCCACTCCATACATATAGTTTGAAGCCTGCAGCTGTGTATCAGCGATCTCTGCCAGTTCCTTTGTGCTGAAAAGACTTGTTCCGTTACTGGCTTTCCCATCCTTCAGATATGAATATGGATTGCTGTTTGTATATATGTTTTTCGTTCCTCCAATGGAAACATATTTGTCATTGAACAGCATGCGGTCGCTGTCTATGGTCAGATAATCTCCTGCCGCTGTTTTCATTGTTGCCGCCCCATCATGGAACTGCGAATGCCCTGTTCCGTCCATCCTGTCGAGTACTCTGTATTTGACCGGTGAGCCGTTATATGCCCCGTAATAAAGGTACTGCCCGGAATCCGCCGTCCATCCGTACTGACAAATATTCATTGCATTTGCTCCTACGTTGATCGTTTTCGCATCTTCTGTTCCGCTGTTGCCCATTGTTACATTTTCAGTCAGTATCACATCACTGTAATACAGTTCATCTTTTGTTTCTGCCCCACTGCCTGCCCATACACTCGAACTCATACCGTATCCGAATATCATAGCCATGCACAAAATCCCCATCAATAATCTCTTTTTCATTTTCCTAACCTCTTTCTCCTATTTACCGATAATATAAACTTTATTTGCATCATCTATTACTTAAAATATAGCATAAACAATCTGCACCGCAGTTCAGATTGTACGAAACGCAGTACATATTGTATGAACGATTTTCATTTGTCTTTTGACTGACTACTGACAGATAACAGACACGTAGGTTCCGGGCTTGTTTTTCATCTACTATTCCCCTATAATTAGCATGTTGAGTGGACATGATCCATTCTGAGGAAATATATGAAAGGAGAATTACATCATGAATAAGAAATGTCTGAATATATCACTGTGTTACGCGATCGCTGCGATGATAGGAGGTGTCTTTTATAGAGAGTTCACCAAATACAACAGTTTTACCGGCGTCACTGTCCTTGGAAAGATACATGTACATCTGTTCCTGCTGGGAATGATCGTTTTCCTGCTAGCCGCATTGTTTGCGAAGCAGTATGACCTGGCCTCGCAGAAAAAGTTCCACATCTTCCTTAAAGTCTATAATATCGGAGTCCCGCTGACTGTGATCATGCTGATTATAAGAGGTATTTTCCAAGTTCAGGCAACAACCTTGTCCGCAGGGGCTGATGCAGCCATCTCCGGGATCGCCGGTATCGGACATATCCTTGTTGGCATTGGACTGATATTCTTCATTCTGTCCTTGAAGACAGCAGCCTCTCTGAAAACATCAGCCAAAGAATAGAAATCAAATATGGGGCCCCGAGCTGTTTTACATCGGAGTCCCTACCTCTATGAGATTGCCGTCCGGATCGTAAAAGCGAACGACTCTCTGTCCCCATGTATGTGTCATCAGATGATTGACGTATTCTATCGGTTCTTTATAGTTCTCAAGTTTTTTTACGAATGCATCGATATCGGCCTCTTCAAAATACAGTTCGGACATATTGTTCCGGGGCAGACATTTTTTCTCAGTAAACCGCTCCCAGTATTTGATGTCCTGAAGGACAAGGCCGTCAGTCATGATTACGTTTCCATCATTGTCAACGATCACATTCAATCCAAACAGTTCTTTATAAAACGCTATGGATCTTTCCATTTGGCTTACAACGATCAGCGTGTTTTTCAGTTTCATTTTTATACACCTCGTTAATAATCAATTCCTCAGGCAGCCAACAGGCACCACGAAAACCCCGTCTGTCCTTCTATATGCATAGTCACCAACGCCCGTCAGCACCATCAAAAACGATGCCTGCTTCATCTTTTCGATATCGATTTTACCACTCAATTTTTTTAGTGTATTTGCTCCATGTTCAATAGCCTTGTCCCCACCCAGCTTGATTTCAACAAGCCCATATTTACCATTTCGCAAATGTATTACTGCATCGCATTCCAAATCATTTTTATCCCTGTAATGATATACCTCTCCATTAAGCGCATCGGTAAAAATTCTCAGATCACGAATACATAGGGTTTCAAACATAAGGCCAAAAGTCTCCAAATCATTTATTAAATCTTTTGGACCTAATCCCAAAGCCGCCACGCCAATTGAAGGATCGACATAATATCTTGTATCTGATGTCCTAATGGCAGTTTTTGATCTCAGATTTGGGTTCCACGCAGGCATGTCCTTCCTCTATCACAAATATCATTTTCAGCGCATTTACATAGGATGCGACTGTATCTTCTTTCAAATCGGCATTATCTTTTGGTATCATATCTGCAGTTAATGTTGAATATGTTGCCTGTGTTCCCTGATTCCTTGCATAGGAACGCATAAGATTTTTGACCCTCTCAGAATTTCTGGATATCCCGTCAACACGCGAAATATCAGATTTCACGACAGCATCATAATAATCAAACGCCTGTTCCAGGGCGATATCATATTCCATAAACCCGGCTCTCGGCCAACCGCCGCGGCACACTAGAAAAGCAAGTTCTTCCAGATCAATTTCACTTTTTCCGGTTATCTGCCCCGCGCCTTCAAATAATTCTGATAAACTGACACTGCCGTTAGATTCTCCTGATTCGTATAAACTCATTGGCCTCATAAGGACCCATGCAAACCTTCCCGTGCCTGTATGATATATGTTTTCTCTCGCTGCAGGAACTGTTGATCCTGTCAGAATAAATTGACCTTCGTCGTCCCTATGATCTACTTCAAATCTTATGCCGTCCCATAATTTTGGTGCAATCTGCCATTCATCGATCAGTCTCGGAGTGTCCCCTGTTAACAGCATCGATGGATTGATATCTGCCATTGCAATATTCTGCTGTTGTTTATCCGGTTCAGACATATATAAAACACTGGCTGCTATTTTCTCTGCGCTGGTAGTTTTACCGCACCACTTGGGCCCTTCTATCAATACCGCGCCCTTACCTTTTAGCTTCCTTTGTATGACTTCATCAATTATTCTTTTTTTGTAGATCCTGGCCATGATCGGTCCCCCTTATTAACACATTGTACCCTGATTTTAGATAATTATCAAGATTTTTCACCCGATTGGCCAAAATTTAATCCCCCAGTTGGCCGAAAATCAATCCCTCGGTTGGCCGAAAATCAATCCCCCAGTTGGCTGAAATCAAAAGAAAATGAATTGTATGTGGAGTTCACTGATGCCGGCGTGAAGGATATCATTCTTCCCGGAGAGATCCGCGATATCGTCTACGCCTATAGTTTAGTACCGGTATAAGTATGATGGATATATTTTGCATCCCATAACTCGTCCCAATCATCATCATCTTCGAACATTTGACAATTATTGTAAAGGTCATCGGCGATTTCAGTTATTGTCTCTTTCAGTTCAAGATGCTCGATGAATTTGTCCGGTATCCGGCTTGCTCCAAGATATGCGCCCAGTATATTACCGGCGACTGCTCCTGTTGAATCGCTGTCGCCTCTGTGATTCACAGCTGCCACAACAGCTTTTTCGAAGTCGTTTTCATATTTGAGCGAACAGTATATAGCTATGGCAAGGGTCTCTTCAGCCACCCAGCCTTCTCCCAGTTCGTGTATTGCATCCGAGTCATCCATATATTCCTGTGACAGTTTCGTGGCCTTGTCTATCAATTCCACCATATACGAAATATGTTCCGCATCAGAGAATTCATCTGCGATGGCTGTTTTGGCTTCATTGACAGCCTGCAGCAACGGTGCCTCTGAATGAGATACAACATTTACTATATGGACCAGTACTGCTGCCGGAATATAACCAAGCTCATGACCGTGGGTCAGGGCAGCAGCTTCTGCACCGATCATATCCACTTCCTTTTTGTCTGCATTCCCTCCGCCTAAATATAATCCGATGGGGGCAACTCTCATTACGCCGCCGCATCCTTTGCTGTTATTTCTCGGTTCCTCGATCGATCCCAGATCATCCTTCGCAAGATAATTGATACATGTCTGACCCGGCGCGCGTCTGTGGTTCATAGCAGGTATATTGTTCAACCACGACCATTCAGGTTCTTTATATCCCGTGAAATCCGCCATCTGCGTTTTCAGCCAGTCCTTGTAACACAATTTTATGTATAATGTATACGGACCCATTATCCCTCTGGTCATACCTCTTGTTGTCCCAATGAGAAGACCGTTGGCTGTATATAAAGACATTTGCGTGTCGTCTGATATTTCCGCCACGCCTTCTTTATTCAAACTGTATCCCGTGATCCCACTGGGGCCGTAGTTTTCTCTGATTTCGTCCTCATCCATAAACTCGATCGCGTATCCAAGTGCATCTCCGACCGCTCCGCCGAGCATACATCCTCTGTATTTGTCGATAGTTTTTTCAACCATTCCTTGCACCTCCCTATCAATGTAATACTACTCTCTGCTGCAATGTGCAATGCACGGTTGGCCGCCGAACTATCATTGTCCAATTTTTGACTCTATTTTTTCAGTATCATCCTTTGCCGCTTTTAGTTAAAAGAGTTAAAAGAAAACAGTTCAATTAAAAACATGGGGGTGTTCTATAATTTTTCCGCCTTGTATTCCGAATACCCTTCATAGTAATAACTGTGATCGAGACCCTTCATGTAGACTTCTCTGTCACTGATCCTGTCTGTAAGCGCCTGCTTCAAGATATGCTTTATCTCTATGTCTTTCACCGGACTGCGTTCCATCGCCATCAAGTAGTCTTCTTTGTCGACCCTGCTCCAGTCTACAACACGGCCAATTACCCTTTTGAACATCAGATCGAGCCAGATGCGTGTGCTCCTTCCATTTCCTTCTCTGAACGGATGCGCCACATTCATCTCTACATATTTCTCAACGATCTCATCAAATGTTGACTGCGACATCTTGTCGATGTTATTCAGAGATGTCTGCAGATACATGACCGGAGCAAATCTAAAATTACCTTTTGAAAGATTGACATCCCTGATCTTCCCCGCGAAGCCATATACATCTTCAAATAGATACTTATGTATCTCCAACAGGCAATCACAAGTGCCATGTTCCATACTGTCCAGCTTACCGTTTTCAAACAATTCCACAGCCTTCTTCTTGCTTATTCTTTCTTCGGCCTTTGCTAATTCGATAGAATCAGTGATGCCAAGTTTGTTTTCAATTACACTCATTTTTTCACCCTGCACTCTTTATATCATCCGCTTCACTTCATTGGTTTTATTATACCGTATGTTGCTGGTTTTTGCATAAGAATCGATAATCTGCTATCCCTCAGTTATTTTTTTCTCCGTTTTTATCCGAGATCCCGTGCTGACTTGAGTCCGTACATGGATACCGCGCTGTATACCGCATCGTTCACTGCTCTCGCCATGACTTCTGTCGCCATCGCCCCCAGTATATCCGGTGAAGCCTCTTCATCTCCGACAGACATGGCAAAAATAGTATCCCCATCGACACTGGTGTGGACCGGGTTTATCGTCTTCACATAACCGTTGTGCGATACCTGCGCCAGCTTGTACGCCTGATCTTTGGTCAGAGCCGCATTGGTGATCACACAGCCGAGTGTCGTATTGCCCTTGAAAACATCTCTGTTTTTTTCTATCTCACTGTACATTATCTTTTCAGTATCTGCTAGTTCAGTCTTATCCTCGCTTAGTATACCGGCAACGATCTTATGTGAATCATAGTCTATCACATCTCCCGCTGCGTTGACAGCGACCACCGCCGCGCACTGCACTCTTCCTATCTGCGCCGCATATATCCCGGGCCCGCTTTTCATCATGCGTTCGGTCCCGAGGAATTTGCCTACCGTAGCTCCCGTGCCTGCACCGACACATCCGGTCTTCGGCATGCCGCCCTCAGGGGTATTTCCCTCCGAAGCAATACAAGCCGCATGGCCCATCTCTTTATCCGGTCTGCATTTTGGATCGCCGACAACGAGATCGAAAAGAGAAGCTCCGCAGACGAGAGGCACGATGCCTGCGCCTACATCGAGACCGATCCCCTTTTCTTCGAGATATCTCATGGCGCCGTCACCGGCTTCCAGCCCGTACGCGCTACCGCCGGACAGCATGACGCAGTGGATCTTCTGTACAGTCTTCTCAGGCCGCAGGAGTTCCGTCTCCCTGGAAGCCGGGCCTCCTCCGCGAACATCGACCCCTGCTACGGCTCCGTCTTCACAAATAACAGCAGTACAGCCTGTCCCGCCTTCCATGTCTTGCGCGTGTCCTATACGTACGCCCCTTATATCAGTGATCCTTATTTCTTTCATCAAATGCCTCCTTGATTTTATCATTCGCTGTAATGAGATGAAGCCGCCCCATGGGCAGAAGAAAAAGCAAACTGCAGATTGTATCCTCCGGTTGCCCCATCTATATCAAGAGCTTCTCCAATTATATAAAGTCCTTTTGATCGCTTATGCTCAAAGGTCTTATTGTTCACTTCATCCAGGCTGACTCCACCTGCTGTAACCATAGCCTTGCCATAACCCTGATTATCACCGATCACAAATTCAAAACCTTCATAGAATAGTCTCAAACTTTTTGCTGCATAAGCCGATGCTTTAATGTCTTTATCCAGACCGGCTGTGCGGATCAGGATCTCTGTCAGAGCTTTTGGCAATCCCGCAGCTTCCGTCAAAAAGTTCCCTAAACTTTTGGAAATTCCTTTGGTGATCAAAGCTTCTCTTGCCACCTCTGAAAACCGGATCCTTATTTTTCTTCCTTTTATCGCTTCTCTTGAAATGTCCAGGGCGACCGGCCCGGAAAGATATTTGTCCGTAAACAACATATCCCCGGTTTTGTCCGCCACCTTACTGCCGTCGAAGATTTCTATCCTCACATTCTTCAATGCGATCCCTTCCGCTTCTTTAAATGGATATTTTTCCACAGTAAATGGAACCAGTGCCGGCCTTGGGGGAACGATCTCTACTCCCAGTTTCTCAAGGAGCTTCCACATGCTTCCGTCAGAACCGGTCCCGGGATAAGACAGACCGCCGTGAGCAAGTACAAGTGTATCCGTGAGGATCTCGCCGTTTATCAGATAGGCATTATCCAAACGATCTATGTCTCTGACCTCGTATCCTGTCTTCAAATCAAATCCATTGCCTGCACATTTTTTTATCAATGCATCTCTAACATCTCCGGCCTTCATGGAAGCGGGAAATACTTTTCCATCCTCTCTGGTCATCAACTCGATCCCCAGATTTTCGAAAAACTTCATGGTATCCGAGTTATTGAATGCATGCAGCGCCTTCCTGATCTTTCTGCCGTTTTGCCCGTACTTGTCCACGAAGTCTTTTATTGGACCTTCATGGGTAAGGTTGCAGCTGCCGCTGCCGCTCATCAGAAGTTTCCTGCCGGGGACCGGCGATCTATCTAAGATCATCCCCTTTTTACAGCTCCGGTCAGCACCGTAAAAGAGACCGGCAGCACCTGCTCCGACTATTACTATATCCATCTTTTCTGCATAGTTCTTTTTACGCTCATCCATGATTTCGCCGTCTCCTTATCATACCACGACCACTAGATCAGAATTACAGCACCTTATTCAGGAGCTCTTTAATCTCTTCTTTTTTCAAAACTCTGCCATATGAAACGACATTATCATCGATCACCAGCGCCGGCGTAGTCATGACTCCGTATGCCGCGATCTTTGCGAAATCAGTTATATGGTCTACCTGCATATCCTTTCCTAATTCCAAAAGCGCCTCCTGCGTACTTTTCTCAAGAGCTTTACAGTTTGCACACCCACTGCCGAGGATCTTTATCCTTGCCTCTTCGCCTGTGACAGCTTTCACCTTTTCTTTTTTCTTGAATAATGACATCTATTTACCTCCATTCTGTTTTGATCCCTCAGTCTTCAGTTCTTTTATATTGTTTTCAATCTGTTTGATTATCCGAATGAACTCTTTATCAGATTTTCCTGTCGGATCTTCCAGATCCCAGTTATGATCAAAATCTCTGCCTATATATGGACATCCTACATCGCATCCCATAGAAATTGCAATATCAGGTTCCGGAATATCAGCGATCGATTTGGAATATTGTTCTTTTTCCATATCTATGCCGTACATTTCTTTCATTATCCTAACAGCATCTTGGTTTATCTGTGCCTTTGTTTCTACTCCTGCAGAGAAGCTATCAAATACATCTGCCCCCAGGTGCTTTCCCAATGCTTCAGCTATCTGACTCCTGCAAGAGTTATGAACGCATATGAATGCCACCTTTTTTTTGCTCATTTCATTTTCCTCCATTCTATATAAATAAATACTGGAATACATTGAACAAGTATCCGACTGCAATGATACCTGCTGTACATATCACTATGAACAGCGCCAGAAGTTTTGGCTTCACTGCTTTGCTCAACATTATCATGGACGGAAGGCTCAAAGTCGTTACTGCCATCATGAACGACAGAACAGTTCCAAGCTGAGCTCCTTTATACAGCAATGCCTCTGCTATGGGGATGCTTCCGAAAATATCTGCATACATGGGGATCCCGATCAGTGTTGCCATGATCACTCCAAATGGATTCCCGCTGCCAAGAAGTTTTTCTACAAAGCTTTCCGGTATCCAGTTATGTATCACAGCGCCTATTCCGACTCCAACTAAAATATACGGGAACACTTTTTTGAACGTCGACACTACCCGGTCCTTCCCATAGATCAGCCTGTCCATTTGCGATATGGCCGGTTCGTCCACATCAATTGCACCGGCGTTTTTTACAAAATCAGCAACGTGGTTCTCCATGTGCATACGCTCAATGAAAGAGCCTCCGATTATTGCTATGATCAATCCCAGGGCAACATAAGCCAGTGCAACTTTTGCTCCAAATATACTCATGAGTATCACCAGACTGCCAAGATCTACCATCGGAGATGATATAAGAAATGAGAAAGTTACGCCCAGCGGCAGTCCCGCACTTGTGAATCCCATAAAGATCGGGATAGATGAGCATGAACAAAAAGGAGTTACCGTTCCGAGAAGAGCCCCGGTCGTATTAGCTCCGATCCCATGGAACCGACCCATTATCTTCTTGCTTTTTTCCGGCGGAAAATAGCTCTGTATGTATGAGATCAAGAATATCAGAAAACAAAGCAGGAATGTTATTTTGATGACGTCATACAGAAAGAACTGTATGCTTCCTCCTAACCTGCCGCCAACATCCAAGCCGATCGCACTGAGCATTTTGCCGATAAGCGTATCGAGCCACTTCATTCCCAGTATCTGGCCCTGTATAAAATCCCATATCATCTGCAGCAGCCTCCGCCTTCTGCGCCTGCATCGCTGCAGCATACTATTTCGTTTATGTATCCTTTGAAAGCTCTGAATCTTTCGCAGTCTATGGAATAGTGATTCCATTTTCCTTCTTTTCTGCATTGAACAAGGCCGCAATCGCATAATATTTTCATATGGTGCGACAATGTCGGCTGCGTGATATCAAATGCCTCAAGGAGCTCGCACGCACACTTTTCTCCCCGCGTCAGCATCTGCACCATCTTCAACCTGTTCTCTTCTCCCAGCGCTTTGCATATCCCTGTTATATCTTTAGCTTGCATCATATATTCCCTCCGCTTTTATATAGATACTTGTCTATATAAAATAGTAGCACTCATATAGATGTGTGTCAATGCGTTTATCTTAATAGCCCTTTAGCTATATCAACCATTTTGATTCCTTCATACTGATATGATAAAACAAGCTGTGAAATTTTATTTTACAATCAACCTGGAATTTTATTCATACATGGAATGAGAATATCGAAATGGGGGAAACAAATGTATACGAATGTATAAGAATCCTTTCTAAATCTATATCAGTTTGTGTCTTTTTGTTGATTCCATCGATGAAAAGACACAGTATTACCATCTTCTTTACCTTGAACTGCTATTGGAACCTGTATTTATCCGTCAGATGTCGGCTACGGAGAGGAACGAGTTCTGCCGAAAAAAAGCTGCCGTATCAGGATCTGCTCCTGACACGACAGTATTGTTTCATTTTTATGAAAAGAACACTACCTTTTATCCCTTGGGATCCGGTAGTGCTCCAGTCGTATCTTTTATGTTTACTATTTGTTATTTTTCGCTGTTTGTTATTTCTCGCTGTCAGTTCTTTTTCTAGAAATCACTGCTGCTGTTGTTCCCGCCATACCCAGTAAAGCCAGTAATATCCACAGCATCATATCTGACTGGTCTCCGGTTCTGGCTGTATTTACAGGCCCTGTTGCCGTCTTTGTTGCTGTCACATGTTTGTCTGTTCCTTCCGGTGTAACAACCTGATCCTTTGCCCACTGTGCATACAGTGTAATGTCGCTGTTTACCGCTTTATTAAAATCATATTTATTTCCATCTGCATCTAGCCATCCTTTAAATGTATATCCTTCTTTAGTCGGAGCTGTTGGCTCAGTTGCCGTGTCCCCTTTTTTTATTTTCTGTTCTTCTACTGCACTGCCTCCTTTTGTGTCAAATGTTACAGTGCAGGCTGTTACCTCCGGTTCAGCTATTTCTTCCTTTGTCCACTGTGCATATAATGTGCTGTCATTTTCCGCTATAAATGTATCTCCCGGTTTGTATGTTGTTCCGCTTCCATCTGCCGCTGTATTCCATTCTTTGAATGCATATCCTTCGCGAGTAAATAATATATCGTTTTCGTTTGAAGTTGCTGTTACAGTAGTTCCCTTTTCGACAGTGACCTTTGAAGGATCTATACCATTTTCATCTATTACAAACGAATACTTTCCTCCATTAGGTACGTACGATACTACTACTTTTTCCGCTGCAGGATGATTTACATTTACTGTGACTTTACCTGCATAATAATTTTCAAAATCTGCTGTATTTCCATTTTTTGTACTCTGTGAAAAAGTAAATGTAAAGCTATCTTTTCCTTCATCCACTATAAATGTATTTGTTGCTTTATCATATGCAGCTCCTGCCACATCATTAGGTGCCACTTCATCTCCGTAGATGCCGATAATCGGATTTTCTACTGTGCATTGCCCTGTTCCATTTGTGCAATCCTTTGTTATGTTAATGGTCTGATCATGTAAATGATTATATGAGGTCATCGCATCAACATATCCTGCAAGTGCTGACATGTCTGAAATATTGTTATGACATAAATCCAATGTCTGCAATTTTGTCAAATTCTTTAATGCACTTATATCACTTATATTATTATCCCAAAAATTCAAATATGTTAGATTTGTCAAGCTGCTGATAAAACTAATGTCCGTCATGCTTGCACCTGCAAAAGATACGCCGGTCAATGCTGTACACTGCCCCAGTTTTGCATAATTCTGCGGTGCTGCACCTTTGTACCACATTCTAAACCAATCAAGGTTTTTACAATACTGAACACCTTCCAGATCAGTAATTCCACTTGGAATGTCAATTTTAGTTATTTTTTCCATCTGAGTTTCTGTTATGTCTGCTGCGGCTTCTTGTGATAACATCTTATTTAAATACGCTTTGAAGACTGCATCCGGGATATCTACTACAGTATCCGCGTCCTTTGTAGCCGCTCTCATCTTCTTTGCTGGTTCACTGGCAACGGTTTCACTTGCTTCTTGTGAATCGTTTTCAATAGTGCCTTCACTTTCATTTTGCGAATCGTTTTCAACAACTTCATCGCTTTCTTTTTGTAAATCATTTTCAATAACATTCTGCTCCGGCTGTTCGCTCACAGTTGTTTGTTCCTGAGTTTTTTCTGAGTTTACGTCTCCTGCATAAACTGCATTTAACGCCGGTGCAACCGCTGCCACCATAGTTAGGCAACAAACTGTTGCCACTGCCATTTTGATTTTTTTCAACATCCTATTTTCTCCCTGTACAATCCTTTTTCTCACTTTTGGTAATTTTATTTCCCTAATTTACCTCCAGAGATTTTGTTTTTTATTACCTCGATTTTTTAATGTTAATTGAATCATAGCAATATAAAAAGAAATGTGTTTCAACATTGTATGAAATGTACTTTATACTGTGTGAACTACACCTCTTGGCATTGAAGAATTAGTATATTATTTTATTCTGCTGAACCCACTAAACAGATAATTTCCATTAAGAACTTTATATGCCCTTACCTTATATCGTCCTTTTTTGCATCTGTATTTTGTCTTAGATACAGGCAGAGTCCTGACCTTTATATATTTGCCCCTGCGAGATTTTTTATAGACCTGATATTTACTTGCACCATTCACACGATTCCATCGCAACATTTCATACTTTCCATCTTTGGCGGCAGACCTCAGAGAAGGAGCACTCGGACGTGAAGATGCTGCAACAGCACTGCTAAAAACTCCATTTATCTTTTCGTTATTATAACTGCTTTTCGCTCTTACCTTATAATAATAAGTCGTCCCCGATGCTCTTCCATTATCTCTAAAGGATGTCTTTTCGCTTCCAGTCACTGTAGTAATCAGAGAGTACTTGCCCATCTTATACGCAGACCTCCATATTTCATATTCTGTTGCATTATCCACTTTATTCCATTGTATCGAGATAGTTGATTTGGTGGACTTTGCAGATGTCCATTTCAATCCAGTGGTTGTGCCTACACATTTCCACGTCTCCTGATCATCCTCTGGAAAGTCAACATCAAAACTTAGATTATCTTCTGCTCTGCTAATATTTTTGATTACTATCCCTGAATTTGTCTTATTACTGAAAGTCAATGCGTTGACTCGCGCTGACATGTCTTTTGTTCCAAAAGTGGTTCTTCCACTTTCCGCCGAAAAATATGCATTCTTCGACTCTACAATGCTCCCCGGGCTTCCCAATCTGTCTTTTAAAAAAACCTGTATAGCAGGCACAGTGCCATAGTTGTTTAAACCAAAAACGCCTGTATTGACTCTGTATATAATCATTCCACTGCCTGGCAAATCATAATTCAATCCTTCTGGGTCGGTCCCTTTCTTTTTGTACTCGCATACAAAGAATTCACTTTCAGATTTTGGAGATTTAATTATCACAGACTTCCGTCCCTGGAATTTTTCAACAGGAACCAACTTAATATTGTTCGTATCCTCCGATATTTCATCTATATCAATCCAGTTTTTTATGTATTTGCTTGTGTATGTAAGAGGGTATTGAGGTGAGTTTGAAGTATATGACATGATGTCCCATACCCCCACTGGTTCACATGATCCGTCATATTTATAAAGATCACCAAATCCAATCGTATGCATGAATTCATGAATCACAACTGAATTCCTTTGTCCTGCTGTTTCTTCAAATGCTGAATATGAATTAATCATGTTGTAAGCTTCTAATTCTTTGCCTGATACGGTTTTATCTCCCACATATTTCCCCTGATGACAATATAGTGCATCTGATGGATCAGTAATTCTGTCACTTGATGCCACGATGGTAAGATTGTCAATTTTTCCATCTCCATTTTTATCAAGATCCGCTGCTGTAAGACCTATTGCATCAGCCGCAAGCTTGTCTGCCACCTCGCCTGCAATATCCTTTCTTTTAGTTGAAGTAATAACATAAGGTGATATTTTCCCAGTCTTTGTATTATATTGAGGCATATAATCGTGTACGGAAAACCGGCCATATGAAATGGCGTCCATATAATTATTAAGCGACTTTGAACTCGTTGAATCATCCGACCAGATATCCAGTGCTTTCTGTGTATAAGTCTCCCCCGTACTCTTAGACTTTCTGTTCATAAAATTGGAAGAGGCATCAGTGTTGGTATATTCTTCATATTGAATGAAAATTATCACATTGGCAAAATTCTCAGTTTCTTTTGTGACAGTCTGTCCAAGTACAGTATCGGGAAATATCCCTGCCAAAACAATGGCAAGGGATATTATTATGCCTAATGGTCCTGCATATCCCCTCATATTTGCTCTTTTTCTCTTACATGGTCTTCCCATAACTCTATCCCTTTTGAAACAGCAATGCAATTCAGTTTACTCTTCATCCCGTAAAGCCTCTGTTTGTTCCGTCTTCAATGCTTTAACATTATATGTTTTTTCTGTGTCTTTTAACTGCTGTACCCACACAGATAACTCCAGAAATAAGCATTATCATAATTGCTAATGATCCATCGAAAGAATCATCCGTTTTGGTCGTGCTGATTTTTTTCGGCGTATTGCTGTTGTTCGATGTATCATTGTCATCAGGTGTTTTCGGATTGTTAGCTGTTATTTTTTTATTGGTAATAACATAATTCGTGCCTGAATTCGTTACAGTCTTTCCATATCCTTCCGGCACACTAACCTCATCCACACTCCAGTCACCATTTTCGTCCAGATCCTTCCATGTGTATTTCCAACTATTACCTTCATTCAAAACAACAGTCTCCCCCTCTGCCGTACTTCCGTTATACAGTTGGACTTCTATACTCTCCGGCCTTTCCGCTTTCTTATCGCCCTTCCAAACCTTTTCCACAGATACATCTTCATATTTTTTGTATGTGATTGGATTGACCAAAGTCTGTGTCTGTATTTCAGGATGGTTTCCTATAGTCACGTATGCCGTGTTCTCAATTTTTTCAGCTGTAGTCTCCTTGACCTTTACGCTGAATGATACTTCCCCATACGTTCCCTTTTCTACATTGTTAATAGTCCAGTTCACTGCATGTGTGCCCGCATCATACACACCACCTGCACTAGCAGAGCCTTCTACGTATTCTACGTTTTTATCTAAAGGATCTTTAATAGTCACTGTTGCAGGATTATCTTCTTCGTTGCCGTACGTTATCCTGTACTTTACAATGTCTCCTATTCGCACTTCAGCTCCATCATATCCACTAGGGGTATCTTCACTATAGTATTTTTCAGGGACAGGATTCTTTACAGTATTACTTGTAACACCTGAATCATTCCCTATTTTTACTACCGCTGTATTTTCTACAAATGTGACCGCTTTACTATTTACTGTGGCTTTGAATGTAACTGTTAATCCTGCTGAACCGGCGGGAACGTTTTGGATATTCCAAGTTATTGTCCTTGTGGAATTATCATAGACCCCTCCGTCTGAAATACTATTCGTATCCACATCCAGTCCCTTATCTATAACATCTGTAATAACTACGTTCACGGCCGTCTCATGACCATTCCCATATGTAATATAGTATGGGATCACATCACCAACGGCTGCTGCCTGCCCTTCAGATGTAATTTCTCCCTTGGTATTTGCTCCTCCCACCGATGGCGCATTCTGATCGCTTCCGGGGTTTTCTGTGCCGACATTCCCCTTTTCAATTATAGGTGTCTTTATTACATCACTCTGTACTCTTTCTGATTGCTTTGTTACAGTAACACTTGCATTCATAGCTCCCGCTCCAGTGCCACCCTTCTTCACCTTTATGGTAGCCGTAATATCGCCTTCAGGCTGACTAGCAGGCATTTCCCAAAGCAAGGCATCTTTTCCGTAATTCAAATAATAACCCTCGCTGGCGCTGACCACATCAAATCCTTCGCCAAACAGTGCAAGGCTTATATTTGTTACTTTTGCTACAGTGCTGTCTGTGGTGTAATGTATGTTATACTTTACAGTATCTCCATATTTGATTGCCGCTCCATTTTTACCACTAGGCGAATCGCTTGCCACAGCAAAAGTGACTGTGGGCGCAATGTCCTTAGTCTCGGCGGCTTTAGTGCCTGTTTTTTGCGTTTTTGAAATAATTGAATTTCCGTTGCTTTCTTCAGCTTTCTCCGTTATACCTTGCTTTGAATCATAATTTACGACTGTGCTCTGCTCTATGTTTTCTGATGTTTCTTTATTCTCGTCGCTGTTTGAAGGCACCTCTTGATCTGTGTTTTCAGTTATCTGCTGATTTTCAGCACTGTCGTACTGTTCGATACCCGACATATCATCAGCCATTGATACCGTAGACATACCTGCAACAAAAACAATAGCCATGATAATGCATATCCATCTTCTATGGCCATTCCTATATTGGGCTTTTTTCCTCTTACTCATTTTCCTAACCTCTTTCTCTTGCTTTAGCGACAACATTTACGTCATTTGCATCGTTACTATTTTAAATGTAGCATAAACGATCTGTAGCGCAGTGCAGAGTGTATGAAATGCAGTGCAGAGTGTATGAAATGCAGTGCAGTCTGAATTGACAACCGAGAGTCCTGTTTTGTCAGCTTTAAAAGAGGACGCCGTTAAGCGTCCAATGTAATACCGGATTTACTATTTTCGTTTTTTGTATATTATTAGCATAATGAGAAAAGCCACGAATGATATTCCTGCTATGCTTGCCATAATGATTCCCATTGTTACCCCAAAATCATATGCATTCGCGTTCTCTGGATGCATACGCAAGCCATGAAACGATGCCCCGACTATCAATGCAGCAACGCAAACAGCAAGTGGTATTGTCCAATATTTTTTCATTGAATGTTCCTCCGGTCTCAGTTCATTGTCTCGTTAAATTATCTTTGGCTTCTTTGCTGCTGTTCAGGATCGGTCCAACGATTTTACAGGTTTTCATTTCCGTGCAGTTGCCGCAAGTGTCAACGTCTTTCTTTAACGCGCACTGCCTTATCTCGCACATGCTGTCGCAATATGGGGTTTTCACTCCGTCCGTACGGCAGCCCATGCAGTTGATCATTTCAGCGGTGATCGGCGCATTGTTCATTTCTGCCCAAAGCCCGGCAGTCTTTTCTCGTAACGCATCATCGTTATTGATTGTAGCTTTGTACGCGTCGCACTTCTCACAGTTCAGTCCGCAGTAAGCAATCATTTTTTTATTTTTGATTGGGTGACGAATTACTGTTCTCCACTTTTCCTTTGCCATCCTGCGGGCATCCGAAAGATAGATCTCATGGTGAAGACGGGTTTCGGATAAATCGTTTTCGTAGCCGTTTTCCTTGAGAAACGCGTCCATCTTTGCCACTGTCCCCGGTTCCTCGTCAAAAGCACCGATGTGCATGATCTGCACGCAAAGTCCCTCATCGATCGTCAGAAACTCCGCCATCGAGCAGTCCAGTTTTTTCTTTTTCGCGGCCTCACGCGTCGCCCAGGCGAAGTCGGCCTTTGTCACAAACTCAGGCAGACGAATGACAGAGGTCCAATGAAACATCGCCTTGCTCGCGTAATCCACGCCATTGATACCATCCTGCCACCAGAAGCCTTCCAGCGGAGGCACAACATAATCAAAATATCCATCAATGTGATGATCTCCCATTTTGCTCATCTTGAGCGTATAAGCAATAGCGTACAGCACGCCTATCGCCGCCTTATACGCGCCTCCCTCTTCGTTGGGATCACCCTCGCCACTTACTGCAATATAATTTGCTGCCGGGACATTCACGATCTGCGGCTTATCTTTTGGCAGATAGAATTCTTTATATTCCTTCTTGTAATCAAAAGCCATTCTTGTTTCCTTTCTATATAAAAAGTAATGTCGTTTCACGAGACTGCGCGCCTACGCGATTGGAAGTTGTATCTCCGTAAGCCAATCCTCTTATCAGGCTATGTAAAACACTGTAGCATTTAATTATACCACAGGGCTAATTATTTGATCATACATTCAGTTCGCTATCTTTCCCCGCTGCTGCCTCCGAAAGCGAATTAGTTATTGGGCACTCCGCTACCAAGAAATACGGCCTGTTTTCCCTAAAAAATCTGACCGGGAAGTTTCAGTTTTTCTTTATTAGGAAATTCTTTATCAAACGATTCTGCATCATTTTCGTCAACAAAGTACCCTCGAGGAGTCGTATATTCGCCTGTAATTCCATCGAAATATCCAGGGACTAATTCTTTGCATAAAAAGAATGATGCATCCTCGCCTTCCGGCACTCCGTGGTAACGAATTCCGTATTGGCTTGCTGGTGCAAATCCGCTTTTGCCGTAGAAATCAATATTTCCTTCAAAACATACAGCCTTGCAGCCTTCTTCTTTTGCTCTTTCTAATGAATAATCCAGCAAAATCTTACCATATCCTTGTCTCTTATATCCCGGCAGGATACCAATTGGTCCCATTGTCATGATTGGAATCTCTCTGCCGTCATCTGCCTGTATTTCCGTTCTCATAAATATATTTTGACCAATGAGTTTACCGTCCTTTTCCATTACAAAATCCAGCCCCGGGACAAATGCCGGATCGTCTCGCAATTGATTCAATACGTAATGTTCTAAACATCCTGGACGATATACATTCCAAAAAGATTCTCTTACGAGATTTTCAATTTTACGGTGTTCGTCCTTTTTTTCATTTCTTATCGTGATATTATTTTTATTCATCACATTTCCTCCTACTTTCTACACAAAATAGTAAAATTTTTTCTTCCATGTTCTGCTTCATACTTTGCTGCAAACCTTTCTATATGTCTTTGAAGCATATCTGTTACTTTAGTTTTCTCTATTTCATCATCTGATGCATCATAAATACTATACAGAAGAAACATTGGCGAATAAAATTCTAATGCCAACTGTATTCCATTGCTTTCATCATTAGTCATTTCTGCAAATATATCTGCCATGTATTCTACTGGTCCCGCACCAAGATACTGCTGATATAGTTTAGACTTATCGCTGCTTCTGAATTGCTCGATAGTCAACATTCTTCGAAAGGCAGAAGAAAACTCATCTTCAGTCCAATGCAGAAACTGTGCTTCACTGTATGCCTTGATTTTTTCCAACGGTGTTTGTGCATATTTATCTGCCATTTCATCCAATGTTCCTTCTGGCATTTCATACTCCTTTGCCCGTTCATAATCACTATGATTCATTCGATCCAGTATGGATTCAAAAATGTCTTTTTTGCTTTTATAGTGCTTATACAGAGAGGGAGCCTTAATTCCCACTGCTGTAGCAATTTGTTCAACTGTAACTGCCTCATATCCATTCTTTGAAAATAGTTTGACTGCCTCTGTCACAATTCTCTGTTTTGTCGTTTCTTTTTCCATTGCGCCCTCCTTTGGCTAACAATCATTAGCCTCATTGTAGGCTAATATACATTAGCTGTCAATACCTTAACTTCCAGAGATTTTAACACTCAATACATCATTTGTCCCGAATAAACGTTATGATCTGGAACTGGGAAACATCAACTATGCTTCCCGGGTATTCCTCATAAAACAAAGGGTCCCGGTTATGTGTGTGCTAATCTAAAAATGGTCCATATCATTTATCAATGATTCGATATGTGGGTAATAAAGCGGGCAATAAAATTAAGCTTCAGGAATTGTGTGCCTTTTCAGATCCATCACCATATAATAATCCGTAAAATTTTGTTCATACATAGAAAGAGAATATCGAAATGTGGAAATCAGATGTATATACTAAACTATTAGTTGAAAGCTTTAAAGATGATCCGGGAATAAAAATGCAATTACGCAGCTGCAGTTCAGATACATATGTATACGAATGTATAAGAATCATTTCTAAATCTATATCAGTTTGTGTCTTTTTGTCGATTTCATCTATGAAAAGACACAGTATTACCATCTTCTTTGCCTTGAACTGCTATTGGAACCTGTATTTATCCGTCCGCTCCCGTCAAATCATACTGTTGACAATACTTTTAGAGTTCGATCTTGTATTTTTATTCATAGATTCCCGATATATGCATAGTTATGCAATTTGCAATTTTTCACTGTGTCTTTGCATCCCGTTTTCAGCAAAAAGGCACAAACTGATATCTTGCGTAGCTGTACGGTAAATTGCCTGCCGTCAGATGCCGGCTGCGGAGAGGAACGAGCTCTGCCGAAAAAAAGCTGCCGCAGTCGGATGCACTGCGAAGCATAGCTTCGCGCATCCTTTGCAGAACACCTGCCATCGCTCGCCTTCGCAGCTTCGCTACTCGCTTTGCGAGGCTAGGGGCTTCAGCGACTCCTCTTGATCACCACATCCACTTGCCGTTTGAAATCGACATGCTATCATGAGCCCTGGTCGAGTAATGCTCGCCGGACACCTTGACTAGATCTCCCGGATCGCACAATCTGAGATAAGTCAGTAGATCCATCTCGCGCGCCTTTTCTATCTGCTCTTTATCAAGCCCTGCTGCCATTTACTTATAAACATTGTGCGAACCTTTGGCGGAAGCATAGACATAAAAGCCTTCTCCGCCTTGAATACCAATGTTGGAATTATTACGAGTTCTCCTTTCTGGAGTCCTTTGTAGCCTATGCCGGCTACCTTTTCGGGATCCAGTGCAATGCTGCTGTCGGCTTTCCCCGCATTTGCCGCCCAATTCGTTTTTGTCGGTCCCGGACAGATAACCGACACTGTCACACCGCTCCCTGCAAGCTCTCCATACATCGCCTGCGACAAAAAAAGTTCATATGCTTTTGTCGGCCCATAGACATTGAAGTACGGGTCAGGTATAAACGCACCAAGAGAAGACACATTCAGGATTTTACCTTTTCCTCTTTTCGCCATATCTTTTCCAAACAAATGGCAAAGCATGGTTACGCTTGTAACATTCAGATCGATCAAATCTTTCATCATATCAGGTTCGGCATCGATGACTTTCCCATTTCTACCTGCTCCCGCATTGTTTACCATTTGATCTATATGTATGCCTGCTGCTATGACCTCCTCATACAGCTTTTGTGCTCCATCTCTCTCGGAAAGGTCCGAAGTGATCACTGTTGCTCGGACTCCATACTTTTCGGTGATATATTCAGAGGCCTTTTCCAGTTTGTCCTTTGAGCGGGCAGTAAGCACCACATCAAATCCGTGTGAAGCAAATTCTTTTGCGAATTCAAGTCCAAGTCCTCCTGACGCTCCCGTTATAAGGGCGGTCTGACCATGTACGGAATAGTTGATTGCATCTTTGGTTTTGTTCAATACATACATAACACTCGCAGCGCCTGCAATTGATGCTGCGAATATAGTTCTCTTTTTCACTTTTGTCATTCCCCTTTCTAAAATAGATTACGCATATTATAATTCTATAGTCTGTTCAGCAGTCGCCGGATCATGATCAGGTGCTACCAGGATACATCTTTCATCGGCAGCACATTTACAGATCCAGTCCACAGACATCTCTGCAAGTTTTTTGTCTACTGTAAAACCAGGAATAATATGCTCTTTTATTGATCTCTGTGTATACACGCTGTCTCCGGCGATGATAACATAATCGTTTTCACCGGTGATCTTCGCGCTAAAATGTCCGTGTGTGTGACCCGGCGTATTCACCAGAAGCACACTGCCGTCTCCAAAAACATCATAGGATCTTCCCACAGGGCCCTCGCCGCTTTCTGAATATGTAAAAGGGGCAATGGTAACATTGTCCCAGGTGTCCTTCACATATCTGAAACGATATCTCTTTGAATCTTCCATTTCTTCTTTTGCCGCGCTGAATTTTTTCGCGCCGATCACAAGCGGTATTCCGCTTGTGTGATCGAAGTCCAGATGGCTGAAATATACACAGTCGATATTCTCTGGAACGAGGTCGAGAGCAGACAGCTTACTGTCCACTCCCTCACCTTCTTTGATAACAGGCGCACTGATATGATCCAGCATTCCTCCAAATCTATGAGGCCTCTCGTTAGCATACTTTGTCTCCCATCCGGTATCTATCAGTATCTTCCCCTGTGGATGCTCTATTAAGTAACATGAAACCGGCAATGTGATTTTCTTCTTTCTGCCACGAAACAATCCCGTGACAGCAAGAGGATTATTCTCATGATATGGGATCGCACGATCCACTATGACACTGCCGGTATGGAAAATATGTACTAGTATCATTCCTGCAGTCTCCTATCCGGAAGGCTTTCCATTATTTTTTTTGCATGTGTTATCATCTTAATGACTGCATCCATCGCTTCTGCGTCAGCATCAAAATAATAATAATTTTTTGTTCCTTCACGGCGCATCTTGATGATACCTGTATCCTTAAGGACCTTCAGATGATGTGATACTGCGGGGCGAGATAGATTTGTCTTTTCTGTTATCTCGCCGACTCGTACACCGCTGCAGTCTCCCATCTGCATCATCTCAATGATTAGATGTTGACGGTTTTCATCTCCCAAGGCACTCATGAATTTCTGTACGGATTTGAATTCTTCGGTAAGTGTGGTGATTTCTTTATCGATTTTCATTGCCGGTCTCCTTCGTTCGATATTTTAAGCCATTATATCATTCCTCTGCTAGAAATGCTCATTGGTAAAGAAAAACGATACCATACAACCATAGCCCTATGATATTTGAGATATCTGCCCTCTTTTATGAGGTTGTTTCTGAGTTCTACTAGGCTGAAGAGTAGGAGCTGGCTCTCATCGTCTGTTATGTTCATCTTTATCTTCTTATCGAACATCGTACCCACCTCCTGCTTCTATCCATATATGGAGTAAAATTGCTATATATAAATTCTAAGAAGGAAGCCAGGTAATTGCAAATGTGCGATTTTTTCCACTAAAAAACCCGGAGCACCTGTGTTTGCAAGTATTCCGGGTGTTTTTTCGTCAAAAGTAACACTTTTTGCGTTAAATTTCGATTGGCTTCTACGACTCCGCTCGGACTGCTTCATTTTTCTACTTTGGTTGCAGTCCTCTCTTCGCGTGCATTTGCCTCTTACGCGGGCCGGCACCCCGGTGCCGTTTTTGCCCGCTGCAGGACTCGCTGCGGTCCTTCGGACCTTGCTAATCCTGAGTCGGCTTCATCGTCGGGAACAGTATAACATCCCTGATAGACGGTGCATCGACCAGGAGCATTACGATCCTGTCGACGCCGATGCCCAGACCTCCGGTCGGAGGCATGCCCACCTCGAGGGCATTGACGAAATCCTCGTCCATCGGATGAGCTTCGTCGTCGGTGCCGTCATCCAGCTGCGCCTGCTGTACCTTGAATCTTTCGTACTGATCTATCGGGTCGTTCAGCTCCGAGAAAGCGTTGGCTATCTCCCAGCCGTTTATATATGCTTCGAATCGTCGAGTTATTCTAGGATCTTTCGGATCTCTCTTTGCCAGAGGTGATATTTCCACCGGATGTCCTGTCAGGAAGATAGGTCCGTCAAAATATCCGGGAACATCTTCGCAGTATTCTTCAAACATCTCGGCGATGATCTTTCCTCTTGTCATATCCTTTACTTCTTCTTCGTCCATGCCGTACTTGATGGCTGCAGCCCTTGCATCTTCGTCAGATTCTATGTCATGAAAATCTATTCCGGTGATTTCCTTTACTGCATCTGTCATGTCCAGCTTTCTCCATGGAGGGGTCAGGTCGAATTCTTTTCCCTGATAATTGATCTTCATGGTACCGTTGACAGCCTGTGCCGCTTTGGATACCATCTGCTCCAGGACTTCCATGGTCATTTCCATGTTCTCATAGGCCATGTAGCATTCCATCGATGTATACTCCGGATTATGATTTCTGTCCATACCTTCATTTCTGAACATCTTGCCCATCTCATAAACTCTGTCCAGTCCGCCTACTATGAGCCTCTTCAAATAGAGTTCGTTAGATATTCTCAGCTTCATATCCAGATCCAAAGTATTGTGATGGGTATCGAAAGGTCTTGCATTGGCGCCGCCTGCAATAGTAGTCAAAGTAGGCGTGTCCACTTCAAGATAACCGAAATCATCTTCAAGGACTCTCTTTATTTCCTTAATGATCTTTGTTCTCTTTACAAATGTATCTTTAACGTCCTGGTTCATGATCAGGTCTACATATCTCTGACGATATCTCAGATCCGTATCCTTCAGGCCGCTCCACTTGTCAGGAAGCACCTGCAGAGATTTTGACATGAGGACCATCTTCGATACTTCAACGGTGATCTCGCCCCTCTGGGTTTTGAAGACCTTTCCGTTGATGCCGATGATGTCGCCTATGTCATAGGTCTTGAACCATTTATATTCATCTGTGCCCAGTACATCTCTTTTGATGTGTCCCTGGATCCTGCCTTTTTTGTCCTGTATATCTATGAAAGCAGCTTTTCCCATGACTCTCTTCGCCATGAGTCTGCCTGCCATGGAAACTTCTTTTCCGTCCCACTGTTCAAAGTTATCCTTTATATCAGCGCTGTATGCGTCTATTTCCCATCTTTCCACCAAGAATGGGTTTCTTCCGGCATCCTGCAGTTCTTTCAGCTTGTCACGTCGTATCTGACACTGCTCGCTGATGCTGATCTCCGGCTTTTGATTCTTGTTCTCGCTCATTTTCTACCTCTTATTTTTTATTTATGCTGATGATTTCGTAATTCAGCTTTGTTTCGCGTCCCTTTACTTCCACTTCGACTACATCGCCGGCCTTGTGTCCGATGATTGCCTTTCCTACTGCTGATTCATTGGAAATCTTGTTCGCAAAAGGATCGGCCTCCGTAGATCCTACTATAATGTATTCTCCCTCTTTTTTGGTCGATAGTTCTTTTATTTTGACTTTGCTGCCGATGTTGACTTTGCCGCGGGCCGATTTGCCTTCCTCGATGATCTTGGCCTTTCGCATCATGTCTTCCAGCTTGTTGATTCTCTCTTCCAGCTCGGCCTGTTCATTCTTGGCCGCGTCATATTCAGCATTCTCGGAAATGTCGCCGAATTCTCTTGCTTCTTTGATCCTCTCTGCAACTTCCCTTCTGGTCACTGATACCAGTTCTTCGTACTCGGCTTTGATTTTCTCAAAGCCTTCTTTGGTTAATAGTACTTCTTCAGGCATTATTTCTTTCTCCTTTCAACCGATGGTTGTATCCGAATTATTATATTGTAAACACTGGGGTTTGTCAATTTTTACAGGCTGTATCATTCTGCGCTTTTCTTGTTATCCTCAGCAAACCTGATTATCTTGTTGGAAGTATTCTTCACAAAATCATTTTTCCTGATTATTATCTTCTTTATCCTTTTGAAGAACGGCTGCACATCATTGATCCTGTCGATCTCCAGCCATACAGCTTTTTTGACAGCTTCATCAGAAGCTCCTTTTCCGTAAGCCTCTTTCACTTCGTCCGGATCCAGCCGTAGAGCCGCCACGATCACAGTATCGGTCCCATCGGCAGTCTCTTCTGCAAATACCATAGACTCACTGATGACGTCTATCTCCGACAGATAGTATTCCAGCTCTTCCGGATATACGTTCTTGCCGTTCTTGGTTATGATCACATTCTTCTTTCTTCCCGTTATGATCGCGTATCCTTCATCGTCGATGTATCCCAGATCGCCGGTCTTGAACCAGCCGTCCTCTATGACCTGAGCTGTGGCCTCAGGCATATTATAGTAGCCCAGCATCACATTGCCGCCCCGCAGCCATATCTCGCCGATCCCTTCTTCGTTCTTATCCATGATCTTCATTTCACATGCCGGGAACGGGTATCCTATGGATGTAGCCTTTGGCATAGTGTCCGGATTTAGGGCTCCCATCGGCGCACACTCAGTCAGCCCGTATCCCTGCAGAGCATTGATGCCAAAATCCTGTATACCTTCCAGTATTTCCGGACTGATGGCAGCGCCGCCGCTGATCATCATCCTCATCCGGCCGCCGAACACTTCGCGTATCTGCTTGAAGAAAATATTGCCCAGATCCATGTGCAGTTTTTTCGTGTGTCTGTTTATTCTGATCACCCGCTCCAGCAGTTTGTCTTTCCCCTGCTTTCGGATATTTTTCCACAACTTTCTGTACAGAGTCTCGAAGATCGCCGGCACTCCAAGGAACATGGTCGGCCTTGCCTCCGCCAGATTCTTCGTAATGTATTTGAGGCCCTCGCAGTAAGCCACGGCTGCACCCTTGTACATAGGCATCAGAAATCCACTGGTGCATTCGTATGTATGATGGAGGGGCAGGACCGAAAAGAATATGTCCCAGTCGTTGACCTTCAACACCGTAGGCGACACCATCAGATCCACAGCAATATTCCTGTGGCTGAGCATGACTCCTTTGGATACTCCTGTCGTTCCCGAAGTAAATAGAAGAATGCTCATATCTTCTGCAAATATCTGTGCATCCAGATACCTTCTGTCTCCTCCGTCGATAAGCTGCTGTCCCTCTTCAAAAAGATGCTCCAGTTCCGTCTCCATTCGGATCAGTTTTTTTATGAGCGTCTCTCCGCTGTCCTTCATATCTGTAAAGATCTTTTCCATCTTGCCGCCGTTATAGATGACGCAGCTGACTTCGGCCTGTACCACCAGCTGCTCCAGTTCCGATGGATTGAGTTCTTTGTCCAGCGGAACTACGATGCCCACGCCGCACAGTACTGCCAGATAAGAGATCGCCCACTCGGAACAGTTTGCACCTATGACTGCGATCCTCTTATCCTTAAAGCCCTCTTCGATGAGAGCCGTGCCCAGGGCATTTATCCTTCGCATCATTTCACGGTATGTGATCTCTTCGTAAGGCCCGTCGTGATCGTACTTCTGATAGAAAGCTGCATGATCCGCAAACATTTCGGCACTGGTCTCTATCATGTGCTTGATGTCTGTTATGGGTCTGCTCTCTTTGTATTTTACTCCCGGCCTGGTGTCCGCGTTTATCCGTGCGATAATGTCGTTTGCATATTCCATATCACCGGCTTTGATCTTCTTGTATTCTTCTATGCTCAGCATTCTGTTCCCTCCCCTTCATCCATGTTCACAGGCGTATATCTCTTGATCTTTCTTGTTGTAGTCTTGCTGAATTCTTCCTTTCTGATGTCGAATCTCTTGACGTGTTTGTACAGCGGCATCAGTTCATTGATCTTATCGATCTCCTCTTTAAGGAACGATCTCAGTTCTTCATCATCAAGCTTGCCCACGGTCATTTCTATGCTGTGGAAATCCGGGAACACTTCAGCTTTGACAACGGTGTCGCCTGTCCGTTCATCTTCCACGCCGTGTACCAGCACCTCTTCGATGAAATCACTCTGGGACAGATAGAATTCCACCTCTTCAGGGAAGATGTTCTTTCCGTTCTTCGTAACGATCACATTTTTCTTCCTCCCGGAAACATACACATATCCCTCTTCATCTATATGTCCGTAGTCTCCGGTGTTCAGCCATCCGTCCTGCAGCACCTTATCTGTTTCTTCATCATTGTCATAATACCCTATCATCACAGAGGGCCCTTTGCAGTAGATCTCTCCCATGCCGCCTTCATCCGGATCGACTATCCTGACCTGGGTGCCCGGCATTACAAAACCGACTGAATCCGCTTTGCTGCAGCGGTCTCTGTTCACCGCTATTATCGGTGCATTCTCCGTCATGCCGTATCCCTGTATCATCGGAAATCCCATGGCTTCAAAGTCCTCGATGACTCTCGGATCTATGGCTGCGCCTCCGGCAATGAACTGCTGTATGCCGTTGCCGGTCATCTCGTGTACCTGTTTGAAGATCTTCCGGATAAGCTTCTGGTTATTGTACAGTTTCAGTTTCTTGGATATTTCTATCATCTTCCTCAGCTTGCCGTACTGTCCGGTATTCTGAGCATTTTTCATTATCTTTTTATGTATGTTCTCGAATATCAGCGGCACTCCCAGCATTACGCTGGCATGGACCTCCGCCATATTTTTCTGTATATATTTCAGGCCTTCGCATATGGCTATGCCTATCCCCTGATAGAGCCCTGTGAAAATGTGACAAGTCATCTCGTATGAATGGTGCATCGGCAGTACCGACAGACCGATATAATCTGTAACATCCACGTATTTGCTCATGTTGTACACATTGGCCGTCAGATTCCTGTGGCTGAGCATCACGCCCTTTGCCAGACCGGTGGTGCCTGAAGTAAACAAAAGCGAACACATAGCATCCGGATCTATATCAGCGTCCAGGAAACTCCTGTCGCCCTCCGACACTGCCTGCCTGCCGTCTTCTACTATCCGATCCCAAGAAAGCCTGCTGTCCGTATCGTCATCTGCATCCATGTCTATGATCGCTTCAACATGGTCGTTGAGCATTGGCAGCACTTCATCTAGCACCTTTGTCATCTTCTTTGAATGCACCAGCGCTGATACTTCGGCTCTGTTGAGCAGGTTTGCTATCTCCTTCGGTTTCAATTCTCTGTCAATAGGCGCCACTACGCCTGTGCCGTTGGTCGCAGCCAGATATGTGACTACCCATTTATAACTGTTCTCTCCAATGATGGCGATCTTTTTACCCTTCAATCCCATCTTTATAAATCCGGTGCCCAAAGCATCTATGTCGACATTGAACTGAGCATAACTGATCGGCCTGTATGGCTCGCTGTGGCTGTCTTTTACCAGAAAAGCCGGCTTGCTGCTGAAAAGCTCGCCGCTGCTTTTTACCATATCTCTCAGGTCTCTCAGGTCTCTCTTTTTGTAATAGCTGTCTTTGTATTTCTTATTGTTCATTTCATTTATCCTCGTTCAAATACTCTTCTATTATAGCTGCCGCATCTTCCACGCATCCATCACAGCTGCGAAGCACTTTCTTAGTGTCTACGCCTTTTATTTCTCTGCATATGAGCGAACTGTTCTTTTCTTTGAATTTTTCACTCATTGCTTTTATGGCTTTGTACGTGGCTTTTTTCGTTGCAGGAGAATCAATGTTTCCATCGCTCTCTTTGAGTCCGGCTATGACCGCCATCCCGCTTACTGCTCCGCAGGTCCCCATGGTGCCCATTCCAAAACCAAAGGCTTCCGTCATTTTAAACAATTCTTCCTCGCTGATCCCCATATCATCAGCAAATGCACAAGCGACCGCCTGTGCACAGTTGTACCCCTTTTTATGATTTTCTAATGCTTTCTGCCTTTTGTCCATAGTTGTTTTCTCCTTTGATCAAATTATATGGTATTATTATAGCATATATTTGTACCAACAAAAATAACTATTGACCATGAGTTCACTCCAGAGTGTATCATGTCGCTATCAGGGAATAAACAAGAAAAGGAGAAATAAAAATGAGCTATAATATGTATGTACCGACCAGATCTCTGTTCGGCCGCGGTATGCTGAACAAACTGCACAAACAGACTATGCCGGGGAAAAAAGCACTGCTGGTCATTTCAAACGGAAAATCGACTAAAAGCAACGGATATCTTGCAAGAACGGAGGAACAGCTGAAAAAAGCAGGCGTTGAAACGGCTCTCTTTGATAAGATACAGGCAAATCCTCTGAGATCCACTGTTATGGAAGGAGCCGCCGCTGCAAAATCAAACGGATGCGATTTTGTTGTCGCTCTGGGCGGAGGCAGTGTCATGGATGCCGGAAAGATCATTGCCATGATGGCTACTAATCCGGGAGACCTTTGGGACTACGTCAATGGAGGGACCGGTAAAAAACAGCCCCTCAAAAACCATCCTCTGCCTGTGGTCTGCATCACGACAACTGCCGGCACCGGCAGTGAAGTGGATCAATGGGGCGTTATAACAAATGAAGAGACCAACGAAAAAATAGGATGCGGCGGATTCGATCCTCTTTTTCCTGTTTTTTCGATCATCGATCCGGAACTGATGACGTCTGTTCCGCCTAAATTTACGGCTTATCAGGGATTCGACGCACTGTTCCACAGCACGGAATGCTACATTTCGAAAATGTCGAATCAGATGGGCGACATGTACGCTCTGACGGCCATTGAAAATATTGCCGCAAATCTGCCGGCTGCAGTAAAGAACGGCAACGACATCGATGCAAGAGAGCATATAGCTTTCGGCAATACTCTTTCCGGAGCTGTAATGACGCTGAGCGCCTGCACCAGCGAGCATTCCATGGAACATGCAATGTCGGCTTATCATCAGGATCTGCCTCACGGCGCCGGATTGATCATGATCTCCCAAGCTTACTATCAGTACTTCATCGATGCCCATGCCTGCGACGAAAAATTTATCAGGATGGCAAAAGCCATGGGCATGACCGTTGCAAAGGAGCCTGCCGATTTCATTACTGCACTGAAACAGCTGCAGTCCGACTGTGGCGTAGACAGTCTGAAAATGTCAGACTACGGCATCAAAAAAACGGACTTCGATACTATCGCAAAGAACGCCAGGGAGACCATGGGCGGCCTGTTCTTCTGCGATCCTGTTGAAATGCCTCATGAAGACTGTGTCGGGATCTATGAGAAAGCTTACAAATAATATATTCTGATTTATCAAACTTTTCCTATATGACAGCTTTGTAATATAAAATCCTCCATTAAGGATTATACTGGAAGGGGGTAGCAGTAATGGAGGATTTTTTGTGCGCCAAGTTTATGGTTTTTTTATAAATATGTATAAGATTTGTTATTCTTCTTTTCTATTATTACCATATGAAAGGAGAGCAGCATGAGTCCTGTAAAAATCGATGAGAAGAAATATCTATGGCATTACTGCTGTTTTATTGCAATTCTTGCCGTTATAGTACTGCTGCTGACCCACGGCGGGCATCAATACGGATCGATCCTGGACTGGCCGGCCCAGCACTACGAGATCCCTGACTATTTCAGAAAACTGTTCTACAGCACAGGCGACCTCTTCCCGGATTTCGACTTTAACACCGGAGCCGGACAGAATATTTATTATATTTCATACTACGGACTGCTGAGTCCTGTAGTTTTGTTTTCATATCTTCTTCCTTTCATTTCAATGAAGGCTTATCTGACAGGCGCAGCCCTTGCCGCGGTCATCGTTTCTACGATCCTGATGTACAGGTGGCTTCGCAGAAAATACAGTATGAACATCGCATTCATCTGCGCGCTCCTGTTCGAACTCGCATCTCCGATCACCTTTCACAGCCACAGACACATAATGTTCATCCTGTATCTGCCTTTTCTGATACTGGCTCTTGAAGGAGTTGAAAAATATATCGGCGAGGGTCGAAAGCTGCAGTTCATACTGTGCACTTTTCTCACGCTGATGAGCAACTTTTTCTTTGCCTTCAGCGCTGTCGCGGCAATAACTGTATACGGCGTGTTTTTCAAACTTCATGAGAGCGTGAAATTCGATCTGAAAGATTTTCTGAAGACCGCTGCCGGATTTGCAGGGAACATCGTCATATCAGTCATGATGTCGGCGGTCCTCTTACTGCCGACTTTATATATACTCATATATGGCCGGGATGCTACCGCCGACGTACCGGGAATAAAAGAGCTTTTTATTCCGTCGTTCCAAAACGTGAGCCTGCTGTATGGTCCTGTATCCATGGGGCTTACTGCCGTGTTCATTATATCGATTGTCTACGGCATCATATCCGGTAAAAAACATTTACAGTTCCTGGGGATCATCTTTGCCCTGTTTGCCCTGTTCGGTGCATTCACATACGCGCTCAACGGAGGCATGTATATAGAAGGGAAAATACTGATACCATTCATCCCTGTCGCCATCATCCTCATCGGACGATTCCTGACCGCCACTGCTGAAAAGGAATATGATTTTCGTATTCTTCTTGTCGCAGCCGTCGCAGTCAATATTCTGCTGCTGCTGACATGGCAGGGAGATTACCGTCAATATTATATTATCGATCTCTGCACCACAATGATCCTGCTGGCCGTCTGCTATTACAGCTGCGCCAGGCAAGCCGTTCTCTACGGTCTTCTTGCAGCTGCCTGCGCCGCATGTGTCTGCACCAACCTGTACGATACCCTAATGCCTGTGGATCACACTCTGGATTCGGAAGTAAGATCGGAAACCAGACTGGTGCAGTATGCTCAGGAAAACGATCCCGATATGTGGCGCACGGGCAGCAACATAGACAAGGCCGATAATATGAATCATGTCTTCAATACCGATTACCTTTCCACGACAATATATTCCTCCCTGTGCAATCCGGAATATAAAAACTACTATCTCAACGGCTCGGGGAATGAAATACGATTCAGAAATTCAGCCATGCTGTATCACAGCAGCAACATCCTTTTCAATCTTGAAATGGGAGAAAAATACACACTGGCAAGAGTCGATGACCCGCCTGAAGGATATGCGTTGTACAAGAAAGACGGCAATGTGGGTCTGTACAAAAACGATGACGCTCTGCCCATCGGCTATGTCGATCCTGACGGCAGGCAAGGTCATTTAAGATGGCGATCCATGGATATCAGCCGGATATATGACTTTGGCGACGGGATAAAGGCTTCCGCAATCACTTCGTCAATGGGCGCCAGAAAATATTTTCTGAAAGTAGACAGCACCAAAGACGGCTCCCTTCGCAGTGTTCCCCTGAAGATAGGGTACTCTGCGAAAGACAGGATAATCCATCTGACAGTCAATGTAGACAACAGCAATTATAAAAAAGCCGGCAGCCGGGACAGTCTGATTTCAAATAAGAAAGAAGATGTTCGCATATCAGTCAACGACATCGACAACAAGCTGTCATCTCCCAACTGGAAGTACAACAATAAAAACAACAGTTTTTCATATGTCGTGTTCATACCTGCCGGCTACAGCAAACTGGACATCGGTTTTTCCCCTGGCAAATACACGGTATCGGATTTCAAAGCGGATTACACATACTACGATTCTGCGGCGTCGCAGAAGGATAACGTTTACCCCCTTCATATCGATCCCGGGGAAACAGAGGGCGACGATATATACGGCAGGGTCGATGCCAAAAGATCGGGAGACATGATGCTGTCCATTCCTTATGATGAAGGGTTCATCATAAAAGTGGACGATAATAAAGTACAGTACAAAAAGACCTCCAGAGGCTTCATCACATTCCCGGTAAAGAGCGGGGATCACAAGATACACATCACATTCGAAGCTCCAATGAAAAAAGCAGCTATGGGCATATCCGTTGCGGGTATCCTTCTGATGCTGCTCACTGCTTCATGGCGGCCTGTAAAAGAAAGGAGGCAGCGGATATGAAAACCATTTCACTGACAGTCCCCTGCTTTAACGAAGAAGAAAGCATAGATGCATTTTATGATGCTGTAAAAGAAACATTCTCTGATCTTTCCGGGTATGCTCCCGAACTGATTTTTATAAACGACGGCAGTTCAGACGGCACTGTGTCAAAACTGAAATCCATCGCTGCACGGAATGAGTATCCGATAAAACTGATCTCTTTCTCTCGCAACTTTGGGAAGGAAGCCGCAATGCTGGCCGGGTTCAGACATGTGACCGGAGATTTCGCCGTTACCATCGATGCCGATATGCAACAGCCGCCGGCTCTCATAAAAGACATGCTCCATGTCTTCGAGAAAGAACCGGATTACGATTCGGTTGTTTACTATCAGGAAAAAAGAAAAGAATCCAAACTGATGGGTTTCATAAAAAAGAAATTCTACAGCATCATCAACAGCATTTCAGAAGTCGAATTCGTGGCCGGGGCCAGCGACTTTCGTATGTTCAGGAAAAACGTGGTGGACGCTATCCTGGAGCTTCCCGAGGCCAGCCGTTTTTCAAAGGGCATATTCTCATGGGTGGGCTTCAACAAAAAGTTCCTGCCTTATACTCCGGACGAAAGAGTCGGCGGCGCCAGCAAGTGGAATTTCAGAAAACTGATGAAGTATGCGATCTCGGGCATTACTTCTTTTTCTGTCATGCCTCTGAAGATCGCTTCATACATTGGCTCTGTCATATCACTGCTGTCGTTCATTTATCTGATCGTCATACTGCTGCAGAAACTGATCTTTGATATCGCTGTTCCCGGATTTCCGACGATCATATGCACGGTCCTTTTCCTGGGCGGCCTCCAGCTTCTGTTCATGGGGATACTGGGCGAATACCTGTCCAAAACGTTTATAGAATCCAAACACAGACCGTCATATATCATTCGCGAATATATCGACACCCGAAAGGATCCCGGCCATGATAGATAAATTCTTCAAACTGTATAAAAAATACCGCGAGCTGATAACTTATGTCATCACCGGAGGCTTTACCACTCTGGTATATTTTATTGCTTATGCCATATGCAAATTTTTCGGTGCCCACTACGAGGTAAGCACATGCATAGCCTGGATCGCTGCAGTCCTCTTTGCGTTCATCACAAACAAGATCGTTGTATTCCGCATGACCAACAAGAAGGGCACCCTGGCAGAATTTCTCAAATTCGTGTCGGCCCGCCTGGCCACTCTGGGAATCGACATGCTGTTCACCTTCCTTCTCATCTCAGTTATGAGTCTTAATGAATGGCTGTCAAAAGTCCTGGTCCAAGTAATAATAATGATATTGAACTATGTATTCAGCAAGGTCTTTGTTTTCAGAAAGAAACAAACTCCTTGACTTGGAGTCCGCTCCAGGGTGTATAGTAATGATACAAACAATGAAAATGAACACGAAAGGACACGATATATGGAAATCAAAAAATTAGGGTTCGGATGTATGAGGCTGCCTCTCAAAGATGCTGAAAAGCAGGATTCTGTAGATATGGATCAGATGAAAAAAATGGTGGACATCTTTATGAGCAAGGGGTTCTCGTATTTTGATACAGCCTGGATGTACCATGACTTCAAGAGCGAAAACTTCCTGAAGGAGGCTCTTGTGGACAGGTATCCGAGAGAGTCCTATCAGGTAGCTGACAAGCTGCCGATAATGATGATGAAAGACAGCGACGATCCGTCGGAAATATTTGAAAAGCAGCTGGGAAAATGCGGTCTGGATTTTTTTGATGTGTACCTGATACACAACATCAACATAGAAAACTACAAAAAGGCAGAAGGCAGAAACTGCTTTGAGATGGTCAGCAAAAAGAAAGCCGAAGGGAAAGCGGTCAAAATCGGTTTCTCATATCACGCCGATGCAGAGCTGCTGGAAAGAGTTCTGACCGAACATCCCGAGGTGGACGTGGTCCAGCTGCAGCTGAACTATCTCGACTGGAACAATGAAAGGATACAGTCAGGCAGGTGTTATGATATAGCAAGAGCCCACGGCAAAGAAATCATAGTTATGGAACCGGTAAAAGGAGGTTCTCTTGCAGCGCTTCCTGAGGATGCGGAAAAAATATTGAATGATGCCGCTCCGCATATGAGTCCGGCTTCATGGGCGATACGTTTTGCGGCCGGTCTGGACGGCGTTATCACAGTCCTTTCCGGAATGTCCGATCTGGATCAGTTGAAAGACAATCTGTCATACATGGAAGATTTCAAACCGCTTTCCGAAGATGAAAACAAAACTCTCCACAAAACTGTAGATGAGATAAATTCGTCCATAGCCATCCCATGCACTGCCTGCAGATACTGTGTCAAAGAATGTCCTCAAGAAATAGCGATCCCGGAATTCTTTTCGCTGTACAACTCAAGAGAGCAGTCCATCGAACAGGACTTCTATGCAGAAAGCGCTTACTACGACGACTATATCCGGACCCACAGCAAGGCGTCCGACTGCATCAAATGCGGCCGCTGTGAAAAAGCCTGCCCGCAGCATCTAGAGATAATCGCCGGCCTGGAAAAGGTCGCCGAGATCTTCGAACCGAAGAAAGCTGAATAACAGAAAAATCAAGGGAGCGTATCATTCTGATATGCTCCCATTTTTAATCCTTTGAATATTTTCCTATTTTTTTCTTCCAAACAGTCTTTTTGCGATGTTGCCTGCCGCATCTGCCGCATTGTGTGCCCGCGAAAAATCATCATCGACGCCCGCTTTGATCCTCTTCTCCTTGCTCTTGGCTATGATTTCGGATTCTGCTTCTGTCTGAGCCATGGACGCCGCGCTTTCAAGTATTTCTTTACCCCATGCTTTTCGACCTTTTTTGTCTTTTACAGTTTCTTTATATCCGTCCTTGACTGCCCCCAAAGTATCTTTCACTGACATTTTGTCCTGTGGTTTCAGTTTGCATTTCATGCTCAGATCTATGTACTGTTTGTCCAGCCCCATGGCAGTATACTTTTCCTCGAATTCCATGTACTCTGTACATTCTTCTCCAAGTTTCAAAACAGCCTGCTCAAAAGCATCATACTCTGACTCTATCTCCAACGGTATCTCGTAATACTGATTCAATGTATCCAGTTTCAGCTCTGCCGCCTTGTTACCATCACCGCTCATTTGACACCTCCCAAATAAATACTACTATTCTCTGCAACACCTCTTGGTATAAGTTTATCATACATACTGTTAACACACAAATATCGTGGTATAATGTTTTTGGAGGTACATTATGAATGGAATCATAGATACAGGCGGCGGCCTGAGGGGCGCCTTCGGGTCCGGGGTCCTGGACTGGTGCAACAAGAACAATATAAAATTCGATTACTGCATGGGCGTCTCCGCAGGCAGCGGGAACATGGCATCGTACATTGCCGATCAGCCCGGCAGGAGTCTGCGTTTTTATCTGGACTATCCATCGAGGAAAGAATACATGAGTCTTCAAAACAAGCTGAAGAAAAAATCTTTTTTTGATATGAATTATATATACTCAGTGCTTACAAACGAGGGCGGCGACGATCCTCTGGACTACGATGCATTTTCTGCAAATCCGGCAGATCTGAAAGTCGTTTCCACCGATGCGGATACAGGCCTTCCTGTTTATTTCGGCAAGGAAGATTTTTCGAGGAACAACTATTTTCCTTTCAAAGCGTCATCCAATATACCGATCCTGTGCGAGGCTTATCCCCACAAGGGGCACCACTATTACGACGGTGCACTCAGCGACCCGGTCCCTTTCAAAAAAGCATTTGACGACGGCTGCGAGAAAGTCGTTGTCATCCTCTCTCGTCCGAGAGATTACGTACGTACCGGCAAGCAGGATGCAAAGCTGGCGCATATGCTCAGATTCAAATATCCGAAGGCAGCGAACGCTCTCAAATACAGGTATAAGACATATAATCTGCAGATGAAAGATCTGCTGGAGCACGAAAAGAACGGTTCTGCACTGGTGCTGGCCCCTGACAACATCGACGGTCTGGGCACTCTCACCAAAGATCCGGCTCCTCTGCAGCAGCTGTACTGGAAAGGTTATATGGAAGCCGAAAAAATCGCGGATTTCCTGTAATCAGAGGCTGCTGCCTCGTTCAGAGAACATTTTCAGAGCAGCATCAAAGACCATTTGCGGCTGGGCATCTTCCATGAGACGGTGCCCTCCTTTTGGTACCATTGTAACAGGGATCGAAAACTTCTCTGCGAATCGTTTTGCCTTTTCCGGATCGATGGTCGCATCCTTTTCACCGTGGATCATTTCTACTTTGGTTTTCCCCGGGCGATAGAGTTCAAACAGATCATGACTCAACATGTCATTTACGAACTCAGCTGTTATGGTCAGCGGCTGTTCATAGGACAGCGTCAGACGGCCGTCCCGGTCTATAGTCTCCCTTTGTACATCTGTCGGATCCATGAAAAGCTCCGGCATATTTACAGCTGCACTGCGAAGGAAAGATTTCGTGCCTGTGTGTTTTTTCATCGACAGATACAGCAGATCGATATATGCTCCGAAACTGGATGAAAAATACATTATCTCCGCTTTTGGATTTTCCTTGATCATCATCTGCTCTATGGTCTCAAGATCCGAGATGCAGTTTTCTATACGCAGTCCATCCGGGCCTGCCTTGCTGGCTCCATGGTTGGGGAAATCATAGGCGATCACGCCTATCCCGTGGTTCGGCATTCCATCCAGCAGCATCTGAGCCGTAGGGCTTTTCAGGCTGCTGCCAAATCCATGGCTTACTATCAGTATTTTTTCTTCATCCCTTATCCTGCTCATATATGGGATATCATATCCATTTTGTCCGACCGTGTATTTTATTTCCATAAAAAAACCTCCGAAAGCATTATATCATACCTTCGGAGGTCAGGATCGTCACTATTTCTTGTATTCACGCAGACCTACCAGCAGGCAGCTTTCCATATACGGAATGTTGTTTGCCTTGAAGTAGTCTGTCAGCTCAGGGCTTTCGGCACCGGGCTGTATCACTACAGTTTTGAAATCTTTTTTACACTCTTTCATCAGTTTCAGGCCCTTTGCCGGATTGATGCAGAGATCGATCACATCTATGTCGCCGTCAACGTCATTTATCGAATCCAGCTCCTTGCCTACGGCGCTGACACTATAGCCATTTTTCAACATTTTTCTTTTGATCTTATGAGCATATTTGTCATCGTCTATGGTGTTCCCTACAACCACAAAGTTTTTTTGCTCCATTACTTCTTTAAGATCCATTTTTTACCTCCTACAAGCTTAAAATAAGTTATATATGTATATTATAACAAATATTCGGGCAAGTGGGCGATGACTTTCATTTTTCTTGGTATTTCTTTTTAAGTGTATCCAATATATCATCCACATTCGATTCTGCTGCAGCATTAGGATACTCTTTTTCAAATCCAATCAAAATATCCTTTGAAGGTCTTTCATCTGCCATGATTCCGGCATATAACTCCTCATAATCAACAGACATAAAAGCATTGTCAATAAAATCTTTAGAACTTTCCGGGATATCATCCCACCCGCCGTATAAAACATCCACTGCATCCGAGACACTGTCCATTGTGATCGGCTTTCTTTTTTTCTGATGCTCATACAGTATCCCTATTATATCCGACAAATCATTTTTATATCGTCTGCCCGAACGCAGTTTCATGGCAATCAAATATTCTGCAGATACAGTTCGGATCTGCAGCACATTTGAAAACGTCTTGTAATATACTGAAATCTCAGCCAGCTTTGTTGAAAATGATTCTGTACGTGTAAAATCAGAATTCAACCAGCCATTGGGCAATCCTAATTTATCACCTACACTGTTGATGGCATCTTTCATAGACGAAGAAGCATGGATGACCGCATCGACATCTGTGGTCATATCGCGAAACCCATAGCTTGCAAGGATCGCTGCTCCACCGATCAAAATTATTTCTGCGGGAACGGAAGTGCCGTTCAATTTTCTATACTCTTTGCCAAGCTCTTTAAGACAGCTATCCAGGTTTTCTTTTGTAAATACCGTAGACACATCACACAACATCACATACCTCGCTTTCCACAATGTTAAATCGCATAAACTCCGGGATCGCTTCTTTCATTGCCATAGACATGACAGAATCGCTTTTTGTCACTGAAGCCAGCGCTAATATGCCTGCCGGCAATAACGGCTCCTGTAATTTTAATTTCCTGAGATCATCATATTTGTCACAGAGAGGCACTTGATTTGATTTGCTTATATAATCGAGCATCGCTAAAAGATAAAGACACTCCGGATACCATTTTCTCTGATAATATTTACTGATGTCGTCATTTTCAAGCACTTCAATTACAAAATCAATATCTCCCAGTTGCTTTAACCTATGACAAACATTACTTTTGAATAATTCAAAGCTGCTCCTTTTGACAAAACAAGGTTCAATCAAATCCTCCATGGAAATACCTAATTCCCTGCAGATTTTATAAATCGTTTCCGCAGAACATTTTTCAAGCTTCGCCTTGCCGCTGCAAATATCATTGACTGTTGTATAAGGTACCCCGCTGTTTTTAGACAAACGATACTTTGTTATATTGCGCTTTGCCATCGCTTCATGGATCATCATAGTCTTTCACCTGCCTTTGTTACATTATATCGGTCAACCGTTATAATGTCAATGCTGGTATCCCCTGAAATACACCCTTAACTTCCAGAGATTTTGACACTCAATACATCATTTGCTGTTTCTCTTACGGCTAGTATTTCCTCATTTGTTTTGTCTTTCATTGGCTGACTAATAAATAACCTGATCATACTTCCTCCTATTTTTTTCTGCAATAAAAAGACCCGGGGCCCGAAGGACACCCGAGTACGTTCCAATATTATTCGTTACAACAATGTAACCTCATCACAAATGTCATTGATCGATTTGCCGTCAATGACAGGGTCTGACATAAGTGCATTAACACTAGAATACTCTTTGTCAATATTTTTATAACCCAAAAGAAACACCCAGTTGCTATTACCGTCTGAACGTGGATCAATAAAAATATCATTGTCCTTATATACTAGGCTCACATCTCCTATATCTATTAAGTTAGTTATCTCTGTTTTTTTCATAGCAAATCACGTATCCATTTCTTTTCGATATCTCTTAATTCTCTTGTAATACGGTCTATCCTCTTGCCGGTTTTTTTGTCCCATACATACCTATGCGAATGCTCTCCATTTTTTCCGTATGGGTGTTTTTTGGGCCTGTTATGATGTCTCGAATGTAACTCTAAAAGTTTATAGCCTTCTTTATCGTACATTACCCTGTCTATCTGAGAACCGCCACCTTTATACTCTTTTTTAGTCTCAACCACAGCAAAAGGTTTATACTTACGAGGAACACTGAAATGCCCTCTCCATTTCCAGTCATCAGTTATTACAATGGTTCCGTCTTTATTATAGTGGAATTTGCTGTATTTTTCAATCTCTTTCTTCACCGTCCAAGAAGCCTTCTGAGCAATGCTCCTGCCAAACTCCGGATATGCCTGAGTGCGGTCCATCTTGGCTCTCATTTTCGCTGTCTTGCTGAAATCTCTGTACTTGTTCACCTGCTGATTCAGTTTTATGCTCTTGGCCGTCATGAGATCCTTATCGCCCAGACCGTCTGCAGCTGCTATCTCTCTTTTGGTCTTACGTATATCTGTCTCCATTCGCCGTTGTTCCTGCGTAGCCTCATAGTGAGAAAAGCTCTTGCCATCATATCTGAATGGTGGTGGATCTATGTTTTCAAGCTGTTCATCTGTATAATTCCTCTCCGATATCCCCGGGAAAAAAGCAAAATAGCTATGCCTGCAGTTCCAACCTCCTAGGCCGGGCCCCGTACCGTATCCTGTGATACTTTCAAAGTCCGGATATCCATCTTCCGCGCCACCCACATGGAACACTCTGCCCTGCCATATCTGATGCGACGGTCGCGCGCCCATATGAGCCGTAGTCTCTACATATTCGGCACCTAGCTGATCCATGATCGAGTCAGTCATCCTAAGGTTCATCTGATTGACCCCTGTAAGGATCGCCCGTCTTGCCGCTACGTCTACTCTGTTCTTATGCCCGGATGCATAATCTACAAACGTAAGCCCGTTATCCGTCATTTTCTTTGTGGCCATTCTAACGGCAGTCTTGTAATCTACAGCTCCCGTGCTCGCTTGGAACAAAGCTAGGTCAAGAGTATCCTGATAAAACTGTGTTATAGGTTTAAAAAGGTATTTACCTCCCTGCAGATATGTGAACCCCATAGATCCGATAAAATTATACATGTCTTTCTTCGTCTGCCTCAATCCGGCTTTCTTATAAATCACATTATCCAACTCGATAGACTTATCGATCGTTTCTCTTATCGTTCTGTCTATATCATCTATCGCTGCTTGCGTTGTCTTGTTGATAGCCTTCTCGATTTCTTTGATTGAGGTTCCTATGCCGGCTGCTCTTCCTATCTGGTGTAGTGCGGTATCAGTAAGCTCTCCCTGCTTAGCAAGTCTTCTTGCAATATCATATATCAAAAAATCTTCCAGATCCTGCAAAAGTTCTACCACATTCTCCGGAAGCGCCTTCAATTGTTCTGGAGTCAGCATATGTCGTCACCTACTCTTCCTCTGGCTTAAACGGAACAGAGATTACAATAATATCTACCGGAGATGATGATGATTACATATCGCTTACAGATATAGCCAGAAAACGAAATCCTGTTGAACCAAAAGACGTTGTGAAAAATTGGATGATAAACACATCCACCATTGAATTCTTAGGTTTGTGGGAGGCAGTGAACTACCCAGGGCTAAAGCACCTGGGCTTCCTGTTTCATAGACAACGGCTTATCGACACAGATTGCGTCGACAGAGGTCGTGATCTCCACAGGACTTTTAGCTGTATGTCCCGTACAGCGTAATGCCTCATCCAAGATAGACAAAGCAGCTTTAACATCCCTTGAGGAGTGCCGGTACCCGCAATGATCGCAGGTGTATTGACGCTCCGCCAGGGGGTGTTTTGTTTTATTGCCGCATACCGGACATATCTGGGTAGACGGGAAACTGCGTGCTACGACGTGGACTTTGGAGTTGGTTTTCAACTTCTCTTTGATAGAGCCCATTGCCGAATGCTGCACCTGTTTTCCGAATAATCCTTTATGCCAGTTATGG
>JAYFPY010000039.1:0-11676 GCA_034927505.1 Eubacteriaceae bacterium
CTTCCCGCTTTGCCGGTATGGATGTTTTATTGCTCCCTCAATACATTTCGCTTTCAATGACAGATCCATCTTGTCATGGGCTTCTATGCCCACCATCTCGTCCGAAAGACTTGCGTAACTACCGTCATGCTTATTTTTGTAGTAAGTCCTCGCATACTGGACTTCACCAAATGTGGTTGCCAGCGTATTAGGTTTTTTCTCATGGATATGCCATTCCTGCTTACGGCTATCACTTTCTCTGACTATCTCATCCAGGAACTCGAGCACATCTTTGACGATGTTGACACCTACGGTATCAAGCGCCTTTTTTGTCTCAATGATAAATTGAGATATGTCTTGCTTTTCTTCAATAAGTCTTTTTAAATTATTATTGGTTTCAGTAGTGATAATTTCTGTAATAAACGGTATAATGTTATTCATAAGAGCACTCCTTTTTTAATATATTTATGTTAGTAACTAAATCATATCATAAAAGTTGTTGCTCTTATTTTTTATTTTTCTTTTTCCCCACTGTAACTTTACACTAAGGAAAAAAAGCCGGCTCCGCGTATAGTCTGCGGAGCCGACCAGTCAGTTTTCTTTTGATTTGTTTTGTTCGATCATGCTCTAAATGTTTTCCGGCTTGATCTGGAAGTAAGCCTTAGGATGAGCGCATACAGGACATGCCTCCAGTGCTTTCTTTCCTTTGTACTGATGTCCGCAGTTTGAGCACTGCCAGATGACTTCTTCATCTCTTTCGAACACTTTGCCGCTCTTGATGTTATCAGCCAGCTTTCTGTATCTTTCTTCATGTTCCTTTTCGATAGCTGCTACGCCTTCCATTTGGTTTGCGATAGCATCGAATCCTTCTTCTCTTGCTGTCGCTGCCATTTCCTTGTACATTTCTGTCCATTCATAGTTTTCACCTTCAGCTGCATCGATAAGGTTTTCTTCTGTAGTTCCTATTCCGTGCGCCAGCTTGAACCAAAGTTCAGCATGTTCCTTTTCGTTTCCTGCAGTTTCCTCAAAAAGTTTCTGGATCTGAACGTATCCCTCTTTCTTTGCCTTGCTGGCATAGAATGTATACTTGTTCCTTGCCTGTGATTCTCCTGCAAAAGCAGTCATTAAATTTTCAAATGTTTTTGTTCCCTTTAAATCTTTCATTGTTTTCCGCCTCCGTTACATTCCGGACATACTCCGGTAAAAATCAACTTCTGACCCTCTACGAGAAATCCGTGAGAATCCTTTACCTTAGCTCTCAGCGCATCTGCGTATCCGCTGTCCATCTCTATGTCGAACATCTTTCCGCATATGCGGCATTTACCATGAAAATGCGGCCTCGTTGCATCATCATATCTGGCGGCGCCTTCCAGTGTGTTTATCTTTCTGATAGTGCCTGTCTCAGACATGGTTTTCAGGTTCCTGTATAAAGTAGCTTTGCTGACAGATGGCTGTCTTTCATGGACGTATCCATATACCTCTTCCGCCGTTGGATGGCAGAGATAATGCAGAGCTTCCCTTACGAGGACCTTCTGAACTGTATTTCTCTGTGCTGCCATGTTCTTCTCCTTTTTATTGAGAGGTAGTACTTATTGATACTATATATCAATAAGTTGCCTTTGTCAATACCCCATTTAAAAAACTGCAAGTTTTACCTTGCAGTTTTTATACCTTTTTATTAAGTTTTTAATCATCGATCAGTTTTATACGTCCTCCGAGAGCATTTATCTTTTCTACGAATCTTTCGTATCCACGCTCGACGTGGTATATCTCGGACACCTCTGTTTCGCCTTCCGCCACCAGTCCGGCAAGGACTACTGCCGCTCCTGCTCTAAGGTCCGTTGCCACTACTTTGGCACCGTGGAGCTGTTTGCCTCCTTCTATTATGGCGCATCTGTCTTCAGTCCTGATGCTGGCACCCATCCTGTTCAACTCTCTCACGTGCATATATCTGTTCTCAAATACGGTTTCGATCACTGCGCTGGTGCCTTCTACTGTAGTCAGCAGCGCCATGAACTGAGACTGCATGTCCGTGGGAAAGCCCGGGTATGGAAGTGTCTTTATATCGGTGGATATCAAATTGTTTTCATCCGCCTTCACCACCAGGCCTTCGTCCATGGCAATGACCTCTGCACCGCATTCCTTCAATTTTGCGATGATCGGTTTCACATGATCCGGAAGAACATTTTTGACCAGCACAGAACCTCTGGTTATTGCTGCTGCGACCATGAATGTGCCTGCCTCTATCCGGTCCGGTATCACGTTGTGTTTTGCTCCGTGAAGAGAAGCCACCCCTTCTACCTTTATAGTGTCGGTCCCGGCGCCTTTTACCCTTGCGCCCATTTTATTCATGAAATTGGCAAGATCGACTATTTCCGGTTCCTGTGCTGCGTTTTCCAGAATAGTCGTGCCTTCTGCCAGGCATGCGGCCATTATTATATTCTCCGTTGCTCCCACACTGGGAAAATCCAGATAAATATTTGTCCCCTGCAGCTTTTCACAGCTTCCGGTCACTATGCCTTCCTCGCTGACTTCTATGTCTGCGCCCAGCGCTCTCAGCCCTTTGAAGTGCAGCTCCACCGGCCTGTCCCCAATGGCGCATCCGCCGGGGAGAGGTATGGTTGCTCTGCCCATCCTTGCCAGCAAAGGTCCCATAACCAAAATAGAAGCTCGCATCATTTTTACAAGTTTCATGGGGGCCTCTGAGGATTCTATTCTTTTTGCATCTATTTTAACGATATTCTCGTCTAATTTCTTTATTACTGCTGCTCCTAACGATTCCGCCAATTTGCACATTATCTCAACGTCCTTCAGTGCAGGCGCATCATATATGGTACATTCTTCCTCGGACAGCAGAGCCGCGGCCATTATCGGCAGAACGGTGTTTTTAGCACCGCTGATAGACACTTCGCCGTTCAACGGTCCGCTTTTCTGAACTAAGTATTTTGCCACTAACTTCCTCCTTAAACCTAATATCTATATACTACCCTATTAATGTCGTTATTTCAAGATTTTATACAAGATAAAAGACAGGAATGATTTCCTGCCTTTTACCCTGTCATATATTACAGTTTTTTCAGTTCTTCAATACAGTTTCTGCATACGTTCTTTCCGCCTATAGTAACGATATCTTTCGCATTTCCGCAGAAAACACATGCAGGCTCATATTTCTTCAACAAAATATAGTCGTCATCAACGTATATTTCGATTGGATCTTTTATATCGATATTCAGTGTACGTCTTAATTCAATCGGTAATACAATTCTGCCCAGTTCGTCGACTTTTCTTACAATACCTGTAGCCTTCATTGCACACACTCCTTCCTCATTATATTATTACTTTCATGGTAATTATTACCTATTTTTGTAAATTTGTCAAGCGTGCGGCCGTTTTACTCGTCCTTTTTCGCATCTTTTTTCGTCTCGCCCTTGAAAAGTCCGATCAGCGAACTTATTGCCTTAGCCACTGCCGACAGGGACTGTATGATGTTCTCTTTGCCTTTCAGGGCGCTTGCTACGCCGCTGACCGAATCCTTGACGTCATCTAAGACTCCGTCCACTTCCTCTGTCCTCTTTCTGGCTATCGCCGTTATGGCCGCCGCATCTTCTGTCAGTTTCTGTGTATGTTTTATGGTCGGTATCAGATTCCTGACCATGATTATCAAATATACCAGCAGTATTATTATTGCCAGGATAATCAAAAACAATCCGGCATCTTTCAATGTAAATGTAATTTCCATAAGCATTCCCTCCTCGCAGTATTACCTGCCTAACTTATATTATCTCTCAAAAAATGGAAAAATTCAACATCATTTTGAAATTAGGCTCACAAAATATACGATTCCCGGTGAATATCATTCCTGCCGTCGTTCATATATCTCTTCTATCTCATCGCTGTATCTTCCGTTGGCCTCCCTGACGTACAGCTGGGGCATGATCCTAAGCTCGCGTCCTCCGCCCTTTGTCAGTTTTACAAGGACTATGTTGGGTTCTTTTCCTTCCGACGGCGCCACCAGCCGCATCAGCTTTGGCTCCATACCCGCGCTTCTCCCAAATACAAAAATATCCGCCAGCCGCAGAGGCCTGTGCACTAGGAACAGACTTCCTCCCGGTTTCAGCATTTCTCCGCCGATCCTGATGAAATCCTCCAGGGAAGCCGTCGTTTCATGGCGGGCGATATGTTTTGCGCTGTCTGCATTTGTTATGCCTGTGCTTTTCTCCATGTACGGAGGATTGGTGATCACCGCATCGAACGCTCCCCGATCCGCAGGAGCTGTGTCCATGATATCACGGCCCTTGATCTCTATCCTGTCTTCAAGGCCGTTCATCCGGACATTTCTTTCAGCCAGCAGCGCCGCACTGCTCTGTACCTCATAAGCTACGATCCGTAATACACTGCTCTTGTGACAGAACATCAACGCCGCCGCTCCGTTGCCGGTGCCCAGTTCCGCAGCAGCCTCCGGTCTACAGCAGTTTCTTGCAGCGAAATCTGCCAGCAGCACCGCATCGATCCCGTAGCAAAAATCCTCAGGCCTTTGTATCAGCCTGAGGTTTCCGAATCCTATATCGTCCTGTCTTTCTCCGCTATGCAGATTTTTCATCAATCCTTCAACAGCTCCTTGATCTCTTCGGTCAGTTCTTCACCGCCCCTGTCATCTTTATGTCTGTCGTTTTTCTTTCTTTCTTTTTTTCGTCTGTCGTTCCGCTTTACTTCATCCTTGCTGTAAACATACACTTCCGTACTCAGCTTTTCGTTCGTGCCCTTTTCGGCATCCCCCTTTTCTACAACAGTTCTGCATTTGACTTTCTGCTCCAGGATGTTGCTGTCCGTAACAACTGCTATTCCTTCCGGTATCTTGACTTTTTCTCCAACAGAAGGCATCCCTTTTTTCAGTTCATGATACACATCGTTTTCATACTTGAGGCAGCACATCAGCCTGCCGCAGATACCTGATATCTTTGTAGGATTGAGAGAAAGGTTCTGCACTTTTGCCATCTTGATGGATACCGGCTGAAAATCCCGCAGCCACTGATGACAGCAGAGTCCTCTGCCGCAGTTTCCTATGCCGCCCATCATTTTGGCTTCATCTCTGACGCCGATCTGTCTCAGCTCTATCCTCATTCTGAATACAGCTGCAAGATCCTTTACCAGTTCTCTGAAGTCCACTCTTCCGTCAGCAGTAAAATAGAAAATCACTTTATTATTGTCCAGAGTGTATTCTACATCCACAAGTTTCATTTCCAGCCCATGCTTTTCTATCTTCTCCTGGCATTTGATCATTGCCCCTCTTTTTTTCTCAAGATTCTCTCTGTATTTTTCATTGTCCTTTTCATTGGCCTTGCGAATGATCTTTTTCAGGGGCTGAACGATTTCTTTTTTGTCCACCTGATTGGCTTCCATCGCAACGGTGCCGAATTCCATGCCCCGCGCCGTTTCAACGATCACCTTGTCGCCGCTGCTCACTTCAAAACCCGCAGGGTCGAAGTAATACACTTTTCCTGCCGTTCTGAATTTTATGCCCACCACGTTTATCATTGACTAACCTCCTATTGTCAGCGCCATATTCTTCAGCGAATATGATGTAGTTATTTTTTCGCTTATTTCTTTCCTTGCATTTTCAACCGCATATATTGCGTTGAAAACATATTCCTTATTTCCCCCGCCGGACTTATCCGTCAGGTCGTTTCTGTACATTTCCTCCACACAGTCCAGCATGAGAAAAAGCAGTTCTCTGTCATTGTCTTTTCCCTTTGCTACAGATTCTATGCTTTTTTTGATTTTATAATATGGTTCCTTTTCATCTATCAGTTTTTTTATCTCTTCAGCCATTTGTCCGGCCCTGCCGGACTTTGCATGTTCTTCCGGCATCAGCCTCAGATGCACCGCCCTGGATATCACCGTCTGAGGAAGCATCATAATGTTTTCCGACAACAGCATGATCACCGTTCCCTCCGGGGGTTCCTCCAGAGTTTTCAGCAGTCTGTTATATGCTCTTGCCGTGATCCTGTCCGCATCGCTGATCACAGCTATATGCCTGTCGCCGTCATATGGTTTTGACCTCAGTTGTTTCTGTATTTCAACGATATCACCGTCGCGGACAGATTTGACTTTGCTGTTCTTCCCGAATGTTGCCTCCACCGCCATAACATCTACATGGTTGTCGTTCTGTATCTTCCTGCAGGTGCTGCATCTGCCGCAGCCTATTCCCGGCTGTTCCCTGCACATTATTGCCTGGACAAAACTTTTGGCAAATTCTTTTTTGTTTGCTGTCCCCGGTCCTTCCAGTATATATGCATGATGAAGATCTCCGGACTTTATCACGCCGGTCAGTTCTTCCATCAGTTTTTTATTATTGCTCTTACTCTGAAATGTCATGTCGCCCTTTCAGTATCCTGTCCAGATGAGATTCTATCTGCATGCTGATCTGATCTATCGTCCCGTCGGCATCGATGCCGACTACTCTGTCGGGGAATTTTCTTTCCAGTTCCAGATAGCCTCTGTATACCGCTCTGTGAAATTCCAAATCTTCGCTTTCCAGACGGTCTCTGTCATTTTCACGTATCCTGGATGCGCTTTTCTCCGGATCCAGTTTCAGCAGAAAGGTCACATCAGGAACGCATTGGCCGATGGCAAAACTGTTGACCACCGACACAGAATCTCCCAGACCTCTGCCGTACCCCTGATAAGCTATGCTGGAGTCGACGAATCTATCGCATACGACTATCCTGCCTCTTGAGAGAGCCGGACCTATGAGCTGCTCCACGTGCTGCGCCCTGCTGGCTGCATACAGCAGCATCTCTGTTATCGGGCTCATCTCCGCATTATGTCTGTCCAGGATGATCGTTCTTATCTTCTCGCTGATGGGCGTACCGCCCGGTTCCCTGGTAAACAGAGCATTCTCGCCCTTTTCTTCAAGATAATCTTTTATGAATTCCAGCTGAGTGCTCTTCCCCGCACCGTCGCTGCCTTCTACTGTAATAAAAATACCATCTCTCATCGGCGTACTCTTCTCCTTTTCTTCGACCCTGATACAAGCTGATCTATCAGAGATATTATCAGCCGCAAAGCCAGATAAGCCACCGGCAGACATATCATCAATACAAATAAAAATCTAAAAACCGACATGTTATTGGCACCCTCCTGTTGCTGTGTAAATACAGAATTATTATAACATAAAGGAAGTCAGTATCCCAGTTTTTTCAATCGGGATACCACCTTTACATAAAACCGGGCCGTCTCTTCTGTTTTTTTGCCTCTGCCGCCGGCTGCCATGGAATGAGATATGCCGCTTCCGTCCTCTCCCGACCATACTCCGCGGAAATCCCCCCACTTGGCAGAATCTACAGAAACCATACCATCGTTGGCCCCTTCGTACTTTTTAACAGTTTTGTAAAAAGCTCCCGGCCCGGGATCTGTGTCCGAAGATTTCATATCAAAAGCATAACTCTGATAGTACACGCCTTCTTTGTCCGGCACCAGCTGATTGAATACCGACATATAATCAGCGCTCATCTGCATAAAATCATTATCTGTCACGGACAGCTGCCCGCCTCCCAGCACCAGCATGGATCTGAACAGATTCAGGAATCCGCTCAGCTTGCCTTTTTCCTGCATTATATCCATTGTCCTGATGCCTCTGTGGGGCGTTGCCATAGTTGTAAGGCTGGCTGTTTTGTCCGCCATGTCCATGGCGGATATCACGTATCTCGCTTCAATGCCGCCCTTGCTGTGAGCTATAAGATTGGCTTTTCCGTATTCCTCAGCCAGCTTCCTTAACTCCACACCGATCCGCATGCTGTTGTCCTTTACGCTGCCAAATCCGTCCTGCCCGCCGAAAAATACCCGGGCGCCTCTTTCCCCCAGGATCTCCGGTATTTTCCCCCAGTAATCATATTTGCTGTCGTCCCTGTACCCGATGCCGTGTATCAGCATTATGGGATATTTTGTCGCGCATTCTTTATCCATCAGATCTCCTCTTTACTTTGTACTGCCACTTCCCCTTTTTATATCTATGCGAAAACATCACTGTCCTGAAAGCCCAGTCTATGAACATGGCGATCCAGACGCCCATGACTCCCAGACCGAACCATCCTCCCAGGATCCTGGCGCATATCACTCTGAATACCCACATGGATATTATCGACCAGATCATCGGGTACATAACATCGCTGCTGGCCCGCAGTGTGTTGGGCACTGTGAAGGATATCGGCCATATGAGGCACGCCATGACAGCATGCATGATTATCAGCTTGCAGGCAAGCTCGCCGGTCCCGGCCGACAGGTGATACAGCTTCATGATCAGCGGCAGACATGCAACTATGACCACGTTAAAAGCAATGATCACTCCGTACTCCCACTTTATTATTTTCTTTGTATAGTATTTCACCTGCTCAAAATCGCCGGCTCCCACGCACTGAGAAGCCACTGCCAGCAGAGCGTATCCCATTGCCATTCCCGGGATCACCGCCACCATGCATATACTGTTGCCTATGGCGTTGGCGGCTATTGCAGAAGTCCCCATACCCGAAACAAAACTGAGTATGACTATTTTGCCCAGTTGGAACATGCTGTTTTCCAAACTGTTGGGCACGCCGATATACAGCATGTCCTTCAGCATTTTTTTCTGCAGCCTGAATTTGAATGGTTTCGTAAAATGTATCAGCCTTTTCTGATTTCCAAGGAGCACTATCATTACCACCGCGGCCAGTATCCTTGAAAACAAAGTCGGCACTGCAACTCCTTCGACGCCCCAGCCCAGTCCGTAAAGGAGCACTGCATTCCCTGCAATGTGCACCAGATTCATCATTATGGAGACCTTCATGGAAGTCTTTGAATCATTCATGGCTCTGAACAAAGCCGCCGCTGCATTGTACAGCGCAATGAACGGTATGGATGCAGCTGTGATCATCAGATATACATTGCAGTTGTGCATTACCTCGCTGTCTATATTTCCAAATACTACATTCAAAATAAACGGTTTGCAAACATATACCAAAACCGTCACTGCCACAGACAGCAGCAAAATAAAAATGACCAGCTGATCCACAGCATCATTTCCTTTTTCACTTCTTTTTTGTCCTATGAACCGCCCCGCTATAACAGCTCCGCCGCTGGCCAAAGCCGTAAATACAGTAATAATCAGTATAAACACCGAATCCACCAGGGATACGCCGGATACCGCGGCTTCCCCCGCTATGGAAACCATTATTGAATCCACCAGCCCGACAGCGATAGCCAGGAACTGCTCTACTACCAGAGGCATTATCAGCTTTTTCAGATCACGGTTCGAGAACAACTTTATTTCAGTTGTTTCTGATTTCATATCTTTCTCCACATTCATCATATCGCTTTCCGCTGCCTTTTTCAACTGAAAAGCGGCACTGATGCCTTTGTGCCGCCTTCTTTTTATTTCCATTTTTATACTTGCATTACGTCCTATTGCATCAGGCTGCATACTGCATTGCCGTATGCCACCGGGTCGTCTATAGGCATGCCTTCAATCAGCAGTGCCTGGTTGTACAGGATGTTGGTGTAGTCTTTCACCTTGTCCTTGTCTTCTTTAAAAGCTCTGTTCAGAGATTTCAGTATGTCGTGTCCGGCGTTGATCTCCAGTATACGCTCTGCCTTGATTCCTTCGTTGGCAGGCATCTGATTGAGCACCTTCTCCATCTCCAGAGATACCGGGCCCTTTGTAGTCAGGCACACCGGGTGAGTCTTCAGTCTCTGAGACAGCCTTACATCCGTCACTTTGTCCCCCAATGTTTCTTTCATGAAATCAAGCAGTTCCTTGTTGTCCTCTTCCTGTTTCTTCGATTCTTCTTTTTCTTCGCTGCTTTCTATGTCCAGGTCGTCTGCCGATACTGATTTGAATTGTTTCGATTTGTACTCACGCAGCGTCTGCAGAGCAAATTCATCAATGTCATCGGTGAGATACAGTATCTCGAATCCCTTGTCTTTCAGCAATTCCGTCTGAGGAAGCTTGTCTATCTTTTCAACAGTTGTCCCTGCTGCATAATATATATATGTCTGATCTTCTTTCATTCTGTCAACATACTCCGTCAGGGATACCAGTTTCTTTTCCGTGCTGGAGTAGAACATCACCAGATCCTGCAGGTTTTCTTTGTACATTCCCATTTTGTCATACAGTCCGAATTTCAGCTGCAGTCCGAATATCTTGAAGAATTTTTCGTACTTTTCTCTGTCCTTCTCCATCATATCCAGCAGTTCTGATTTGATTTTCTTTTCCAGCCTGCTTGCTATTGCCTTCAGCTGCCTGTCATGCTGCAGCATTTCTCTTGAAATGTTCAGCGACAGATCCTGTGAATCCACTATGCCTCTTACAAAGCTGAAATAATCCGGCAGCAGATCGGGGCATTTTTCCATTATCATGACTCCCGATGAATATAGCTGCAGTCCCTTTTCGAATTCCTTGGAATAGTAATCGAACGGCGCCTGTCCCGGTATGAACAGCAGGGCGTCATATGTGGACACTCCTTCCACACTGGTATGTATCACCTTCAGCGGATCCGTAAAGTCCATGAATTTGTTCTTGTAAAACTCGTTGTAGTCTTCGTCTTTCAGTTCGCTTTTCTTTTTCTTCCAGATAGGGACCATGCTGTTCAGTGTTTCCTGCTCGGTGAATTTTTCGTATTCCGGTTTCTCGTCATCCGGCGTGGATCCTTCTTTCAGCTTTTCTTTTTCCACGGTCATCTCGATCGGGTATCGGATATAGTCCGAGTAACGTTTTACCAGTCCCTTAAGACTGTATTCATCCAGATAAGTTCCGTATTTGTCGTCCTCGGTATCCTCTTTCAGATGGAGTACGATCTCAGTACCGTGCTCCAGAGGGTCGTTCAGATCTGTCCCCGGCGCCTTGTCCGATTCCTTCATCGTATATCCGTCGGCTCCCCGTGATTCCCATTGATGCGCCTGCTCTTCTCCAAACGCCCTTGATATGACAGTAACTTTGTCGCTGACCATGAAAGCCGAATAGAATCCCACGCCGAACTGTCCTATGATATCTATATCATCGGCCTTGTCGTCCTGGTTTTCATCCTTGAAAGCCAGCGAACCGCTCTTTGCGATGGTCCCCAGATTCTGTTCCATTTCCTCTTTGGTCATTCCCATCCCGTTGTCCATGATCCTCAGGATCCTGTTATCTTTGTCCGGCTCCACCCTGATACAGAAATCGTCCCTGTTAAGGCCTGTATTTCCGTCGCTCAGACTCCTGTAATACAATTTGTCTATTGCATCACTGCCGTTGGATATCAGCTCACGAAGGAAAATCTCCTTGTGAGTATAAATAGAATTGATCATCAGATCAAGTAATCGTTTTGATTCTGCCTTGAATTGTCTCTTAGCCATTGTAAAACCTCCATTGTTATTGATTTATCACTCGTATATCCAGAGTGCTAACAAGATAAATAATACAACTCTTTTATCTGTTCGTCAACCCCCTATTTTTCATTTATTCATATACGATGCTGCTGCCGGCCGCAATAACAAAATACATCTCCGCGCGTAATAAAAAAGACGACCGTATGATCGTCTTTTTTCAAACCAGCAACGTCCTACTTTCCCAGGCAGTCGCCCGCCAAGTATCATCAGCGCAGTGGAGCTTAACTGCTGTGTTCGGGATGGGAACAGGTGTAGCCTCCACGCTATAGTCACTGGATCTTTTCAAAGGTATATTGTACC
>JAYFPY010000023.1:0-44151 GCA_034927505.1 Eubacteriaceae bacterium
TGTACGATAACGTTTTGCAGATGACCGATGGAAAAGGCCTGCAGAGTTTCATAAGGGACGATGAAGGACTGCTGTTTGGGATGGAAAGTGCAGGCAAGAATCGTGAGACAGCCGGCAGCATCTTCCTGCAGGATGAACTGGGGACGACCGTCAGAAACATGGATCCGGCAGGCGGAGTTAAAGATGTATTCGCATACGATGAGTTCGGCAACGACATCCCGGGAGTAAAAAATCGAGTGGGCAGCGTGGTGCCATTTGGATTCACCGGATACATGAAGGACGGAGTGACCGATATGTACTTTGCTCAGGCCAGAGAATATATGGCGGGAGCAGGGAGGTTTGCATCCAAAGATACGGATGGGTTCTTAGAAATAGAAAATGTGAAGAGTATAAATCAGTATGCTTACTGTGATATGGATCCGATAGACTTTGTGGATCCCAGTGGATTTGCGAAAGTGACAGTGAATGTACCGACCCCCGGAGAATACTTTGGAAAACCCGAAAATCAAAAGGAATTGTTGATAGGAGGATCGGATATTGCCAATCAAGGCATAGGCAAATATAGAATAAACAAGGCTCAAAAGATGCCGAAGTATAGGATCGTAAAAGAATTCGACGGACATAATGCAGTGCCCAATGAAGCGAGGATAAAGGGGATCAATAGGGCGACAGGGACTATGGGAACTGTAGGTAAAGTTGTTAAAGTGGGCGGATATGCTACTGCAGCGATAGATGTGGGAGCCGGTGTATATACGAATTATACCAATGGGTCTTCTACAAGAAAAATCATTGGCGATGCAGCTGTTGACACCGGTTTTAATCTTGCTGCAATTGGCGCAGGTGCATTGCTTGGATCGGCATTTGGACCTGTAGGGACAGTAGTGGGAGCAGTAGGAGTAGGTATATTAGGGAATTATATAAAAATAGATGGTGTTCCATTAACAGATTGGCTAAAGAAAAAAGTAACAAGTCTTGAATAAGGTGAATAGAATGGATATTAACAAATTGAAGGCCTTTATTGGTGAAAAGAAGAAAAAAAAGTATAATTTAAGCCTAACGGTTGGAGTGACTTTAATTTTTGGAGGGTTAATAAATATTATTGGATATGCAAATAAAATACATATGTTGATACCGAATGCATTTTTAATCGGTGCGTTTGTATTATACATTGCCATTTACTGCATATATGAAAAGAAACGAAAACGCAAACCTGGCATAGTATTCTTGTGTGTGGCACTACAACGGCTTAGCGTTCTTATTACTATCATCACCACTTATTCATTCTGTATATTTAATATATATATTGATAGTAAAGAATCGTCAATAATTTTGGTAATAATTGTGATAAGTGTGTACGTTGCGACAAGTATAGTATCTATTGCTGTGGTAAACAGAGAACTTGGCAGTAAGAACAGTACCGGTAATAAATTAAAAAAAACTATAGTTGAATTTACTCCGGCAGGAGGAGGGGTATTGGGGTTTATTGTATATAAACTATTGCCGAATGATTTAAGCACAACACAATTGTATGAAGTAATGGCAATTGCATTATCTCTGCTTGGAACGGTAGCTCTTCCAATGATTGTAGAAGATATTATGAAGTACTATTACACGAAGAAGTATGAAGTAGAGGAGTCAGTTCAACTAGAAAATGAGGAATATTAAAAATGACTAGTGAAAATTTAAAAAACTTTATAGGATATAAAGAGGTGATTTTGCATGAAAACAAATCAGTTGTATTATATGTAACCATGACAATTATGATTTTAACAGCTGGCACTTTATGGAATCTGAACAAAGGGGGATTAGCAATATGTGGAATAGTAATTGCCTTACTGGGATTCAGTATAATACGATACAAATCGAGACTCAAAAACAGTAAAGAAGAAATCTATCTATACAATGGACTGGGGCCTGTAACGATGGGCTTGGCTGTAATCAATGTTACTTTTCGTATAATGAATTCTAACAACCACGTTCCATTTTGGAAGTATATTATTATCATTTTCTTACTAATAGGCATAAGTATGGTAGTAGTATTTTTGATAACCAAAAGTCGAATAGAGAAGGGAGAGTACTATAAATATAAAAAAGAAATAGGTAAAAAACATGTGCTTTTGATTGCGGTGCTTTCAGTAGGGTTAGTGAGCATTATAAAACTGTTGAATAATTGGATGGAAATCTTATCATATTTACTTGTTGTATGTATACTAAGTATTTATGCATTGTCTGTACCTATGTTTATGAGATATTACTATATAAAAAAGTATAATTTGCAAACAGCTATCTGAATCAGCTCAAAAAAAGAAGAATTGTTCGAATAAGTGGGAGGGGAAACTGTATAAGGCCGGCAAAATCGGTGGAAAGGCAGCCGGCCCAGCAATCATAGCTATTGATGTTGGTGCGGGTGTATATGAGAATCGGGCGGCAGGGACATCGACTCGAAAGACAGTAGCAGATGCAGGCGTGGATGCGGCTTTTGCAGGTGGATGTTTGGCGGCTTCTGCAGGTGCAGGAGCAATAATGGGTGTTTGGCTTGGTCCTGTAGGACTAGTTGTTGGGGGAATTGTTGGAGCTGCCGCATATGCTTTTGCGACTGATGGAGGAATTAAATACAAAGGTAAATCGATAAAAGATAATTCAAAAGAATATGTATCAAGAGCATTCAGCATAGGATAAGGAGGGGAACGTGGATATAAAAGAAATAGAAGAATTTATTAGGTACGACACTTCAATAATGCATAATAATAAACATATAGTGGGTTATTTTGTTGGATTGATATTACTTTCGGCAGGTGGATTGATTTTCTATTGCTATACGCCAATCATAGTGTTATCAGTACTTTCTTTTGCATTGGCAGTAATTAGTACGATAATATATAAAATCAAAATCAAAAAAGATAAGAAAATAATACTATTTTATAATAGCATGTTTGCTATTACGTTTATTGTTCCTATTTTTAATATGTGTTTAAGAATGGTTGTTCAAGAGCAGTTTATGACAATATTTGTATATATATTATCTTTTACATTACTCATGATTATATCGATATTAATTACAATTGAAATAACAAAAAAAAGAATATTCGCTGGTAAATATTATAAAGAAGAAAAAAAAGAAACCAGTGTTAAGACCTGGGGGATAGCATGCATATGTTATGTAGGGGTAACTCTAATCGTCCGGGCCATGTCGAACTGGATTGAGATACTGACATATACTATGATGATATGCTGTACTATACTATGTATCTTGAGCACATTAATGCTTATGAGATATTACTACGCAAAAAAGTACAAACTAGATGAGTATGTAAGAATAAAATATAGAGAATAAGAGTTGCTCAAATGGGTCTTATACAAGAAAAACCATTGGAAATGCAGCTGTTGACACCGGTTTTAATCTTGCTGCAATTGGCGCAGGTGCACTTGCTGGATTTGCAATAGGTGGTCCGATTGGAGCAGTTGCAGGTTTAGTTGGAGGCGCATTAATAACGGGCATTGGCGATAATGTAAAAATTGATGGGGTGCCACTTAAAGAGTGGTTGAAGGCGAAAGTGAAAAGTCTAATTTGAGGTGAGTATATGACGATAGAAAACATTATAGAATTTATAAAGTATAAAGAAGGAGAGCGTCCAAAACTTCTTGTGTGGATAGTATTTGCTATTGCATTATTAGCGTTTATGAATTCTATAGGATATCTGATAAAAATACATATGCTTGCAATTAATATAGCAGCAGCAATAGCTATTATTATATATAGCATAAGTACAATTATTGTTTATAAAAAAAATGAGAGAAGCGAATTTTTGCTTTCAATTGCCAGTCAGCGTACTAGTACAATATTGCTTATAGGCATATTGAGTTGTTGGTTTGTTTTAGCATTGGTTGCCAGCGGCGAAAAAATCAATTTGAAATATCTTTGGTATGTTTTGATTATATATATTGCAGCCGGTTTGATTTCGGGGTTTTCAATAAGGCGAAGGATTGAGCAAGGACAATACAATGGACAAACCTGGAGAGACAAACTTATGGGGATCGGCCCAAGTATTGCCGGCTTTGGCGGAATCATTGTATATAAAGTGATATTTCCTGTGTGGTCGCACAGGACCCAATTATATGTGATGGAAGTGATGATTTTCTGTGTTTTTGCAATAACTATTCCAATGATAGTAGAGGATTATATGAGATATTACTATGCAAAGAAATACAAACTTGACGAATTTGTAAGAATCAAAGAGTAAAGTATAGAAGATAAGAATTGTTGTGTTATAGAAAGCCGTGCAGCTTCATAATCTATGAAGTGACACATGCAACACAGTAGATACTGCATTTAATTTTGGAAGTATAGCAGCAAGTGCAGCGGCTGGAGCTGCAGTTGGCTCTGTGGTTCCAATAGGAGGAACAATAGTAGGAGGTATAACTGGTGTTATTTTTGGACTTGTGCTTTCATATTGCACAGACGGCGCAAAGATAAATGGAATGACTGTTAGAGAAAGAGTTAAAGAGGGCGTGTATAGCCTCGATTAACAACAGGAGGGATAAACATGAAATATATAAAAACTATGACTATTGGATTCCTTATTGGAGGGACAACAATAGGAATTCTATATTGGGCACTATCATTGGGAAGTTGGAAGTTTGGAGCATTGTATGGGTTGATCGGAGGATGTTTATTTGGGATTGGTTTTCCAATAATCCAGTTCATAGGAGAAAAGTGGGCAAGTAAAAAGTTGGCGCAAATGGATTACTCTGGGAAATTGATAATGGGAGGAGGCGCAAATCACTGGATAGGCAAGGAATCTGTCGGAGGGATGATGTGTCTCACAGATACAGCATTGATATATAAGTCGCACCAGATAAATATACAAAATCATGAAATGACAATAAATTTATCTGATATAAAGGAAAGTCGCAGCAGACATACTATCAATGGATTGTTAGTTATAATGAAGAATGGTGCCGAAGAAAAATTTGTCGTAAATAATAAAAAGAAATGGGCAAAAGCAATCAACAAAGCCCTGGAGGAAAGAGAAACAAAGGAGTGAACTAGTGGAAAACCAGAATCAGGAACAGAATCAAAATCGACTTACAAAGGAGCAGTATATGATATTTGCATCAGGACGGAGAGGGAATGATGTACCTGAAAGGCTCGTGACTGAACCGATGAAAAGCGGCATGAGATTCAATATTTTTGCAGCTCTTTTTGGAGTGTACTACTATGCATATCGAAGAATGTATTTGGAAGCAGTATGGCTTTTGATCGTCTGTATACTTTTGGTTTTGATCCCATATGTAGGTGGATGGCTGCCGGTATTGCTCTTTGGATTTGCTTTCTATCCATTATACAGAAAAAGGGCAGAGAAGCTTGCTGATGATGCAGCAAGCTGCAATCAAGATATAAATACTTGCCTGCGCGAAAAGGGAGGAGCTTCCGCCGCCGCTCTTCTTATTGCTTTTGGTATCACTGCGGTGGTAGTAACGTTGATTGTTTTTATTGACATATATCGATAGTAATAGGAAGGAAATAAAAAATGGAAAAAAAGATAACACACAGGATCAGTGAATACGGGTGCAGCGGCAACAGGCTGAGGGTGCTGGCGTATGAGAACAAATATTTTTTGCCGTGCAGTATGGAGTTCGGAGATGAAGAGGTGACGGTCACCTTCGAAGAAGAGGGCGTGACGCCGTGGGCCGAGAGTGGGGATATGACCGGGGAAGAAAAACTGCGGCTGCTGTGCAATGCGGAGGACATGGAGGGGGCTGCCGAGGAATTTGCTTTTTCTATGGCGCCGGAGAATCTGTTTTTCGACATGAACAAAGTGGTGAGAGCAGAAGACAGATTCATAAAAAACGAGGCCCATGCCATGGATGACAGAGAATTCCTGCTTCAGTACAAGGCTCTTGTCGGATGTACGCTGAACAGCGAATACTCTTTTGAAGATTATTACAGAGGCGGCATGGATCTGATGGGGAAAAAGAAGCTGACGGCCAAAGTCGCCGAGGCAGAGACTGCAAAGGAAATCAAAAGCATACTGCTGGAAGAATACAAAAAGAAAGTGGAAACGCGGGAGAAAACAACAACGACGGTGGACAAGAAAAAGAACAAGAGGCTGAAGAGAGGCGCAGTCATACTTCTTGCTGCAGTAATAGCGCTGGCGGTAGTGACCGTATATCTCCTTGCTTTCAACATACCGGAGAAAAACCGTATACTGGCAGCCGACAATGCTTTCCTGGCGCAGAAATACGATCAGGTCATAGAAAAGATGAACGATGTAGCTGTCGGTAAAATGTCCAACGAAAACAAATATATTCTGGGATACAGTTATATCGTTTCAGCAAACCTCACTGATGAGCAGAAGGAAAATGCAAAGGCGGGGATATCGGTCTCTTCCAGTGAAGACACTCTGAATTACTGGGTGTACCTGGGTCGGGCGGATTACAGCAATGCCATCGACTGTGCAAACAGACTGAACAGCGACCAGCTGCTGGCTTATGCCCTGATGAATCAGGCGGAGTACGTCAAGAACGATTCAGGCATGAGCAGATCGGCAAGAGAAGAGAAAATCGCAGAAATACAGGCGCAGCTGGATGAACTGAAAGTCACGTTGAACCAGACTACTGATACAACAGATACAACAAAGAAATAAACAGCAGGAGAAAAAATGAAGAGAATACTAAAAAGGGAAAGGAACGGATACATCGAGGTTCGTGAGACCGAAGATGACCGCTGTATGGAAATACCTGATACAGAACGATTTTTCGACTTTAAGGGGAAGGACGGGATCACTGCAGGAGCAGGGAGCGACTGCGATATTTCCACGGGGACGGATGGCACATTAGACTTTATAATAGAAGGAAACAAGATATATCGCTGCTCTGATGCGGAAATATTTCTCAATGGCAGTCTAATAGAAGAAAACGAGAAGGCCTTTGAAAAAGGCGACGGCATCCTGTACGGCGGGCTGCTGATCGAAGTGCAGGAAAACTGCATAGGCATAACAGGGGATACAGAGGCTTATACATGCGGCCTGCCTGATCACGAGAGAACATTGCGGAGCAAAGACGAACTGCGGGGATACAAAAGATCGCCGCGTATAATAAAGAAAGAGCCTACAGATAAAATAGCTATTGCCGATCCGCCGCAAAAACCGGAGCAGAAAAAGGGACAGCTGCTGAAGAGGATACTGCCGCCGCTGGTGATGGTGATAGTAATGGTCGTTGTCTGCGTTCTAATGAGCAGAGGCATATATATACTCATGGCAGTGGCAGGAATGGGGATGACTCTGATCATATCCATAATGGGATATTTCAGCGACAGGAAAACGAACAAAGAACAAAAGGCCAAGAGGAAGACAGTATACACCGATTATCTGCTGCGGGTCAGAAAACAGCTGGCAGGTCTGAAGGGAAAACAGCGTGAAGCTCTGGATTACAATTATCCGGGGACAGACGCTCTGCAGGAAATGATAATGGATGAAAGCAGCCGGTTGTACGAACGGAGCATATACGATGACGATTTCATGAAAGTCAGCATCGGCAATTCAGATATCCCGGTCAGCTTTCGACCGGAGATGCCCATAAAGGAATTCAGCATGCAGGAGGACGAGCTGGTGGATGAAGCCACATCCATATACCGGAGCTTTTCTGTTCTGGAAGATGCCCCCCGCATCATCGATCTCAAAGAAAGCCACCTTGCTCTGACAGGGGATAAAGAGAATATACACCGGGTACTGAAACAGTTATTGCTTCAGATGGCTTTCATGCACAGCTACCATGATGTTGAGATGACGGCTCTGTACAGCGAAGAAGAAAAAGCTGATTTCGACTGGATGAAGTGGCTTCCCCATGGGAAGATACACAGCCTTAATGTGACTGGGATTATCGACAATGAAAAGATACGCGATCAGGTGCTGGGAAGCTTGAACAAAATAATCAAGGACCGATACGAACGCCAGAAGGAGCATAACAAAGAATCCAGGATGCTTCCTCATTTTGTTTTCATAATCGATGACACCAGGCTGGCAATGGATCATTCCATAATGGAGTATCTGCAGAAAAACCAAATGGGAATGGGATTTACCGTCATCTTTACGGCTGCTCGCAGAGAGGACGTTCCGGAAAATATCAAAACCGTTCTTGAAGTGGAGGATTCTACCACAGGCAAGCTGGTAATAGAAAATGGTTTGGAAAAAAATGAAGAGATAGATCTGGATATAAAGAAGGACATCGATTATGAAAAAACGGCGAGGATGTTGGCGTCGGTGATACATCAGAAAGGCATCAGTGCGCAGATACCGGAGAATGTGACCTTCTTTGAAATGTACGGAGTGGAAAGACCGGAAGAACTGCGCCCGGAAAAACGATGGAAAGAGAATGTCCCGTATAAAAGTCTTGCAGTGCCGCTGGGCATGAGGGGCAAGGACGATATCGTCTACCTGAATCTCCATGAAAAGGCTCACGGCCCTCACGGTTTGGTCGGAGGCACATCCGGATCAGGAAAGAGTGAAGTGATCCAGTCATATATTTTGTCGCTGGCTGTCAATTTCCATCCATGGGAAGTAGGCTTTCTTCTGATCGACTATAAAGGCGGAGGCATGTCGGGACTGTTCGACCGGCTTCCTCATCTGATGGGCACCATAACCAACCTGGACGGCGCGGGGACTATGCGGGCCATGGCTTCCATAAAGAGCGAGCTGGCCAGACGGCAGCGCATCTTCAACGAAGCCGGAGTGAACAACATAAATCTGTACAACCAGAAATTCCATTCCGGATATGTGAACAAACCTCTGCCCCATCTGTTCATGATATCGGATGAATTTGCGGAGCTGAAAAAAGAACAGCCGGAATTCATGGATGAATTGGTGTCCACCTCGCGAGTGGGGCGAAGTCTGGGTATACATCTGATCCTGGCCACGCAGAAACCGGCGGGGGTCGTAAGCGATCAGATCTGGAGCAACGCCAGATTCAAGCTGGCTCTCAAAGTCCTGTCCGAATCTGACAGTCAGGACCTGATAAAAACTCCGGATGCTGCAGGGATAACACTGCCGGGCCGAGCTTACCTGCAGGTCGGATATAACGAAATATATGAACTGTTCCAGTCGGCTTACAGCGGAGCGGTATATAATGAAGACGGCGAGGAAGAGGAGACTGACGACAGGCTGTATGTTCTCAACGGGCTGCGGCAGGGCGAGCTGATAAATGAAAATCTGCTGGCGGAAAAGGAGACTACCGGTGCAGAGACAACGCAGCTGGATGCAGTGGTAGAGCATATCGCCCGGGTGTATGACAACCTGGATTGTGAAGATGTGGAAAAGCCATGGCTGCCGCCGCTTGACGAAAAGATCGTATCCCCTCACACTGCTGCAGGATCTGTTGTAGATCTGGCTCTATGCGACAGGACAGATACGAAGATCGCTCTGGGGATGGTGGACATTCCGGAAGAGCAGACTCAAAGGGAATTCATGATCGACTTTGAAGAGGACGGGAATTTCATGGTCTGCGGCGCCGCCGGCACAGGAAAATCGGTGACGATAGCTACGATACTGCTTTCACTGGCGGTGAAGAATTCGCCGGAGTCGATGGAGTTCTATATACTGGACTACGGAAATGCAGGCCTGATAAAACTGAGAGATCTTCCTCACACGGCGGACTATATGGATTTTGACGACGAAGAAAAATTCGGCAAGCTGAAAAAAATCCTTTCCGGCGAGATGCAGAGGAGGAAAAGTCTGTTCGCACAGGTCGGCGCCGCAGGGTTTTCCATGTACAACGAGATGGCGCCGGAAAAGCTAAAGGCCATATTCGTAGTCATAGACAACTATGATGTGGTAAAGGAAAGCGGATACGAGGGAGAAGAGTATTTCCTGAAACTGTCCCGTGACGGCCTTGGACTTGGTATATATATGATCATATCGGCTACCAGGCCGGGCGCGGTGAAATATGCCGTGCTGAACAATTTCAAAAACAAGATCGCTCACTATCTGGTGGACAGCGCCGACATGCAGGGATTCATAGGCAGGTCGCCGTACTCTACAGACGACATACCGGGCAGAGCTCTGGTAAAACAGGATGATGTGAACATACTGCAGGTGTACACGCCGGTGCAGGCTGAAGACGATATAGAATATGTAGAGAAGGTGGAGGCTCTTGCCGCAGCGATGGACGAAAGCTATACAGGAAAACGACCGGATAGCATCCCTGTGGTCCCTGAGACATTCACCTCCGACATGCTGTCTCTTTACGAACCGGAGCCAGCGGACGAAGACCAGGCAGCGGCAGGCCTGGATATGGAAAAGGTCCGCAGAGAATACATAAGGACCAATGGGGAACTGACCATGATAATCGGCGGAGCTCAAAGCGGTAAAACCAACATACTGCAGCTGTTTGCAGAACAACTGAAAGACAGATCGAAATTGATCATGTTCGATTCTAGGTCCCAGGATCTGGGTGAAACAGCCGGACGCACAGGAGCTATGTATTCTGCGGGAAAAACCGATGTAGAAAATGTACTTGGATTCCTAAAAGAGCTGAAAGCTGACAGAATGAAAAAATATGAAGAGGCAAGATCGGAAAACTCCATCTTGAGACCGAAGGAATTTTTTGAAAAGGAAGAACGGATAACGGTCGTGATAGATGACTGCGATGATTTCATCGAAGGAGCAGAGCCCGCTCTGGGAAGCGAAGCCGGAGACTTCATACCCGGACTGATCCGGGCGGGGATAGGCGTGATAGCTGCATCCCAGAACAACAAACTGCGTGGATACAGCGAAATGGTAAAGACCTTCAAAGACTGCATACAGGGAGTCATGCTGTGTCCGACAAGCGAACAGGCCATAGTCGGAGCTCCGACTATACGCGGTTATGTCCCGGAGATAGGCACCGGCATGCTGTTTATCAGGAATTCCGGGAAGATCATAAGGATACCGCAGGTAATATAGGGAAATTGCTGTCTATACTTTTGTGACTGTATGTGATAAAATTGTTTAGAATAATTTTCGCAAGGAGGAAGATCATGTACGATTTGAATGAAGTAAAAAAAGCGGATCCGCAGGTGGCAAAGTCCATTGAAGACGAGCTGGAAAGGCAGAGGCATCATATAGAACTGATAGCTTCGGAAAATATAGTCAGCAAGGCGGTCATGGCGGCAATGGGCAGCATTATGACCAATAAATATGCCGAAGGGTATCCGGGAAAGAGATACTACGGCGGATGCGAGAATGTCGATGTTGCCGAGACACTGGCGATCGAAAGAGCAAAGAAACTCTTTGGGTGTGAATACGCCAATGTGCAGCCTCATTCGGGGGCTCAGGCCAATATGGCAGTATTCTTTGCAGTTCTGGAACCGGGAGATACCATCATGGGTATGGGACTGGACAGCGGCGGACATCTGTCCCACGGACATCCGATCAATATGAGCGGGAAATACTTCAATGTCGTACCTTACGAGGTCAATGAGGCCGGATTTATAGATTATGATCAAGTTGAAAAGATCGCAGAAGAATGCAGACCTAAGATGATCGTCTGCGGAGCTTCGGCTTATGCGAGAAAGATTGATTTCAAGAGATTCAGGGAGATCGCCGACAAGGTGGGAGCTGTTCTGATGGCGGACATAGCTCATATCGCAGGGCTGGTTGCAACGGGGCTGCATCAGAGTTCGATACCTTATGCTCATGTTACAACAACGACGACTCACAAAACTCTCAGAGGACCGCGGGGAGGGATGATCCTTTCCGACGCGGAGACTGCAAAGAAATTCAATTTCAACAGAGCCGTATTCCCGGGGATACAGGGCGGACCGCTGATGCATGTGATCGCTTCGAAGGCGGTATGTCTGGGTGAAGATCTGAAACCGGCATACAAGACATATATGCAGCAGGTAGTCAAAAATGCGGACACACTGGCAAAGGCTCTCATCGAGAGAGGGTTTGACATTATTTCCGGCGGCACAGACAATCATCTCATGCTGGTGGACTTAAGACCAAAGGGAATAACCGGTAAAGAGGCTGAGAATCTTCTCTGGCAGGCAAACATAACCTGCAACAAGAATGCCATCCCCAACGATCCGGAAAAGCCGACAGTGACCAGCGGCATCAGGATCGGTACGCCTGCAATAACCAGCAGAGGCATGGTGGAAGAAGATATGATAGTAATAGCGGATGCAATGAACATGCTCATTGAAGATGTGGATGCAAACAAGGCAAAGGCTATGGATATGGTAAGGAAACTGACTGAAAAATATCCTATATATGAGTAGGATCACCGGAGATCAGCGACGGATATCAATAAAAGAAATATGAAGAAAAGGTGTTGAAGCTCAACGTTTCAGCATCTTTTTTGTTGCCCGCCTAAAGGCTGTGTGAAGAGTCTGTGACATGGGTTGACCTTCGGAAAAGGACCTTGTAACATAGGCATCGTGTTAAGAAAGTATTCGATAAGAGAGTATTAGTGGGAATGAAAAGGAGCGAGAAATGAAACTAAAAACCATAATACTGTCTTTGGTAATAATGGCGCTGATCACCGGGCTGTTCCCGGCGGCGGGGTATGCAGATGATATTTCACCGACTGAACAGCAGACAGTAGTAGACAAAGCGCCGGAAAATGTACAGGCAAAAGATATAAAAGGATATGAAGCTCTGACAGTAAGCTGGAGCGGGGTCAACGGGGCATCGGGATATACATTGTATATGTCATCCACAGCTTCCGGAGGCTTTTCAAAAGTGGCTTACACAACAGGCACATCATATACGATACACGGTCTTGCAACAGGGTCGAGAAAATATTTCAAGGTCGAAACTGTGATGCCGGTTACCGGGGTCAATGCAGGGACCAGCAGTACGAATACCCGGGTCGAAACCGAGTCGGAGGTTGTATCCGCAGTCCCTATGCTGGACACGACCAATGCCGGCAGTACTCTGAAAACCGGAACAAAGGCTACGGTGAAATGGACAAAAGTCAGCGGAGCATCCGGCTATCTGGTATATAAGAAGAGCGGGTCCGGATGGAAGGGCGTCAAGAAAGTCAAAAGCGGCAAAACTGTAAGCCTGACACAGAGCAGACTGTCCAGGAAGAAGACGCACAGCTATCTGGTCATACCTTACAAAAATGTGGACGGAAAGACGGTCAAAGGATATTCAGATACAACATCGATATATGTTCCGAAGGTCCTGAAGACCAGTTCAAGAACATACAAATATACAAATCAGGCGAAGATAATCAAAAAAGCCAGGACAAAACTGGGATCAAGATATGTTCTGGGAGCAGAAGGGCCAAACAAGTTCGACTGCAGCGGATTCACCTACTGGGTAATGAAAAAATCCAAGGTGAAAGGTGTAAAAGTCAAAAGAAGGTCGGCTCAGGGACTGTACAATAAATACAAGAGATACAGGATCAAAAGATCTCTTTCAAAGGCTCAGCCGGGAGACATGCTGTTCTTCGGATACGGCAAGTCGAAACACAGGATATTCCATGTGGGCATATATTACGGAAAAGGAAAATATATACATGCAACCACAGGCGGAAGAGGCGTGACCATATCAAGAGTGCCAAAAGGCTCAATGGCAGCAATAATACGTATGCCGGGGCTCAAATAATCATACATACGAAATGTGAAACAGAAAACGTTGGAAACAGAGGGCCGGCAGTATGTCGGACCTCTGTTTTCCAATATGAAAATTGTGTGAAGAGTTTATGATATCGGTTGACTGAAAAGTGACTGAATAGTAACATTAGCAACATGGTTGGGATACAAGACCGGGGGAAATGAACAAAAGAGAGGCAGAAATGAAAAGCAAGATAATTGCACTTACACTGACTATAATCATGGCAATGAGCGTACTGTGCGTTCCGGCCATGGCAGAGGATTCCATACCGGACACCTCAAATACAGGCTCACAGGAAACAGTGACGGATCAGACAACAACAGACGAAAACGAACAGCAGCAGACATGCAGGCTGGAGTATACAAAAACAGATGAGATCAAATATGACGGCACTGCACATCAGATGGTGCAGTTCGCACCACTGGCACAGAAGGATGCTTACATACAGCAGCTGGAGTGCGATGTGACAGACGAAAACGGCAAATCGATCCTTGAAAAGCCGCTGACATATGAAAAAACGATCATAGATGACGAAAATGAAAAAGAAGTAAAAGACCGCACAGCTGAAATACTCAGCGAGATCAGCAGTGCAACAAATCTTGCTGATGCCGGCAGCTACACGGTCAAGTTGACTTATGCTATAGGCATGAGCGGAAAAGAGACAACAGAAGATGCAGAGATCATTACTGAAGAGATTCCTTTTACGATAAACAAGAGAAATATTATCATTACTACAGACAGCGATTATAAAGAATATGACGGCAAACCGCTGACAAGTTCGAATTATGAAATCGAAGGAGATGGATTTCCTGACGGCCAGGGACTCTCGGGGTTAGAGGTCAATGGGACTATAACCGATGAGGGCATTGTCGAGAATACTGTGAAAGATGAAACAACAGCCAGGATCACTGCCGAAAAGGGCACGAGAGATGTCACAAAAAATTACACAATATCATTCAAATACGGTACGCTGAAAATCACTAAAACAGTGCCGGATGCACCGAGCAACATCAAGATAGAAAAATCAAGTTATGATTCCGTTACTCTTTCATGGGACAAGTCCAATAACGCCGGCGGATACACTATATACAAAGCGGATTCAGAAAACGGCAAATACACCCGTGTTGCATCGGTCGACAAGGACGTGACCGGTTATACTATAGGAAACCTTACAACGGGCAAAAAAATATATTTCAAGGTCACAGCAGAAAAACAGAAAGCGACAGCAGCGTCGACTTCTGCTCAGACCGCGGATCTGCTGGAAGAAGTCGTTCCTGTAGAGGTGACACCTCAGCTGGCAAAGACGGCAGTCAAAGGATATGCAAAAAGCAGGATATCAGTAAGAGTAAACTGGAACAAGGTAGAAGGCGCGCAGGGATATATCCTGTACAAATACAATTCTTCTACAGACTCTTATAAAAGAGTGAAGACTTTCAAAAGCAGCACCACAGGATACACACAGAAAAAGCAGAAGGCCGGACGAAAATACCATTATATAGTAAGGGCTTACAGAAACAACGACGGCATCACTGCAAATACAGACAGCGAAGATGTGACAATAGCCACTCCTAAAAAACTGACCATGAGAACGCCGGGATTCTGGAGTACAAATGCAGGCAAGGTAATAAAGAAAGCGAAGACAAAGAGAGGCAAACCGTACGTATGGGGAGCTTCCGGCCCGAACAGATTCGACTGCAGCGGTTTTGTCACCTGGACATATAAAAAAGTCGGAAAGAAAGTATCCGGCGTGAAAATGTCAAGAAACTCATCCAGAAGTTTCTACAAGAGATACAGTAAAAAATACGGTATAGGCAGAAACCTTTCCAACGCACAGCCGGGAGATATCATAATCATCGGCTACGGCGGATCGAAACACAGGATATTCCATGTTGGAATGTACTATGACAAGGGAAAATATATCCATGCTACCACAGGCGGCAGAGGAGTAACGATTTCAAAGATCCCGAAATCCATGGTGGTTTCCATCATCAGACTCCCGGGTATGGAATAAACGATATATCATTCAAAAATGAAATAACAGAGAAGGCATAGAAATATGTCTTCTTTTTGGCCAATGTCTTGACAAATGCTTTCTACATATTATATACTTTATTTTAATCAAAATATTGCAATGAAGGGAATAAGTCATTACAGCAGATCTAAAAGAGAGCAGCCGGTCGGTGCAAGGCTGCAGATCGAAGAATGACGTCTCACCCCCGAGCAGAACCTTATGAGTGGGAAACGGTGATGGCCGGATCCAAGTAAGAGTGGTACCGCGGAAGTATTATACCTTCGTCTCTTGCAGGCGAAGGATTTTTTTCGTCATAATGCAGACAGGAATGCTGCGGTATCGGAAGGAGAAAGAAAATGCAGAATTACGACAAGTACAGGGTAGGATATTACATGCCTCCTGAAAATCAAATGAAATGGGTAAAGAAGGATCATCTGGACAAAGCGCCTCACTGGTGCAGCGTGGATCTTCGCGATGGGAATCAGGCTTTGATCGTACCGATGAGTCTGGAAGAAAAACTGGAATTTTTTCAGTATCTTGTCGACCTGGGATTCAAAGAAATCGAAGTGGGTTTTCCCGCGGCCAGCGATACAGAGTATGAACTGCTGAGAACTCTGATCGAAAAGGATATGATACCGGATGACGTCAAGGTGCAGGTACTGACTCAGTCAAGGGAGCATATAATATCGAAGACTTTTGAAGCGTTGAAAGGCGTGAAGAATGCCATCGTGCATCTGTACAACTCCACATCTGTGGCTCAGCGCGAGCAGGTCTTCAAGAAGAGCAAAAAAGAAATAATGAAAATAGCTACCGATGGAGCAAGACTGATCAAAAGATATGCCGCGGAAAACCCGGGCAGCAATTATCAGTTCGAGTATTCCCCTGAGAGCTTTTCCGGGACCGAACCTGACTACGCAACGGAAGTATGCAATGCGGTCATAGACATATGGGGACCGACGCCGGAGAACAAGGTCATCATCAATCTGCCCAGCACAGTGCAGATGTCCATGCCTCACGTCTATGCAAGTCAGATAGAATATGTCAGCGATCACCTTCATGACAGAAAAAACGTTCTCATATCTCTGCACCCTCACAACGACAGAGGGACCGGCGTTGCCGATGCAGAGCTGGGACTTCTTGCCGGAGGTGACAGGATCGAAGGGACTCTCTTCGGCAACGGAGAGCGTACCGGTAATGTGGATATCGTAACGCTGGCCATGAACATGTACACTCACGGTGTGGATCCGGGACTGGATTTTTCCGACATGCCGACAGTGGTCAGGAACTACGAAAAATTCACCGACATGAAAGTACCGCCGAGACAGCCTTACGGCGGAAAACTGGTATTCGCAGCTTTCTCGGGATCACACCAGGACGCAATAGCCAAGGGAATGAAATACAGAGAAGACAGCGGATCGGACCGCTGGACAGTTCCGTATCTGCCTATAGATCCTCATGATCTGGGCAGAGAGTACGAAGCGGATGTCATCAGAATAAACAGTCAGTCCGGAAAGGGCGGAGTCGCATATATACTGGAGCACAATTTCGGATATACTATACCGACGAAAATGCGGGAAGAGATCGGGTACATGGTAAAAGGAGTATCGGATAAACAGCATAAGGAGCTTTCTCCGGACGAGATCTTCGAGCTGTTTGACAATGAGTATATCAACGTATTCGATCCTATCGATATTACAGACGCCACATTCAAAAGGATGTCGGATTACAAAGACGGGACAGATATAAATGTAGAGATAGATGTAGATATTTCCGGAGAGACATACCATCTGAGCGGCGAAGGCAACGGCCGTCTGGACGCTGTCAGCAACGCCCTTAGAAAAGCACCGTATACATTCAGCTACGACTTTGTGACTTACTCGGAGCATGCGCTGGAATCCGAATCTGATTCCCGTGCTGCAGCCTACGTGGCTATCTCCGATTCCAACGGATGGGTATACTGGGGCGTAGGGCTTCATGATGATATCATCTACGCCAGCGTCAACGCGCTGGTAAGCGCAATAAACAGAATGAATCAAATCAGTCACTTTGTAGAATAAAGGAGAAAACCATATGGGAATGACAATGACACAGAAAATACTGGCAGCACATGCCGGCATGGACAAAGTGGTCCCGGGTCAGCTGATCCGTGCAGACCTGGATATGGTCCTGGCAAATGATATAACCGGACCCGTGTCCATAAATGAATTTGAGAAAGCAGGTTTCGGCAAGATATTCGACAAGAGCAGGATATCTCTTGTCATGGATCACTTTACGCCGAACAAAGATATAAAATCCGCAGAGCAGTGCAAACAGTGCAGGACCTTTGCGAAACGATTCGACATAGACAATTTTTACGATGTAGGGGAAATGGGCATCGAACATGCGCTGCTGCCGGAGAAGGGCCTTGTGGCCGCCGGAGAAGCCATTATCGGCGCAGACTCCCACACATGTACATACGGTGCACTTGGGGCTTTCTCCACAGGTGTGGGCAGTACCGATCTGGCCGCAGGCATTGCTACAGGTCAGGCCTGGTTCAAGATACCGGAAGCTTATCAGTTCCATCTAACGGGCAAGCTGCAGGAAGGCGTATCCGGCAAGGATGTTATCCTCCACATCATCGGTATGATCGGCGTAGACGGGGCTCTATACAGATCGATGGAATTTGTGGGAGATGGATTGGCTGCTCTGTCCATGGATGACAGGCTGTGCATATCCAACATGGCCATAGAGGCCGGAGCAAAGAACGGGATATTCCAGGTGGATGATATCACCAGAGAATATATGAAAGGCAGAGTGGACAGGGATTACAAGAGCTACGATCCGGATCCGGATGCAGAATATGAAAAGACCTTTATGATCAAACTGGATTCCATCAAACCGACAGTCAGCTTTCCCCACCTTCCGGAAAACACGAAGACAATAGATGAAGTCGGAGATGTGAAGATCGATCAGGTGGTGATCGGTTCCTGCACCAATGGAAGGATCTCGGACATGAAAGCCGCTGCCGACATTTTGAAAGGACAGCACATCCATCCGGACGTGAGAGGGATCATCATCCCGGCAACGCAGGCGGTATATAAAGAGTGCATAAAAGAAGGATACATAGATACTTTCATCGATGCGGGATGCATCGTATCTACGCCTACATGCGGACCTTGTCTGGGAGGGCACATGGGCATACTGGCTGAAGGCGAACGCTGCGTAGCCACTACCAACAGAAATTTCGTGGGGCGTATGGGGCATACGGAGAGTGAAGTATATCTGGCGAGCCCGGCTGTTGCTGCTGCGTCAGCCATTGCGGGAAAAATCGCAGGCCCGAAGGGAGGCAAATAATATGGATGCAAAAGGAAGAGTACATAAATACGGAAACAACGTGGATACTGATGTGATCATACCGGCGCGTCACCTGAACACGCAGGATCACAAAGAGCTGGCAAGCCACTGCATGGAAGATATAGATGCGGGATTTGTCGGCAAAGTGAAAGAGGGCGATATCATGGTGGCCGGCGACAACTTCGGATGCGGATCATCCAGGGAGCACGCTCCGATCGCCATCAAGGCCAGCGGCATCAGCTGCGTCATAGCCAATACATTCGCCAGGATCTTTTACAGGAATGCCATCAACATAGGCCTTCCTATTCTGGAATGCAAAGAGGCCAGTGAAAAGATCGAAGACGGCGATACTGTCAGCATTGATTTTGAAACCGGAACAATAAAAAATGAAACAAAAGGCGAAACGTATCAGGCTCTGCCGTTCCCTGATTTTATCAAGGATATAATGCACAAAGGCGGACTGCTCAACAGCCTGAAGCAAGGAGAATAAAATGAATTATGATATAGCGGTCATCCACGGCGACGGCATCGGCCCGGAGGTAGTGGATGAAGCAATAAAAGTATTGGATAAAGCGGGAGAAAAGTTCGGCCACAAGTTCAGTTATGCGCCCGTCCTCGCAGGAGGATGTGCCATAGATGCCAGAGGCGAATGTCTGCCCCGGGATACTGTGGACGTATGCAAGCAGTCGGATGCAGTCCTTTTGGGTGCAGTCGGCGGTCCAAAGTGGGATGACGTACCGGGAGATCAGAGACCGGAAAGAGCTCTGCTGGGTCTGCGGAAAGAACTGGGCCTCTTCGCCAACCTTCGCCCTGCCATCCTGTTCGACGAGCTTGCAGATGCATGCCCTCTCAAACCGGAGATAATAAAAGGCGGGCTGGATATACTGGTGGTCAGAGAACTGACCGGCGGGATATATTTCGGAGAGAAGGGGACCAAAGATGATACTCCTCTCGGCCCTGCTGCTTATGACATTGAACAGTATGCCGAGGAAGAAGTGAGACGTATCGCCGTAGTGGCTTTTGACATGGCCATGAAGCGCGGGAAAAAGATCGCCAGCGTGGACAAGGCCAATGTTCTTGAAAGCTCCCGTCTTTGGAGACGTATCGTTGCTGATGTGGCAAAGGATTATCCGGAGGTCACGGTAGAGGATCTCTATGTGGACAATGCGGCAATGCAGATGGTACGCGCGCCGAAGCAGTTCGACGTGATCGTCACCAGCAATATATTCGGCGATATCCTCAGCGATGAAGCCAGTCAGGTCACAGGCTCCATCGGCATGCTGCCGTCGGCCAGTCTGACCACCGGCAACTTCGGGATGTATGAACCGGTACACGGCAGTGCGCCGGATATTGCGGGACAGAACAAGGCAAATCCAATGGCCACTATATTGAGTACGGCCATGATGTTGAGATATACCTTCGGCCTGTCTGAAGAAGCCGATGCCATTGAGGCGGCTGTCAAAAAGGTCCTGTCAGACGGAAACAGGACGCCGGATCTTCTGGCAAACGAAAAAGATCCGGAGGCTTTCAAGGCTATCGGAACAAAAGAATGCGGAGATCTGATCGCTGCAGCAATATAACTTTCAAATATGATAATTGACGCTTTTTCGGCTGGAATGCCGGGAAGGCGTTTTTGATTTGAGCAGATGGAAATCGAGCCAAAAAGGTCGTAAAAAAGGCAATATTGATTTTAATGGAGATTATATGTGCAAATACCACAAACTATATAATAAAATATTGTGTATGAAAACAAATTTCAAACAAAAATGTTGACAACGCCCCAAATGAGTATATAATTAAGGCTATCACAGAGAAAATCAGGAGGCGAGATATGAAATTAACGGGATCCCAGGTAATTGCAGAAATCCTGTTGGAGCACAAAGTAGATACAGTGTTCGGTTATCCGGGCGGGGCAGCATTGAATGTTTACGATGCTTTGTACGAATATAAAGATCAGATCAGACACGTGCTGACGGCCCACGAACAGGGCGCAGCCCATGCGGCTGACGGATATGCAAGATCCACCGGCAAGACCGGAGTAGTTTTTGCTACCAGCGGACCGGGAGCTACAAATCTGGTAACAGGAATAGCAACAGCTTTCATGGACAGTATTCCAATGGTGGCCGTGACCGCAAACGTACCGGACAGCCTCATAGGCAGGGATGCTTTTCAGGAGATATGTATAACCGGCGTCACGATGCCTGTGACAAAACATAATTATTTTGTAAACAGGATAGAAGATCTGCCGGATGCTCTCCACAATGCTTTCAGGATAGCCAACAGCGGAAGGAAAGGCCCTGTGCTGGTAGACATCACAAAAGATGTGACCGGCGCAAAGATCGATTACAAACCCGGGCACCCTATAGAGGAGCCTCACGGTCTGCCGAAGGCTGAAGAAAAGGATCTGAAGAAAATAGCAGGCCTGATCAACAGTTCAAAAAGGCCGGTCATATATTTCGGCGGCGGCGTAATGGCCAGCGATGCCGGAGACGAGCTGATACAGCTGATGGAAAAGGCAGACATACCTGCCACGCATACCATCATGGCGGCAGGAACTATCGGCTATGACAACCCCCGCAATATGGGGCTGATCGGTATGCACGGCACCATCGCGGCAAACAAAGCTGTGGACAGATCGGATCTGATGCTGGCTCTGGGCACGCGGTTCAGCGACAGAGTTGCCTTGAACCCGAAAAAATTTGCGAAGAAAGCCACCAAGATACAGGTGGATATAGATAAATCGGAGATCAATAAAAACGTACAGGTGGATCAGTGCATAATCAGCGACGTAAAGGACTTCCTGAAAAAGCTCATACCGCTGATCGAAAAGAAGGACCACGGAGAATGGGTAGAGGAGGTCACAGAATGGAAGAAGACCACCGGGGATGTAAAATCCGATGACGCCCAGCTGCACCCCAGCGAGATCATCCACTATGTATGCGATACAACAGACAAACCGACCATATATGCTACTGATGTAGGCCAGCACCAGATGTGGGCCGCACAGTATTTGAAACATAAGAACACAAAGAGTTTCATTACCAGCGGAGGACTGGGCACCATGGGCTTCGGGTATGGAGCGGCCATAGGCGCGCAGATAGGCAATCCGAGAAAGAGGGTCATCCATTTTACCGGAGACGGCAGCTTTCACATGAATCTCAACGAAGCGTGTACGGCTGTCAGCGAAGAACTTCCTATCATAACCATCATTATGAACAACTCGGTTCTGGGGATGGTATATCAGTGGCAGACATCCTTTTATGACAGAAGGTATTCAGGAACTACCCCTGAGAGGAAGACGGACTTTGCAAAGGTAGCAGAGGGATTCGGAGCCACAGGATTCACTGCCGGCACGATGTCGGAATTCGAAAAGGCATTCAAGGCGGCTTTGAAAGAAAAGGGACCCGTATGGATCGACTGCAGGATAGGCAGAGAAGAAAGAGTGCTCCCGATGATACCAAACGGCGGGACATCGGAAGATATGATAATAGGTTAAGGATGGTATGATATGGCACCGATGAAAAGAGAAGTAGTCAGCATTTTCGTTGACAACCAGGCTAATGTACTGACGAGAGTAGTCAGCCTTTTCGGAAGGAGAGGCTTCAATATCGACTCCCTTACAGTATCGGCAACCAACGATCCCGAACTTTCCAGGATCACCATAGTGTTCGACGGGACGGAGCAGTCTCTTGCTCAGATCCTGACGCAGACGGAAAAACTGGAAAACGTTAGAGATATATTTGCACTTGAAAAGGAGAACAGTCTGTTTAGAGAACTGCTGCTGGTCAAGGTGCATGTCGGCAAAGATGAAAGATCCGCAGTAAGAGAGATCGCGGACATTTACCGAGGAAAAATCATAGATCTGTCAAAGAACAGCATGATCATCGAGCTGACGGGAGAACCGTCAAAGATAGATGGATTTATGAGTATGATAGACTGCTACAATATCGTGGAAGTCTGCAGAACAGGAATCACAGCCATGGGAAGAGGCTGGGAAGAGAAGGAGTAATAAAATGATCAAAAAGTATTATGACCAGGATTGTAATTTAGGTCTTCTGGACGGAAAAACAATTGCTATCATCGGATTCGGAAGCCAGGGCCATGCTCATGCGGAGAACCTGAATGAAAGCGGAGCAAAAGTAGTAGTAGGTCTGAGACCGGATTCCAAGAGCGCTAAATCTGCAAAGGATGCAGGACTTGAAGTAGTCGACGTTGAAACGGCTGCAGAAAAGGGCGATTTTGTAATGATGCTGGTTCCGGATGAGAAGGCGGCAGATATATATAATACCCAGGTAGCTCCTCATATGAAAGAGGGAAATGTGCTGATGTTCGCTCACGGATTCAATATCCATTACCAGCTGATCCAGCCTGCAGATTTTCTTGATGTCATCATGGTAGCTCCAAAGGGCCCGGGACATACAGTAAGAAGCCAGTACCTGGAAGGCAGAGGAGTACCTTCGCTGATCGCAGTATATCAGGACAAGAGCGGCAAAGCAAAGGACTATGCTCTGGCTTATGCCAGCGGGATCGGCGCAGGACGTGCAGGTATCCTGGAAACTACATACAGAGAAGAAACTGAAACAGACCTCTTTGGAGAACAGGCTGTTCTCTGCGGTGGAGTTACTGAACTGATGAAGGCCGGATTCGAAACTCTGACAGAAGCCGGATATGAACCTGAAATGGCTTACTTTGAATGTATCCATGAAATGAAGCTGATCGTAGATCTGATCAACAGCGGCGGTTTCGAACTGATGAGAAAGTCGATATCCAACACAGCTGAATACGGCGACTATTATGCAGGCAGACAGGTAATCGGAGAAGAGTCGAGAAAAGCAATGAAGGAGATCCTTAGAAGGATCCAGAACGGTGCTTTTGCAAGCGAATTCGTTGCTGAAATGTCAGCGGGAAGACAGGCAAAATTCCTTACTACAAGAATGAAGGAAAATGAACACCAGCTGTGCAAGACCGGCGGTGAACTGAGAAAGATGATGAGCTGGCTGAAGAAATAAGAAAATGTTTTAGGACACCGGCCTGGTCTGATGCAGACCGGTCGGTGTTTCGATATGTAGGAGAAAAAATATGGGAAAACGAAGTGATCAGGTAACGAAAGGCGTTGAACGCGCCCCGATGAGGAGCCTGTTTTATGCAATGGGATATACAAAGGAAGAGCTGGAAAGACCGTTGATCGGAGTGGCCTGCGCTCACAGTGAGATCGTGCCGGGCCATATCCATCTGGACAAGGTGGCAGAGGCTGTAAAGGCCGGCGTGCGAATGGCGGGAGGCACTCCCATAGAGTTTCCTTCCATCGGCGTATGCGACGGCATCGCTATGGGGCATGAAGGAATGAAATATTCACTTGCCAGCAGAGAACTGATCGCCGACAGTGTTGAGACTATGACACAGGCGCATATGTTCGACGGACTGGTCCTGGTACCCAACTGCGACAAGATAGTCCCGGGAATGATCATGGCTGCAGTAAGAATGGACATTCCTGCAGTGGTATGTTCCGGCGGGCCGATGATGAGCGGACTGGTACACGGAGAAGAGACCAGCCTGTCTAAGATATTTGAAGCCGTGGGCGCAAGGAAAGCCGACATGATCGACGATGCAGAGCTGAGAGAATACGAAGAAAACATTTGCCCGGGATGCGGATCCTGCTCCGGTATGTACACTGCCAACAGTATGAACTGTCTGGCGGAAGCAGTGGGCATCGCCATGCCGGGGAACGGCACGGTTCCTGCTGTAACCAGCGAAAGAATAAGGATCGCCAAAGAGGCGGGAATGGCAATAATGGATCTGGTCGAAAAGGATATTACGGCCCGAGACATTATAAATCCAAAATCTATTTTGAATGCGCTGGCATGCGACATGGCGCTGGGCTGCTCATCTAACAGTGTGCTTCATCTTCTGGCAATAGCCAGTGAAGCGGGCATAGATTTCGATCTGAACACATTCAATGAATACAGCAGCAAGATCCCTAACCTGTGTCATCTGGCACCGGCGGGAGATACTCATATGCACGACCTGAACAACGCCGGCGGCGTGCAGGCAGTCCTCAGTGAGCTTTCAAAGAAAGAATTCATCGACACGGATCTGATCACGGCAACGGGAAAAACTGTAGGAGAAAACATCAAAGGCAGAGGCGTAAAAAACTATGATCTGATACGTCCCATCGATAAACCGTACAGCAAAACCGGAGGCATCGCTATCCTATGGGGCAATATCGCCAAAGAAGGATGCGTTGTAAAGAGGAGTGCAGTTGCACCTGAGATGCTGGTGCATTCAGGTCCGGCAAGAGTGTTCGACAGCGAAGACGATGCCATCGCGGCGATCTACGACGGAAAGATCGTAGACGGCGACGTGGTAGTTATCCGATATGAAGGACCAAAAGGCGGCCCGGGAATGAGAGAGATGCTCAATCCGACCAGCGCCCTTGCGGGAATGAAGCTGGACAAATCGGTAGCGCTGATCACCGACGGAAGATTCAGCGGAGCCAGCCGTGGAGCCAGCATAGGGCATGTCTGCCCGGAAGCGGCTGCAGGCGGCGAGATAGGTCTCATCAACGAAGGCGATACTGTCGAGATAGACATACCGGCCGGGAAAATAAATGTGCATGTGGATGATGCCGAACTGGAAAAGAGAAAGAAAGCGTATATTGCGCCGGAACCTAAGGTCAAGACCGGATGGCTGGCCAGATACAGAAGAAATGTTACAGGAGCCAACAGGGGCGCTGTGATGGAATAATACCAGCTGCTGTGGCAAAGCGGTAAAAAACAGATCCGATGATTACGGGAAACTGCGGTCATCGGATCTGTTTTTTCAGTCAGTGATATGTTGAAATGTGATATAATGTTCCCATGAATAAGACGGTTTTGAGAACGATATGTATAATTGTGATTTTTTCTATGGCTGCGGCAGGAGTTATAGGCTCTGTGGCAATGATCAGGAGTACGAAATATTTGTCGGATGAGATAGATCAGAAGATAGTGACAGCCGTTGAAAAAAACGCCAATGATTTCAGTGCGCGATTCAATCATATGACAGGCCTTACAGATTCACTGGCTTCCTATGTGACGACATCTTTCGATTACGGTGATTTTGAAGATGATCGCACGGGTTATCTTGGTGGATACAAAAATGAACTGGCGTCGATGATCAGAAAAACTTTGTCCACTTCCAGTTCCGTCCATAGTCTTTATGTCACATTTAATCCGGAATTCACAAAGGAAAACGATGAAGTCTGGTATGTATTGAAAGACGGTAAAATGAAACGCGTTTATGCCGATTTCAAAAACAACAAGAGAGATTTCAAAAAGCCGTACGGTGAAGATATGGCGTATTTTTTTGAACCTCAAAACAAGAAGACCGGTATCTGGACAAAATCGTACTATGACAAGGATATAAAACAGAAGGTCTTCACATATTCACGGGCGATCTATGTAGATGGCAGTTTCGTTGGTGTGGCCGGTGCGGATATAACTGCGGAATATACGATCGATGTAGTCAAAAGAATGAAACTGTATGATGGCGGATATGCTGCACTTTTAGATGCAAATTTCGATTATGTGGTGCATCCCGGCGGGAAAGAAACGGCGGATGCAAAGCTGCCGTCTCAGATAAAGAAAAAACTGAAAGCCCATGATTCTGAAAGCAGTGGGATCATAAGATATACTTCAGATGGGAAAGAAAATGTTATGGGATTTTCACGGCTGGACAATAACTGGATACTCATAGCTTCTCAGCCTGTTTCAAAAGCATTCGAACCGGTCAATTCACTGAGGACGGTCATGATACTGCTGGGCATCATTCTGGCCATACTGCTGATCACTTTCCTGGTCGTATTCTCGATGCCTTTTATAAAAAAACAGAAGTCTCTCCAATCTGCCAACGATGAAAAGGAAATAATGCTGATATATCAGTCCCGCCAGGCGAAGACCGGAGAGATGATGGGAAATGTGACTCATCAGTGGAAGCAGCCTCTGAATACTATAAATCTGATCCTTGCCAATCTGCTGGATAGTTACAGATATGGGGATTTTGACGAGGAACGCCTGCAGAAGAGTGTTTCGAAGGTAGAAGACATAGTCAAAAATATGTCTGAGACTATAGGAGATTTTTCTGATTTCCTCAAACCGGAAAAAGAAAAGAGCACGTTCGACATCAAGGCCAGCGTCAGATCTTCGCTGTCCCTCATGGAAGAAAGCATAAACCGCTATCACATCGATATAAAAACGTATTACGATGGCGATACTCGTGTGTTTGGTTATCCGAACGAGCTGACTCACGTCATCTTCAACATACTCAATAATGCAAGGGATGCCATCGTGGCGTCAGAAACGAAAATGAAAACCATAGTAATTCGGGTCAGGACCGAAGGGAATATGATAGACATCGGCATAGCGAACAATGGAGCGCACATCCCCGATGAAATCGCAGAGAAACTGTTCGAACCGTATTTCACAACGAAGGAAACTTCGGGCGGCACAGGTCTGGGGCTGTATATATCCAGAGAAATAATAGTGCAGCGCATGGACGGCAAGCTGTATATAGAAAACACAGAGGGCGGCGTATGTGTGCACATACAGCTCCCTGTAATGAGTTCCGACGGGAGATAAGACATGGAAGATACAAAGATTTTAGAGCAGATAAAGATCCTGTATGTCGAAGATGACGAACAGGCAAGGGAAGAACTGCATGACGTTCTTAAAAGAAGAGCCGGCAAGGTCATAACAGCAGATAACGGCCGGCAGGGTCTGGAGCTGTACAAAGCCCATCACCCCGATATAATACTTGCCGATCTTTATATGCCGGAAATGGATGGAATAGAAATGATACGGCAGATAAGAGCCGATGGGAGCGAGCCGTTGGTGATAGTTTTATCTGCAGTGAATGAAGTCGATACTGTGTTGGATGCGGTGGATGCCGGCATAAACAAATACCTGCTAAAACCGGTGCAGCTGGATGAACTGCTCAGATGTCTGATGGAACTGGCGCAGGAGATCTATTCGGATCAGAAGAGTGGCACCGGTACAGTATCGGAGAATAAAAGGCAGCTGGAAAACAAATTGAAAAGAGAGTTCGCGGCTTTCATAAAAACGACCACAGGCAAGGGACCGCGCGACGTGGATGTATTCATCCGCAGCGGCACGGTGGAGATAACAATAACAGAAGCAATGACTGTCCTGGAGAAAAACATCCTTGACAGGAGTCAGAATATTGTTATAATTAAAAATATAAGAACACTGTTCTATTCCGTAAAAGAAGACGATATATGTCGGATGATCGCATCGGTGATAAATCGCAGGGTCTTGCTGAAGGAAGTCTCCATAAATGTGGAAAAGGACAGTAACAAATTAATATTCATGATCGAACAGGATGTCTGAAGCTTTCTGTGAACAAAAGGGCACAGAGAGAAGCGTCCCGGGCAGATCAGACCGATTTTGTTGAAAAGTCGAATAGAAAACTAAGGTTCGCTGTTCCAGGTCAATGCAAAAGAAATTTTGTGTTGACCATTTTTTTATAACTATGAATATACAGTATACAAGGAGGCGGTTGTAATGGTTGAGGAACTGAAACCCGAAGTCGAAGAAGAAGTTCAAGAAAACGACCTGAAACGAGGCATCAAAGGATGGCAGGTTTCATTTATAGGTCTTGGTGGGGTAATTGGATCCTGTTATTTTCTGGGCCTGGGACTGTGCGTCGGGGAAATGGGTCCGGCGGTGCTCATAGCATTTGCTATAGTAGGAGTCATAGTGTTCGGCGTTATGATCGCATATGCTGAACTGCTTGTGAATCTGCCGAGAAAGGGGTCGTTCGTAGCTTATACAAATGAGTTTCTCGGGCCTTCGCTGTCTGTAGGCATGGGCTGGTCATACTGGTTCAATTGGGTATGCTATGTTCCATCAGAGGCTGTTGCTGTTGCCACGGTGCTGCAGTATCTGACCGGCTCCAAGAGCGGCGTGTTTTATGTGGCCTGTGCAGTGGGAGCTCTGCTGGCGTTGACAATAATAAATCTTTGCGCAGTAGACATATTTGCAAAGATCGAATCGGGCCTTGCAATAACCAAAGTATGTGTAATACTGGTATTTATTGTCTTGGCATTCGGTATATGGGTAGGTCTGTGGGGCAGCGATCACTTTTTGGGAGGAAGCGTAAACTTTGGAGGAGACGAAGGCTTTATCCCTCAGCTGTTCCCTAAAGGCGCTGCAATAATAGTGACATCCATGGTACTGGTGCTGGTCACTTGTGAGGGAACAGAAATCGTAGGAATGACTGCGGCAGAATCACAGAATCCGGAGACCTCGATCCCAAAAGCGTGCAGAAGTGTTACTTACAGGCTGATAGGATTGTATATGGTCCCTATTCTCCTCGTTATACTGGTATACCCTTGGAACAAGGGAACGGATGCAAATCCAATATTTGCAGATATAATGGTGAAATATGACATGGGATTTTTCGGTACGATAATGTCGGCTATAGTGCTTGTGGCAGCATTCAGCTGTGCAAACACAGGATTCTATGGAACAGTCCGTGCAATGTACGGCCTGGCAGTAGAAGGGCTGGCGCCAAAATTCCTGAACAAATTGAACAAAAACGGGAATCCTAAAAATGCGGTCTTGTTCACCCTGGCTTTCATGTGGATCGTGCTGACGATAGGATTGATATCACAATTGACCGGAGCGTTGGAGACATTGTATGGAAGTCTGCTGTCGCTTTCCGGATTTACAGGCACACTTGCCTGGATAGGGATATGTGGATCGCAGATAGTGTTCCGAAAACGGTTGAAGGAGAGAGGATATGTTCCGGAAGACTGCCTCAAGGCAAGAGTTTCCCGAGGACAGTCGTGGATCCCGGTCACTGCGATGGTGGTGCAGATAATTTGTCTGGTAATGCTGGCGTTCGGCGAAGGACAGCTGCCGGTATTCATAATCGCTGCCGCTTCTGTTGTTATCCCGATGACGGTACGATTCATATCTGAAAAGACCGGGCACAGCAGAGCGTTGAATACACTGCATCCGGGTGAAAAGTCATTCGACGAAACTTTCCCTGATCTGAACAAGATCGAAAACAAGAAAAATGTCTGACATAATCTATAGCAATATTGAATAATTGCACTAAGCGGATATTGGCACCTGCCGGTATCCGCTTAACATTAAGCGCGGCAATCATCAGGAAGCTACGACCACTCCATCCCTCTCTGATGACTAATTTGCTGAAACAGAGAAAAGGAGAGTAGGATACGAGTTTGTGTGGTATAATAAAAAAACAACGTACTGATCACAAGGGCACCGCCGCCGAGCGGATGTACCGAGTGAAAAGGCGATGACAGAAAAGGCGGCTTTTATGCTGTCTGAGAAACAGAGATATATCCTCTGCAGGGTCATGCGCCTTGCGGAGGTTTTTGTTTTAGGCATCATCACGATGCGGAGGGAAATATTTGAACAGGCGAGAAATAATCGAGGCGCTGAAGGCTGATGATTTTACAGAGTTTTACCGTGAAGCCGACAGGATATGTAGACGGGAAAAAGGCGATACAGTTTTCATGCGCGCCATAATCGAGTATTCCAACCGGTGCGGCAGACTGTGCGCGTACTGCGGGATCAATGCGGCGGCGGATATCAGAAGATATACGATGAAAAAATCGGAGATCATCGATACTGCTCTTGCTGCCGCTGCCGCCGGGTACAGGACCATAGTGCTGCAGGGAGGAGAAAACCTGAACACCGATGTTGAGGAACTGGGGCAGGTCATATCAGTTATAAAGAGAGCCGGTGATGGAGACGGCGATGGGATCGCAGTGACCCTCAGCTGTGGAGAGCTGCCTGAAGAGGATCTGAAGTATCTTTGGGAAATGGGAGCGGACAGATATCTGTTGAAACATGAAACGGCGGATCCGAAATTATACAGGCGGCTCCATCCGGACAGCAGTCTTGCAGAAAGAGTGGAATGTCTGAGGAGGATCAAAGATCTGGGCTATGAAGCCGGCAGCGGATTCATGGTCGGGCTGCCAGGTGCGACGGTAGAGACCACGGCGGACGATCTGCTGCTGCTGAAAGAACTGCAGTGCGACATGGCCGGCATAGGGCCCTTCATACCTTCGCCGGATACGCCTCTTGCCGGTGCGCCGCCGGGGGATACGGAAATGACCAAGAGAGCAGTGGCCATAGCAAGGATGCTGCTGCCCAAGGCGAATCTTCCGGTGACTACATCACTGGGAGTACTGGATGAAGAGGAACGGAGAAAAGCTTTTTCCTGCGGGGCCAACGTGATCATGAAGAAGGTCACGCCGAACAAATACAAAGACATGTATAAAATATATCCGGCGGACATACCGGAGATCCATATAAAAGAAGACAGAAACAACATTATAGAAATGCTGGAAGGCATCGGAAAAAAAGGAGTTTGAAATGTACAACAGTAAATCAAAAAAAGCAGAGGAGTTCATAAACGACGAGGAGATAATGAAGACCCTCGCCTTTGCGGAAGAACACAAAAATGATCTGAAAATGATGGAGGACATCCTGGAAAAAGGGAGAAAAGCCAAAGGGCTGGATTTCAAAGAAGCCATGACGCTGCTGGAGTGTGAAGATCCCAAGATAATCGAAGAGACATTCACACTGGCCAAACAGATCAAAGAAAAATTCTACGGCAACAGAATAGTAATGTTTGCGCCGCTGTATCTTTCCAACTACTGTGTCAACGGATGTGTATACTGTCCATATCACGGACAGAATCAGCATATCGTAAGGAAAAAGCTGAGTCAGAAAGAGATCGAACAGGAAGTAATAGCTCTTCAGGATATGGGCCATAAAAGACTGGCCATCGAAGCGGGAGAAGATCCCAAGATAAACCCTATAGAATACATCCTGGAATCCATCGAAACTATTTACAGCATCAAGCATAAAAACGGAGCTATCAGAAGAGTCAATGTGAACATTGCCGCAACGACAGTGGAGAACTATACAAAGCTGAAGGATGCAGGCATTGGAACATACATACTGTTCCAGGAAACATACAACAAGAAGGCTTATGAAGAACTTCATCCAAGCGGCCCGAAGAGCGACTACGCTTATCATACTGAGGCTATGGACAGAGCCATGGAGGGCGGCATCGACGATGTAGGATGCGGCGTACTGTACGGACTTGAGAATTACAAATACGATTTTGTCGGCCAGCTGATGCATGCAAAACATCTGGAAGACACCTACGGATGCGGACCGCATACCATCAGTGTACCGAGGATCAGGCCGGCTGACGACATCGATCCGGGAACTTTCGACAATGGCGTTCCTGATGATATTTTCAAACATCTGGTTGCAGTACTGAGGATAGCAGTGCCGTATACAGGCATGATCATGTCCACCAGGGAGAGCGCAAAGACCAGAAAAGAATGTCTGGAAGTGGGGATCACACAGATATCAGGCGGCAGCAGGACCAGTGTAGGCGGATATGTCGAAGAGGAACCGGAAGAAGAAAGCTCTGCGCAGTTCGATGTCAATGACACAAGAACTCTGGGTCAGGTAGTAGACTGGCTGATAGACCTGGGATATGTTCCAAGCTTCTGCACGGCGTGTTACAGAGCGGGAAGGACAGGCGACAGATTCATGCACCTTCTCAAATCAGGACAGATATCCAACATATGCCAGCCTAATGCTCTGATGACTCTCAATGAATTCCTGGAAGACTACGCCAGCCCTGAGACAAAAGAAAAGGGAAAGGCTATAATAAGGAAGAGAATAGAAATGATCCCGGATGATAAAGTAAAGAATATCGTCAGAGAACATCTGGAAGATATAAACGGAGGAAAGAGAGACTTCAGATTATGAGTTTAAATGATACTCCCAGAGCAGCAAGACTGCACATAGGTATATTTGGAAGGCGGAACAGCGGAAAATCTTCATTGATAAACGCCCTGACCGGGCAGGAGATCGCACTGGTATCCGACAAGGCCGGGACAACGACGGATCCGGTCTACAAATCCATGGAGCTCCATCCGATAGGGCCGGTAGTGTTCATAGACACTGCCGGATTCGACGATGAGGGAGACCTGGGCATGAAGAGAGTGGCACTGACAAAGAAGGTCATTGCAAAGACCGATGTAGCACTGCTCCTCTTTGAAGAGGGAGAGCTGGACAATGAGCGGATGTGGCTGACCATGCTGGAGGAAGCCGATGTGCCGGTGATCCCGGTGGTGAACAAATCCGACGCCATAGACAGGGATCTTCTGTGTGACAAGGTACACATGGTATTTGGAAAGGTGCCGTACCTTGTCAGTGCAAAATCCGGAGACGGCGTAGAGTATTTGAAGAAAGCCATCGCCGAAGCAGTGCCGGAAGGCTACAGAAGAGACATCGTCATGGGCAAGCTGGCCGATTCGGGCGACACAGTGCTACTTGTGATGCCTCAGGACATCCAGGCGCCGAAGGGCAGACTGATACTGCCTCAGGTACAGACCATAAGGGAACTGCTGGACGGAAAATGCACAGTAGTATGCACTACTGCCGACGGATTTGGCAAAGCCCTGGGTACTCTTGCAGACAAGCCGGACCTTATAATAACCGACTCCCAGTGCTTTGAGCAGGTCAACAACGAAAGACCGAAAGGAAGCCGTCTGACTTCATTTTCCGTTTTGTTCGCGGCGTATAAAGGCGACATAGATGAATTCGTAAAGGGAGCAGAGGCTATAGGATCTCTGAACAAAGATTCCAGAGTCCTCATCGCAGAAGCATGCACTCATGCACCCCTTTCCGAGGATATCGGCAGGGAAAAGATCCCGGCTATGCTGAGAAAAAAGTACGGCAAAGAAATGAAGATAGACGTGGTCGCAGGTTCTGATTTCCCGAAAAAACCGGGCAGATACGACCTGATAATACACTGCGGAGCCTGTATGTTCAACAGAAAGCATGTGATGTCCCGCATAGAAGCGGCAAGGGCGGCAGGCGTGCCGATCACCAATTACGGAGTGACCATTGCCTATCTGAAAGGGATACTGGACAAAATAGATCTGCCGGAGTGAGCCGGAATGGTTTGAATCAATGATCCAAGATAAAAATGTTTTTTATCTTGGGTTTTATTATTAGAGGAGTGTTTACACATAACTATTATTTTGCAGCAATACTATGGAGTGATGGCATCGCAGAGCCAAAGATGGGTGCTAAAATCAAGAAATTTATAAAATGGCACAATTTTCTTACAAATCGCATTGAATATAGTGTATAATACTCAAGGACGATTATTTCAAAGGGGTTGTAATAGGGGTGATGCGATATGATCTACATATTAGACAGCAGAATCAAGACGGTTTTTGCTGTTCTTTTTTTCGGCAATACTGATATTTATAATATAAAAGGGGGATGTTATGAAAATGAGTATGGAAATAAATAAGAATGCAAAGCAAAGCATCGGACTATGCAGAGTAAAAAACGCAAGAGAACTTGGCGGTTATGCGTGCGATGGCGGCACGATCAAGAAGGGCCTGCTGCTGCGCAGCGGACAGTTGGTCTTTGCAAGGCGATATAAAGCTGAGGGGAATTCTGAGTTCTCTCACGACTACAAGCGGTTGGAGGGAAAATATAAACTCGGAAAAATCATAGATCTTCGAGTAGGAAAAGAAATAGAAAAATCGGTATTGTTCGATTCGTAAGAGCCTAAATCTGATTATTCCGATGCTCATGATCCTGTTTTCCCATGGGCGGGTTCATTCAATATGCAGGCTATGGCGGAAAAATGGGCAACTGATAACCCGATTACAAAGAAGAATATACCAGGCATAGAATATATGAAAGATTTTTATAGAGAACTTGCAAAAGGCGAAGAGGCGAGGAGGGCCTATAGTGGGTTCTTCAGGGAGCTTTTGAAAGCGGACGATGATAAGGCCTTTCTGTGGCACTGTGTCAACGGCAAGGATAGAACGGGTATTGCTGCGGTTCTGCTGCTTGCCGCACTGGGTGCCGGCTGGGAAACCATAGAACAGGATTATATGCTGAGCAAGGATTATCTGGAGGAAACAGTGCCCGATTCGAATGATTATATTTGGAAACATGGTAACGAAGTACCTATTGTGGATAAGGAATATCTTGAGGTATATATGGAAGCAGCTAAAACGGTAATAAAAGATGGAGCTGATCCGCAGTTCAATTATGAGGAACCGGGAGTAGACCCGAATACTGATTTCTTATGCAAATATATACAGCAATACTTAGAAATCAAGCCAAGTGAAATAGTAGCATTGAGAGAGAAATATCTTGAGAGCAGCAAAGGAGGAGAATAAAATGAAAAAGCGAGTTTGTAGCATACTGCTGAGCCTTGCCATGGTGCTGGCGATGATGCCGACTATGGCTGTACATGTAAGCGCAGCAACAGTGTATGATGTGAGCAGTGGAAATGTAGTTATTTCTTCAAACGGAGACTACACCATCACAGGCACAACTACATCAAACACAATAACGGTAAAAACTGGTGTTATTGCAAACATCACTCTCGATGGGGTAAACATTAATGTGAGCGGTACAGAAAAGGCATGCGCCTTTGCATTGGAAGGAACGGCAAACGCAACCATTACCCTTAATGGAGAGAACATTTTAAAAAGCGGCAAGTATAGGGCTGGTTTGTATGTACCATATGGAGCCACCGTTAACATTGGTGGCACAGGTAATTTAACCGCTGAAGGAATTAGCACCGCGGGCGGTAATACAGGCGCCGGAATCGGTGGCGACTGTTACTTTAATAATAACTCGGCTGATGACTATGAAACTGGTACCATTGGCAATGGAACTATTAATATAACAGCAGGTACTATCACTGCAACAGGATACGGTAACGCTGCAGGTATTGGTTATGGTACTGGTAATCATATAACTAATGGTGATATTCCTAAATCCTCAGGTCCAATTACAATCAGTGGAGGCACAGTCATTGCAAAAGGTGACTGGCGAGGCGCCGGCATTGGCGGTTCTTTCATAACCGGTGTCGGTGGCGGTCCAGGATGTAGCGTAACAATTAGTGGAAGTACAACAGAAGTTACCGCAACAGGCGGCACCGGCGCAGCAGGTATTGGTGCTGGTTCAGGCTCTACTAATGACAGGGGATCCGATGAAGGAACTCTCACTGTGAAGGATGGCTTGGTGGTCAAGGGTGGAACTGATGCAGCCAGTGCGCAAAAGCTTACTGATTTTTATAGTAGCAACCGTACTAAGTATATGATAGTTAAGGCATCACCGACTTATGCCATCACATATAACAAAGGCACCGGCACCGGCGAACTGCCAGCGAATGGAATCAAGACAGAGGGAACAGACTACACAGTCTCAACAAGCTACCCACTGACTAAAGAAGGCTACAAGCAAATCGGCTGGAAGCTGGGTTCAGAAAGCACGGACGGCACCGGTGCGGTCACAACACTTACCGACGACGCCGCGGTTACGCTGTACCCGGTTTGGGAAATAATCGAGCCTACCATCAGCACTCAGCCAGCATCGTCCAGTGTCACCTATGGCACCGGCGCAGAGCTGAGCGTTTCCGCTACCGTTGCCACTGGAACACTGAGTTATCAGTGGTACAACAATACTACAAACAGCAATACCGGCGGTGCAGTTATCGACGGTGCTAAAGGCAGCAGTTACACCACGCCTGAGACTAAAGACGCTGGTAATTATTATTACTATTGCGTAGTCACTGCCAATGAGCAAAGTGTTACATCGAATGTTGCCACGGTAACGGTCAGCGCCAAGGGTGTAAACATTCAAGTCACAAATGATAGTAACAAGCTTAACTGTACTTATGCAGGCGGAACCTTTGGTGTGACGGATTTGTTTACAATAGATCCCGATCCTGGTAATGCAACATATTCAATAGAGAATGGCGGCACAGGCACAGGCGAGATCACACCTAAGGGTGTCCTCACCGTCACTAAGGCCGGTACCTTCAACATCAAGGTAGCCACCGGCGGCGGTAACTATGCTGCAACCAGCGCTACCGCTACACTTACTGTAAACAAGGGCGGCGTTACCGTGCCGACCATCGAGTCAAAGACATATACCGGAGAGAATCTGACAGCGGGTATAAGCCCGGTGTCCGGCGAAAGCGGCTATTCCGTAACAACCAACGTCGGAGGCATAAGAAAGGGCGAGTACGATGTCGTGCTGAAATTGAACAAGCCCGAACTGTATCAGTGGAGCGACGACACGACTACGGCTGATAAGACTCTGAAATTCAATATCACACAGGCCACTAACAATTGGACGAAGAGTCTTTCTTGTGACGGCTTTACCTATGACGGAACCAAGACGCTGGCTCCAAGCGCGACAGCAACCTTTGGCGCTGTCACATATACGTACTCTACAGCCAGCGATGGAAACTACAGCACGATTCCTGACGGCGTCATCAAGAACGCCGGGACATATTATGTCAAGGCAAATGTAGAAGGCACAGATAACTATACAGGACTCACAAGTGAACCTTTCAAGGTAACTATTGCCAAGGCACCGGTAAGTTTCACTGTTAGTAACAACAGTTATAACTACAATACTCTTGCACATACTGCAACCGTGACTCAGACCGCAGGTCAGACTCCGTCAGTTGCCGGTAAGTTCAATGTCACCTATCAGAAGGATACGGAAACTGCTGCAGTGGAAGAAAAGAATGTAGGCGAATATAAAATCATCGTTTCCCTGACAGACACAAACTATAAGTTTGACGGTCAAGCCGATACCGAGCGCAGCATTACCCTCCAGGACAAGCTGACTATCTTCAAAGTATCGTATCCGGGTTGGGAAAGTCTGACCCTGCCAACGGCTGGTGATCTGACATATGGCCAAAAACTGTCTGATAGTGGTCTTATGGGTGTAGATACAGGGTGCACCTATGCTTGGAAAACCGGCACGGAAATTCCTACGGTAACTAACAACGGTTACACCGTAGTATGCACTCCGATTAACACTAACTACTTTACTTTTGAAAGGACAGTTCCTATCACAGTGTCCAAGGCAACGCCGACACTGACTATGCCTGAAGCCAGTGCTATCACATATGGACAGACATTGGAAAGCAGCACTCTGACGGGCGGTTCCGCTGTTGTGACATATAACGACGTTGCCAATACAAATGTCCCCGGCAATTTTACCTGGGATAATACGACAACAGTGCCGCAGGTATCGGACAGCAAAAAGACCGAGTATCAAGTTACCTTTACACCAACGGATACAGACAATTACAATAAGGTCACTGATAAGATCACAGTCACAGTCGCTCCGAAGCCGGTCGATCTGACATGGGATTATACGAAAGCCTTTACCTATGACGGAACAGAAAAGAAAGTTGCTGTTACAGGTGTGAGCAATAAGGTGGGCAATGATGCTTTCATCTTCGCCTATTCTGATAACAGCAAAACAAACGCAGGCAGCTACACTGCTAATGTCACTGCGCTGGGCAACCCAAACTACACCCTTAGCGGCGGCACAAAGGTGTCCGAGTCATGGGTAATCGACAAGGCGACACTGAACGTTACGCCTGAAGATGGCCAAAACAAAGCTGCGGGAAAGCCGGATCCGACACTTGAGTATTCATATAGTAACAATATTACAGGTGAAACGCCGACCTTTACTGGCGTGCTCGAAAGAGCTGCGGGCGAGACCGCCGGCAGCTATGATATCACACAGGGCAGTCTGAAGCTTACGGATGATGCCGTGAATGCGAACTATGAACTGAACTTTGTCACAGGTAAGAAGTTTGAGATCAAGGCCACGTACGCTGTTGCTTTAAACGGCAACGGCGGCAGCGGATCGCCGCTGACGACATACACCAACGGTACGGGAGCAACTCTTCCTGACGATTGGACAAAGGCCAAATATACATTCATGGGCTGGTATGACAATGCAGATTTCACAGGAGATCCGGTGAAGGAGATATCAAAGACAGCAATAGGTGACAAAACCTTCTACGCCAAGTGGAAGTCAAATATACCTCCTGTTCCGAGAGCTGTGAAAGCAAAGGCCAAAGACAGATACTCAGTCAAGGTAAGCTGGAAGAAGTCCACCGGAGCCACATCATACAAGGTGTATAAAGCGACAAAGAAAACCGGTAAATACAAGCTAGTAGGAAAAGTTAAAAGCACTTCCAAAACAGTAAAGAAACTGAAAGCAAACAAGAAATACTGGTTCAAGATCAAAGCCGTCAATAGTTCAGGGGCGAGCAAGAGCAGTATAGCAGCGAGCGTAAAGACAAAGAAAGAACCTGTTTCATTTACGGTCAAAAACACGAAAGGCACCAGCGTAAAAGTACACTGGAAAACAGTCAAGGGCGCTGAAGGTTATCAGGTCGCAAATGACCATACAGCAAATGGCAGGATGAAGACATACTGGACCGGAAAGAACAGTGTCAACACATTCACAAGCGGCGGAAAGACCATCGGCAAGACATACAAGTTCAAGATGCGATACTACAAAGTAAAGAACGGCAAGAAGGTATACAGCAGCTGGACTAAGGCAAAGACTATAAAAGTAAGATAGGATAATCGAGGAGGGGCTGCAAGTCAGCTCTGCTCGATCAAGAAAAACATAAAACTACGTAGTGACCCGGCAGACAGCAAGTGGTATACTGTAGATATAAAAACGAAGGAGGTCGGTATTATGACTGAAGAAAACAGAAGCTGCCCGGCATGCAAATGCGCGGATAAGGCCAAAGAGTTTTTGACAAAGGAGCATACGCCTTCGGAGAGAGCTCTCATTGCCGGAGGGATATTCCTTGCCGGCCTGCTGACAGGCTGTATAGTCGCAGCAGTAAAGAAAAAATAGCAAGATGATCGAAGCAGCTGTTCCCTTTGGAGCGGCTGTTTTCTTGTAAAAGCAGGCGGCGACGGCCCGGTAAAAACGTGCTATTGCCTTTGCCGTGAAAGGGGAGTATAATCGGATGTGATTTAAGTGAAAGAGGGGTACCTAAGAGGTAAAACAAGAGATGAGACAGTTGATAAGAAAACATCCGCGACGCACTATCGTCGTGGGCTTTTTATTCATAATATTGATGGGAGCACTGCTGCTGGAGCTGCCGGCATCGGTCAGATCTGAAGGAGTGTCTTTCATTGACAGTCTGTTCACATCCACCAGTGCAGTCTGCGTGACCGGACTGATCGTTGTAGATACAGGCGATACTTTCTCGGCTTTTGGGGAGACTGTCATTGCGCTGCTCATACAGATCGGCGGCCTGGGGATCACCTCCATCGGCGTGATCACCATTATGCTGGCCAGCGGAAAGGTGGGCATCGGCGGGAGAAAGCTGGCGCGAGAGGCGTTCAACCTATCTACCGGAAAGAATCTGAGAGGTGTGCTGAAGGGCGTGCTGTATGTTACTTTTGGTTTTGAACTGCTGGGAGCATTATGCAGCTTTATCACATTCCACAATCAGTACGATTTTCCCAGATCTGTAGGCATCAGTTTTTTCCATTCGATAGCTTCATTCAACAACGCCGGGTTCGATACATTCGGCGGATTCAAGGGAATGGCGGATTATGTAGACGACGTCTGGCTGAATCTGGTAACGGCAGGGCTGATCATAATGGGAGGGATAGGTTTTTTCGTGACAGTGGAACTGATAAGGGGCCACAGCTGGCGAAAATTCTCACTCCATACAAAGTCAGTGCTGTGGACTACGGGCATACTCATCGTCGGCGGCACAGTGCTGCTGAAACTCAGTGAACATATGACGTGGCTGGCTGCCTTTTTTCACAGCGTTTCAGCCAGAACGGCAGGATTTGCCACAGTTCCGCTGGGAGAGTTTTCAACAGCAGGGCTGCTGATCGTAATAGGGCTGATGTTCGTGGGGGCCAGCCCCGGGTCCACCGGCGGAGGCATCAAGACAACGACAGCTTTTGTTCTGGCAAAAAACATGCGTGCTGTAGCGATGAACAAGGACTGCACGGCGTTCAAAAGGAAAATACCCGACGGGATCATTTCCAAGGCTATGGTGATAGTAATACTGGCTGCATGCTGCGTATGTATATCTACGCTGCTGATCAGCCTGCTGCAGCCGGAATTCACTCTCAGGCAGGTGCTTTTCGAAGTAGTCAGCGGATTCGGTACTGTGGGCCTGTCGACAGGCATAACGCCGAATCTGTCTACTGGATCTAAAATAGTGATGATCTGCACAATGTTCATAGGCAGGATAGGGCCGCTGACGCTGATAACCCTCTGGTGGAACAGCAACAGGCCGCAGGCCAAATATTCAGAGGAAGCAATCAATATAGGATAAAGATTAGATCGGAAAGGTAAATAAAATGGCAAAGAACAATAAATCCGGGTTTGGAATAGTAGGACTGGGAAGGTTCGGGATGGCGCTGGCAAGGATGCTGGGCGAGGCCGACCAGGAAGTCGTTGTGATAGACAGTGATGAGAGCAAGCTGAGGAAAGTCAGACGGTATGCAGAGGATGCGTTCGTGGTGGGCCAGCTGACCAGGGAGGCTCTTGAGGAGACCGGCATCAACGAATGTGCTACGGTCATAATATGTATATCAAAGGTGGATGTCAGCGTTCTGACAACGCAGATCATGCTGGAAATGGGAGTCCCCCGGGTGATCGCAAAGGCGGACAGCATGGAGCACGGCCTGATCCTGGAAAAGATCGGAGCCGATGTGGTATATCCTGAAACTGAAACAGCAGCAAAGCTGGTAACGGTCCTGCTGGAGTCCAAGGCAATAGATCTGATGAGACTCAATGACAATTATGTGGTTTCGGAGATCAGAGTCCCGGAAAGCTTCCATAAGAGCAAGCTGAGCGATCTGGAAGTGGAAAAATACGGACTTAAGATGGTAGCCATCGAGGTGGAACCGGAAAAGACGCTGATAGAGTTCGATCCGGACTGCAGGATGTCCAGGGGAGAAGCCATCGTAGTCGTTGGAAAATTCAGCGATGTAGAGAGATTCGAAAGAGAAATCATAAGTTGACACAGATCGGTTCTTGTGATAAAGTTATTAAGCTGTCGTTTTGACAGCGAAGCAGTTAATTATGCTTCAGGTACAGCCTGAGCAGGAAAGAGGTGAACAGCATGAAGGAAGGAATCCATCCTAAATACCAGGAATGTAAAGTAACTTGCGCATGCGGAAACACATTTATGACAAAGTCGACTGAAAAAGAAATCAGACTTGACGTTTGCTCAGCGTGCCATCCGTTCTTTACAGGCCAGCAGAAGTTCCTTAACAGGGGCGGCCGTGTTGAGAAGTTCAAGAACAAATACAATCTGGACTAATAAACAGGTCAAAATCCCCGTCTTTGAAATCAAAGGCGGGTTTTTTAATGGAAAAGATCCGAAAGTAATGTATACATGGACGATTTTGCTGTTTTCCGACCAACTCTGTTGATATATTCCCCTTTGAGGCATATAATGATTCTTGGAGTGCAGAATAAAAAAAGAGGCGGCACTCCGGTCATTAAATCAAGTATTTAATAACAAAATATTATAAAATCAGGAGGAAATAATAATGGAAACTTTTGGTCTTGAAAAGTTGGGAATAATAAACCCAAAAGCGGTGTACCGCAATTTGTCGCCGGCAAAGCTGACTGAGGCTGCTCTCAGAAGAGAAGAAGGAGTCCTCAGCGATACAGGTGCTCTGGTTGTAGACACCGGCAAGTATACCGGCAGGTCCCCTAACGACAAATTCATCGTCGATACGGCAGGCATACACGATAAGATCTCGTGGGGAAAAGTAAACGTTCCCATCGAAAGAGAAAAATTCAATGCCATACAGGCAAAGATGGTTGCTTATCTGCAGGATCGGGAGATTTTCATATTTGACGGGATGGTAGGAGCGGACCCTGTCTGCACTAAGAAATTCCGTATAGTAAACGAACTGGCCAGCCAGAACATGTTTATCAGAAATCTGCTGATCAGACCGACAAAAGAGGAACTGGCAAACTACGGAGAGGCTGATTTCACAATCATATGCGCGCCGGGATTCAAGTGCATCCCTGAAATAGACGGAGTGAATACCGAAGCTGCAATAATGATAGATTACGAAGCCAAGATGGTCCTGATCGCAGGATCCCAGTATGCAGGCGAGATCAAGAAGAGTGTATTCTCTGTAATGAACTTCCTGATGCCGACTGAAAATGTGCTGCCGATGCACTGCTCGGCAAACATGGATCCTGAAACGAAAGATACAGCAGTATTCTTTGGCTTGTCGGGAACAGGCAAGACGACACTGTCGGCCGATCCGAACAGAAAGCTGATCGGCGACGACGAGCACGGCTGGTCCGACAGAGGGATCTTCAACTTTGAAGGTGGATGCTATGCAAAGTGCATCAACCTGGATCCGGAAAATGAGCCGGACATTTACGGCGCCATCAAATTCGGAAGCCTGGTGGAGAATGTTATCATGGACGATGACAGACATCCGGATTATGAAGACAATTCCATCACCGACAATACAAGAGTCGGATATCCGGTAGACTACATAAACAATGCAGCGATCCCGGGGATCGGCGGAATACCAAGCGTAGTCATATTCCTGACTGCAGACAGCTTCGGAGTGCTGCCTCCTATCAGCAGACTGGACAAGAATGCAGCAATGTATCACTTCGTTACCGGCTTTACATCAAAGGTGGCGGGAACAGAGCGGGGCATCACCGAACCGGTGCCGACATTCTCGACTCTCTTCGGCGAACCGTTCATGCCGATGGATCCGAATGTATATGCAGATATGCTGGGCGAAAAGATCGACAAGTACGACACAAAGGTTTATCTGGTAAATACGGGATGGACCGGCGGTCCTTACGGAACAGGCTCAAGAATGAAACTGAAATACACGAGAGCAATGATTACAGCAGCGCTCAACGGAACGTTCGACAGTGTTGAATACAAGCATGACGAACTGTTCAATCTGGACATACCTCAGAGCTGTCCCAATGCACCGGCAGAGATCATGAATCCGAGAGATACCTGGGAAGACAAGGCGGCTTATGACAAGATGGCCAAAAAGCTGGCCGGCATGTTCTACAGCAACTTCAAAGAGAAGTATCCGAACATGAGCAAGAATATCGTCGAAGCAGGTCCAAAAGGCGAATAATCGTTGACTTTTAAGGAATTAACTTTTCTTTTGCAGCAAAACAGATGAAAATATCCCGCAATCAAAGCAATAGCAATGGCTGCGGGATTTCGTATTTATTCATTAGTTGTTGTGTATTCAGGCCTTTTTGCTGAAGCCGGTAATTTTTTTTATCTCTGACA
>JAYFPY010000009.1:0-48337 GCA_034927505.1 Eubacteriaceae bacterium
CTGATGAAATCGAACATCTGACTGGCGCAGATAAAATCTTTTCTCGGCTTTTTGCCGTCACGGCCCAGATCCAGGATCTTCAACAGCATATCATCAGACAGAATATCGGACAGTTCCGGTCTGTATTCTGCTGCCCAGCTGTGAAGGAATCCCGCCAGCTCATCTGCAGGGATCCTGACCAGAGTGTCTTTTGAAACATCGTTCAGCTTGTTCAAATCGAACAACGCGCCGGATGTGCTTGTTTTTTTCATGGTAAGCAGAAGCTTTATATAAGTCATTGACATGACCACTGACAAAAAGGTATCATGTCATATAGGATCAAGATGCGTAGGGAAATATGATGCTCCAGGGATATTGCACGATGTGTAATATTTTTTTTGTGCGGGGGATATGAGGAGAAAAGGATATGGAAATAACCAGAGAACAATTCAAAGCTTATGCAGAGGGAAAGAACATGGAGAATGTGCCGGAGCGAATGATAACGGAACCGATGAGGAATGGAGCCAGGTTCAATATCTTTGCCGGGCTGTTCGGAGGGTTCTACTTTATATACCGAAGGATGTACCTTGCAGGCATACTGCTTGGCCTGGCGAGCATAGTGCTCGCGTTGATACCATTGATTGGTGCAGTGGGTATATGGTTGATGTTCGGATTCTCTTTTTATCCGCTGTATCGAGGCAGGGTAGAGAAGATCGCGCTGGAAGCCAACTATCGGAATGCAGATGTGACGGCGAGTTTGCGACAGGCCGGCGGCCCTTCGCTGATAGCCTTGTGGGTCGCTATAGGCGTCGTGATAGCGATATGTGTGTTGCTGACATTTGTACTGTTGTATGGGATATAGGCATATGATGACACATTGTTTACGCTGACACACTCTAAACTGCAGTCTATACATTCTAAGATACATTTCCATATTGAATAGATGTATAATATGTGAAAACGATCGAGAAGATACTTGGAAAAAGTATTGGTATTAAAAGAAGGGTAGGTTAGATAAAATGAAGAAAAAAATATTGGTGGGCATTTTGTGCCTGACTATGATATTTACCATGGGGGCGGCTTCCACGGTGCTGGCGGATGATTCTGCGGCAACGCCGAGCAGCGAAGTGAACGCCGGGTCCGAGACGGTGCCGGAGGCAGCGGGCGAGACACAGACGGGAGAGGCGACACAGACCGGCGATGAAGCGACCGGAGGCGACGTCGTTCAGAAGGGGGACAGTACAGTCTCTGATGATACGACTTCTGCCGGGACAGGCGACAATGTTAAAGACGATGACAGTGCTGACGACAGCGTTGACGAAAATGCCGGGGAAGCGGCCAAAGAACCTTCGGCAAATTCCGATTCAAAGAAAAGCCAAGGCAAGAAAGCGACGACAAAAGTATTGAAGACAATCAGCTGTGATGCTACGAACATGTGCACCATAACTCCAAGCGGAAATCAGATCACGCCGAATACGGTCAACGCAACAGATTACTATCTGGCGTATGATGCCGGCGCATCCAGATACAATGTGGATTATACATTTACACTGAACATGGTGCAGGTATGGAAGTCATATAAAGATCTTACTGACATAACACCTGGTTTCGGAACACTCGAGGCAAATTCATATGTAAAGGCTACATTCAAAATGACGACTAAACTGGACTCACGGCTCAAGATGGATGAATCTCAATATACTGACGCTATCATTATGAATCAGTTCAAGAAAGGCAATGATGAGGAATTCATGAAGTGCTGGACAGTTTCAGGGACCAGTGTCAGCGGAAATGTCCTGTCCTTTGATCTCAGTGTCAATATTCGCGGGACACAGCTCAAGACATGGTATGACGCAGGGTATATGACAGGCAGCGGCAAGTATACGACTCTGAGAGGAACTACGCCGGCAGATTCGATCTGGCTTCCTGCAGAAGAATATGCTACAACAGCGGCAGAGAAGTCTCTTGATATTTCGGCATCATCAATATCAGGAAATATCAATATCAATGCAGACGAACCGTATGCAGGTCAGGTCGGCGGAAATCCGATAGCAATAGTAAATGTGAATTACGATCACGCTATAGTTCCGATACATCTGGCCATGCTTCCTCAGTCTGTTGAAGGAGAGATCGATGTGACAAAGGGCGTGGACAAGACGAAAGTCAAGGTCGGAGACACTCTGACATATACTCTCAATGTGGCCAACAACGGCACTGCAGATATGAAAGATATAAATGTCACCGATGCAGTACCGGCCAATACCACATTTGTATCAGCGGATAATGATGGCGTATGCAAAACGGTCAGCGGCAAGAAGACGGTAGTGTGGAACATCAGTGAGCTGAAGGCGGGAGAGTCGAAAGATCTGACGATGAAGGTGAAAGTGAAGAAGTGTGACAAGGGCACATCCATATCTAATGTGGCTTCCTGGACCAGTGGCGACGGCACTACGGACAGTACGACCAACAAAGTGAAGACCGGCGTAACGGCTTCGTCGAGCACACCAGCTGTATCGAGTACGTCCGGCACATCGGGGACCGGATCCGGATCTGCAACGACCGGCGACAGTTCATCCATGCTGGTATGGCTGATCATGGCAGCGGCAGCAGCAGGAGTTGGCGGAGCGGCAGCTTTCAGAAGGAGAAGATCTGACTGACAGCAGGCAGCTGTAAAATATACGCAGTTGCAGTAAACGGCATGTGGGCAAAAGTCAGCGTAACAGTGAAATAGTTCAACGCAGAACAACGAAACAAACGGGGAGGCACTTTGGGTGCTTTCCCGTTTTCCCGTTTCTCTAGATAGATATAATAAAACCCCTACTCATAAACACAATGTGATTATACTTCCGGCGGCGGTGCGTATGCAATACGGCAAAGGGGCAAAAATGGGACAATGATCCCGGGATTGACATGACCGCTGTCGAGATGTTAATATTGATTAAGAAAATACGGGAAAAGATAAGGGATGTTGCACTGCGTGTAATGTCTTTTTTGTGGGGGAAATGACTCTGCGGCAATAACATAAAGCTTGTCGAAAAACAGACATGGAACGCGGAACACATAGAATGAAAGGACGATTAAATGAGTACAGATATAAACAAACAATTCGAGGATGCTCTGAAAAAAGAGGGGGTGTCTTTGGCTGAGGATGCTGCGGCGGACTTGGCGGAGGAAATATATCCGCTGGGCACAGTGGTCGATCTAAAAAAAAATCGGCTTGCCGGGATCCCGGGCATTGAGGAGATCAAGGAATTCAGGGTCGTAATTATACAGCGGTTTGCCCATGAAGAGGGAAAACCGTTTTATCATACCTACGGCGGAGTAATATATCCGGTTGGGACTATGGGTTTTGATACCGTAATATATTTCGGAGGCGACATGATAGAAAATGTGATACAAGAAGGTTATAAAGACGATCAGGATGAAGCTTTTGTGTACTTGATGAAAAAAGAACTGATCGTGGAAAAGGGACTGCACAGCAGGAAAACAGGAGAGTGAACAGGAGACTGAAATGGCAGATATAAATATTGAAGCGAACAAGCTGGGCACCGAGATCGGCAAGATCGATGCTGCGATCGAGCAGCTGGAGCCATACGATTCCGGGTTCATCTCGGATTCGGTGGCTTGTCTGGGCAAGATGAAATCAGACTTTACCGACAAGCTGAAAGATACACTGGACAACATGCAGGACACTACGAGCCCGGAACTCATAAAAGAAATGAAGAGATACAGCAGCATGCTGGCACAGACCAAGGCGGCCTTTGAAAATACAGACGACAATGTGGCCGGCGGCCTGGCAGGGAATAAATGATCAGTAAGCAAAAGAATAGAAACCGGGCAGACAATACGTAAACAGGAGGACATGACCGTGGGATATACAGACGCCGATATGGCGACAATGAAAAACCGTTTTGCAGAGAAAATACAGAAAGCGATATATCTGTTGGAGAAGAATTACAGCCAGATGGATTTCAAAAATGCAGTGGAGAAAGACAAGATAAGATCCATCAAAGCCGATATGATAAGAGAGTGCAGCGCCCTGCAGGGAAAGCTGGAAACGATGTAGATTTCGTACCTGAAGGAATCTAATTTAGACACAAATCAGGGCTTGACCACAGAAACCGGGGCTTGACTCAAACCGGGGCTTGACTCAAACCGGAGCTTGACTCAAACCGGAGCTGAAAACTCATCAAATGGCAAAAAAGCGTGATGTGATGAGTCGAAAGACGATCTTCGAAGGCAAAACAAGTTGCTTTTATGGTTTAAAAACTCATCAAACGGCAAAAAACACGGCATTGATGAGTTTTCGAAGTGTCCGATGTCTGTCAAAGTTGATCAACAGGGGTCAACTGGCCGACACATCGACAAATCGGTTGACAAACAAGAAAAAAATCAATAGAATATAGCGGTACAAGAGAATATGAACGTTGAAGAAGAGGAGTAGCAGGACTGCGCCCGTCAGAGAAGGGGATCCGTGGGCTGGAAGGTTTCCGGGAGAGCATAGTGTGAAGGTTGCTTTGGAGTTCGCAGCAAGGAAGCGCCGCACCCGGCAGAAATGCAGGGCAGAAATGCCAGGCAGGATGCAAACAGAGATGTCAAACAGAAATGCAGGGCATGAATGTCAGGGAGTGTGGAAAAAAGGTGGTACCGCGGATAGGAAATTTGAAGGAATCCAGTTCGTCCTTTTGCAGGACGGGCTTTTTTATTAGGATCTTACATCGATCCGTCGAGATACGATCCGAAAAGACATCGACTTGAAGAGATGGTAATCTGTCGAGATGCGATGTGAAAAGACGGCGATCCGAAAAGACGGCGATCCGAAAGACAAAAGCAAGGCAGGTGCTATGGCGGCTGCAGTTGAGCAATATTGGTGAATGATATTTATACGAAAAGGAGATAAATAAATGGAAAAGAATCTGGCAAAGACATATGATCCGAAGGATTTTGAAGATCGTATATATAATGAGTGGGAGAGCAGAGGGGCTTTTCGGGCGGAGAGAGATCCGGACAAAAAGTCGTTCACTATCGTGATGCCTCCTCCTAATATCACGGGGCAGCTCCACATGGGGCATGCGCTGGATCAGACGCTGCAGGATGTGCTGACAAGGTGGAAGAGGATGGAAGGCTACAGTGCGCTGTGGCTGCCGGGGTCGGATCACGCCAGCATTGCCACGGAAGTCAAGGTGGTCAACAAGCTGAGAGAAGATGAAGGCAAGGAAAAGGAAGATATCGGAAGAGAAGAATTCCTGAAGAGGGCCTGGGACTGGAAGAAGATCTACGGCGGCAAAATCACTCAGCAGTGCAGAAAACTGGGAGACTCCTGCGACTGGGAGAGAGAAAGATTCACCATGGACGAAGGCTGCAGCAAAGCAGTCAATGCTTTTTTCGTAAAACTGTATGAAAAAGGTCTGATCTACAGAGGGAACAGACTGATAAACTGGTGTCCGGAATGCGGGACTTCCCTGTCGGACGCCGAGGTAGAACACGAAGACAAGAACGGAAAGTATTGGTATTTCAGATATCCGGGAGCAGACGGAGGCGACGGGATCGTGGTTGCTACTTCCAGGCCGGAGACCATGTTCGGAGACGTTGCAATAGCAGTACATCCGTCAGATGAAAGATATAAAGACATGGTAGGTAAAAATGTGATCCTGCCACTGGTGGGGAAAGAGATACCGGTCATAGCAGACATATATCCGGATCCGGAAAAGGGCACCGGCGCAGTTAAAATAACTCCGGCCCACGATCAGAATGACTTTGAAGTAGGCGAGAGGAACGGGCTGGAACAGCTGTCCTGTATCAGCGAGGACGCAACCATGAACGAACTGGCCGGCAAATATGAAGGCATGGACAGATATGAATGTCGAGACGCATGGGTGAAGGATCTGGACGAAGCCGGATACCTGGTCAAAACCGAAGAGCTGACCATACCTGTAGGCGAATGCTACAGATGTCATACTGTCGTAGAACCGATGCTGTCTGAGCAGTGGTTCGTAAAGATGGAAGACCTGGCAAAGCCGGCGATGGAAGTCGCAAAGAGCGGTCAGCTGAAACATGTTCCGGAAAGATTCACAAAGGTATATATGCACTGGCTGGAAAACATCCGCGACTGGTGCATATCCAGACAGCTGTGGTGGGGGCACAGGATCCCGGCTTACTACTGCGAAGAGTGCGGCGAGATCATGGTCAGCGAGACAGCTCCCGACAAATGCACAAAGTGCGGCAGCACGAAGATCCATCAGGACGAAGACGTTCTGGACACCTGGTTCTCATCGGCGCTGTGGCCTTTCTCCACACTGGGATGGCCGGAAAAAACCAAGGATCTGGAGTACTTCTACCCGACAGATGTGCTGGTGACAGGATACGACATCATCTTTTTCTGGATAGTCAGGATGGTGTTCTCCGCTTTGGAAGTGACCGGAGAAAGCCCGTTCAAATACGTTTACGTTCACGGACTGGTAAGAGATTCTCAGGGAAGAAAAATGAGCAAATCCCTGGGCAACGGCATCGATCCGCTGGAGATCATAGACAAATACGGAGCGGACGCTCTCAGGTTCATGCTGACCACGGGCATCACCCCGGGCAACGACATGAGATTCTCCGAGGACAAAATCGAATCCGCCAGGAACTTTGCCAATAAACTTTGGAATGCTTCTCGGTTCGTCATCATGAATCTGCAGGATGAGAACGGCGACTTTAAAGAAATGGCAGACGAAAAGGCTGCCAAACTGCAGGATGAAGATAAATGGATGATCTCCACTGTCAACACTGCTGCAAAAGAAGTGACAGAACACATGGACAAATTCGACCTGGCTATGGCCGGGCAGAAGGTATATGACCTGATATGGAACGAGTACTGCGACTGGTACATCGAAATCGTAAAGGGCAGACTCTACGGCGATGACGAAGAAGACAAGAAAGTGGCAAGGATGGTGCTGGTAAAAGCCCTGAAGGACATGCTCAGGCTGCTGCATCCCTTTATGCCGTTCATAACCGAAGAAATCTGGAGCTTCCTGCCGGCAGGCAAAGCCGACCCGGGCAACAAAGACAACTTCCTGATCAAAGAACATTGGCCGGTGTACAGCGAAGCCAGCGATTATCCTGCGGAATCGGAGAAACTGGAGATGGCCAAGGAAGCCATACGCGCCATCAGAAATATAAGGGCCGAGGCCGAGGCGGCGCCGTCCAAAGAACTGACTGCAGTGATCATGGCATCGGGAGATGCGCTGAAGTGCTGCATGGCCGGAGTGAGATACATCAAAAAGCTGGCCAATATCATCGACATCAAATTCGTAGAAGACAAGGCCGGAGTGCCGGAAGATGTTATGAGTGCAGTGATACCGGGAGCTGAAATATATATTCCGCTGGATGAACTGGTGGATTATGCAGCCGAGCAGGAAAGACTCATGAAGGAAAAGAAAAAGCTGGAAGGCGAAGTGGCCCGCGTGGACAAGATGCTGTCCAATCCGGGATTCGTCAATAAGGCGCCGGAGAAAAAGATAAACGAAGAAAAAGAAAAGAAAGTAAAATATGAAGACATGCTGGCAAAAGTCATCGAAAGACTGGCAATGGTGGAGAAAAAGATCTGATGAACGGATCCAATGAAAAGACCTCAAAGAAAACTGCAGTGGAAAAGCTGGGGCAGTACCTGCGTTTCGGCAGCAGGCTGGGGCTGGACCGCATAAAAAAACTGCTGGAACTGCTGGGAGATCCTCAGGAAGGCATGAAAGTGATCCATGTGGCGGGGACCAACGGAAAGGGCTCCGTCTGTAGATTCATATATGAAATGCTGGAGGCGTCCGGGTATAGAGTCGGACTCTATTCTTCCCCCTACATTGAAACATTCAACGAGCGTATCGAATATCACGGCGAATACATCACCGATGAAGAACTGGAGATCTGTACGGACAAGGCCCTTGCTGCTGCGGACAAAATGGTGGCCGAAGGGATGGACAGCCCAACGGAATTCGAAGTTGTCACGGCGGCGGCAGTGGCGTTTTTCCAAATGAAAGACCCGGATTTCGTGATCCTGGAAGTAGGACTGGGCGGAAGAGGCGATTCCACCAACATTACAGACAGCCCGCTGGTCAGCGTGATCACATCCATTTCATACGATCATATGGACCGTCTGGGAGACACGCTGACAGAAATAGCAATGGAAAAAGCCGGCATTATAAAGCCGGGAGTGCCGGTGGTATCCGGAGTATATGAGGAGGAAGCGGCGAAAGTGATCGCCCGGGAAGCTTACAGGAACGGCTCGGTCCTCTACGATACTACAAGATACAGAAGGAAGATCAGAAGGGTCGATGCGGCAGGATGCGCTTTTGACTGCGATGTAAACGGCACAGAATATGGGAACGTAGAGATATCCATGGGCGGCGAGCATCAGATAGACAATGCTGTCTGTGCCCTTGCAACTATTGAAATTCTGCGAAAATCAGGTATAATAAAGGTGGAGCGCCCGGCTCTGGATGAAGGCATTGGAAGAGCAAAGCAAAAAGGGCGTTTTGAAGTATTTGACAAAAAACACAAGTATGTCCTGGACGGAGCCCATAACCGGGAAGGTATGGAAGCTCTGGTAAAGGCAATGGATGATTGCTTTTACGGCAAAAATGTTCTGACGATCATAGGGGTCCTGGCCGACAAGGCTGTGGACGACATACTGGATGCGGCCGTCTGCATAGGGAATGATTTTATTGCAGTGGAGCCGGACAACCCGAGAAAGCTGGACAGCTCCGTTATGGCGGGAAAACTGAAAGCACGGGGCAGGAACTGCATCACTGCAAAAGATCCGAAGACAGCGCTGGCCATGGCCGATTCGGCAGGCGAAGATCACGATGTGATACTGGGCGCAGGTTCTTTGTATCTGATCGGTGAATTAAGGAGGCTTATTAAAGATGATTGAAGGCAAACGAGAGAAAGTACTGCTGTTTTACAACCCTCATTCGGGGAACGGCTTGTTCAAGAATAATCTGGATCCCATAATAGAAAAATACCAGGCTGCAGGGTATCAGATCATACCTGTAAGATCTGCCAGGGGCATAGCTATCGACGCTGCCCTGGATGAAATAGATGTTGATGAGTACAGACAAATACTGGTGGCCGGCGGAGACGGCACCATTAATCTCTGCGTCAATGCAATGATAAAGAGAGATATAGACCTGCCGCTGGGGATATTCCCTACAGGTACGGCCAATGATTTTGCATACTATTTCGATCTTCCTTCCGAGATAGAGGATATGATAGATGTAGCGCTGGGGGACCATATATCCATTGCTGATGTAGGGGTATGCAACAACAGATACTTCATAAACGTGGCGGCGCTGGGGACACTGGTGGATGTGAGCCAGAAGACAGACCCCAACCTGAAGAACACGCTGGGAGTCTTTTCATATTATCTGAAGGGACTGTCCGAACTGACAAATCTGAAACCGCTCCCGGTGAGGCTGATCACGCCTAAAAAGACATATAAAGAAGACATGTATTTCATGGTGGTCATGAATGGGAAATCCGCAGGCGGGTTCAAAAAGATATCGCCGGAGTCGGAGATAAACGACGGTCTGCTGGACGTCATACTGTTCAGAAAGATGCCGATAGTCGAGTTCGGACCGCTGCTGGTCAACGTACTCCAGGGCAATCATCCGAAGAACAGACATGTGCTGGTGTTCCAGACAGACGATCTGAGGATCGAATCCGACATAGACATCTCTACAGATGTGGACGGAGAAAAGGGAGAAAAGCTGCCGCTTCAGTTCAGCGTTCTCCGCAAGAGACTGAAGATATTCACGCCGGAAAACAAGACAGGAGATAAATAGTAAATGAAGCCGAAACTCAGAATGGAGTCGACAGACGAATACGAAAAACTGGTAAAGTTTTTTATAGAAAACGAACTTGAATTCTCTGAAGAGGAACCGGTGCCTACCGATCTGGTGCAGTGCTGGCAGATCGTCCACGGAGACGACAGATTCCTGGCGGGAGCAGTAGTGCTGGCCCGCCGCGAAGGGGAATTCATAATAGACGGAATAGCTGTAGACAAAACCTACAGGAAATTGAAAATAGGAAAAATAATGCTGGACAAGGCAATAGACAAGGTAAGAGAACTGGGAGGCAGCAGACTGTATCTGGTGGCGCGGGCCCCCGGCTTTTTCAGAAAAGCCGGATTCACGACCATAGAGAGGGACGATGCGCCGGAATTTTTCGAATGCTTTACATGCCCTCAGTATAACGTAAGCTGTCACCCCGAAGTTATGATGCTGGAGGTGTAGATGTGAGGATAATGCTGGATGGAATGGGCGGCGACGATGCGCCGGGAGTTGTAGTTGAAGGTGCGGTCCTGGCTGCAGAGCAGATGGCTGTCGAAGATACCATATGTATAATAGGAAAAGAAGAACTGATAAATGCAGAGCTGGCGAAATACAGTTATGATGCAGAAAAGATAACAGTATACAATGCGGAAGAGCAGATCGAAATGAACGATGCTCCCGTAAAGGCTGTGAGAACAAAGAAAGATTCATCCATGGTGGTGGGAATAAACAAGGTCAAGACCGGAGAGGGCGACCTTTTTGTTTCTGCCGGCAATACGGGAGCACTGATGGCAGGTGGACTGTTCATCCTGGGCAGGATCCAGGGGATAGACAGACCGGCCCTGGCCAGCGTATATCCTATGCTGGGAGGAGAGCCTTCGCTGCTGGTGGATGCCGGAGCGAACTCGGAATGCAAGCCGAACAACCTGCTGGAGTTTGCAATGATGGGCAGCATATACATGGAAAAAGTCCTGGGCAGGACAGAGCCGACGGTGGGCCTTGTCAATCTGGGGGTCGAAGAAAACAAAGGATCCACATTGACCAAGGCTGCCTATGAACTGCTGGACAAGAGCCATATGAATTTTGCGGGGAATGTGGAAGCCAGAGAAGTGCCAAGGGGCGCATGCGATGTCATCGTCTGCGACGGATTTGTCGGCAATGTCATACTAAAGCTGACAGAAGGTCTGGCGATGAATATCCTCAGTCTGGTAAAAAAGAAATTTACAGAGGGGCCGAAAGCAATGATCGGGGCCATGTTCCTAAAGGATAAACTGGGTGAATTGAAATCCGAATTCGATTATTCCGAGTACGGCGGAGCACCTATACTGGGCGTCAAGGGCGCTGTGATAAAGATGCACGGATCGTCCAATGCCAATGCGGTAAAGAATACGATATTAAAGGGGATACCGTTTGCAGAAGAAGGTGTTGTACAGAAGATCCAGAATTCGGTTCTGGAGATCGAGGAGATCGTAAACAGTGACCAGGAATGATTTTCAGAGTAAAACAGGATATGTTTTCAAAGATGCAGGACTTTTGGAACAGGCGGTCACGCACAGTTCATATACCCGTGAAAAGAATCTGCCCAGGGCAGAGTGCAATGAACGTCTGGAATTTCTGGGCGATGCGTTCTTCGACGCGATCATAGGCGAAGAACTGTATGACCGGCTTCCCTCGAAGAAAGAGGGATATCTGACAAAGTACAGAGCCCTGGTGGTCTGCGAGAATTCTCTTGCGGAAATGGGAAGACGTCTCGGCGTGGGGGAAATGCTCAAGCTGGGAAAAGGCGAAGAAATGACCGGCGGCAGGAATCGCGAATCCATAATAGCAGACGCCATGGAAGCCATCATCGGCGCCATATACAAAGATTCCGGATACGACAGGACCAAAGAGCTGGTGCTGGGACTTTTCGCACAGAGGATAAATGATGCGGTCAGCGGCAAGCTGCATACGGACTACAAGAGCGAGTTCCAGGAAAAAATGCAGAGCAGAGGACCGGTACAGATACAGTATGTTCTGGTGGATGAAGAGGGACCGGATCACGCAAAGATATTTTACGTGAAAGTGCTGGTAAATGATGTGGTGTATGGACAGGGAAAAGGACACAGTAAAAAAGAGGCTGAGCAGAATGCAGCCAGGGAAGCTATTTTAAGGGGAGAAAAATATGTACTTTAAAAGGATAGAAATACACGGATTCAAATCATTTGCAGAACCTGTCACTATAGAATTCGACAGAGGTATAACCTGCGTTGTAGGGCCCAACGGCAGCGGCAAGAGCAACATATGCGACGCCATAAGATGGGTGCTGGGAGCGCAGAGCGCCAAAGCCCTGCGGGGAGAGAAGATGGAAGACGTCATTTTTGCAGGGACGGCCAGCAGAAAATCCAGAGGAATGGCGGAGGTGACTTTGGTCATCGATAATTCCGAGGGAGAACTGGATATAGATTACAATGAAGTTGCGATAACCAGAAGGATGTACAGATCCGGCGAGAGCGAATATCTGATAAACAACAACCAGTGCCGCATGCGTGACATCAGAGAACTGATAATGGATACGGGCATCGGCGTTGAAGGGTATTCCATAATCGGACAGGGAAAGATCTCCGACATCATCAGCAACAATACAGAAAGCATAAGAGAAATACTAGAGGAGACTGCCGGGATCGTAATGTACAGAAGCAAGAAAGCAGACGCTGAAAGAAAGCTGGCTTCGGCTTCTGCCAACATGGAGCGTGTCAGCGATATCATAGGCGAGATAGAAGGCCGGATAGACGGACTGAAAAGCGATAGTGAAAAGGCGACCGAATATCTTGAGCTGCGGGACAGACACGAGAAACTGGAAATCAATATCACTCTGAAAAATATCGAAAGCATTGAAGAAAAGAACAAGACTGTTGAAGAGGATATCAAGGCTCTGCAGAGCCGCATAGATGAGACAAAAGAACAGAGAGACGAGATAGGTCGTATAATTTCCGCGGGAACAGAGGAACGGGAAAGACTGGAACGTGAGATCGATGCTGCAAGGACGCTGCAGGTATCCGTCATAGAAGAGATAAACGGCCTGGTGAACCGGGGCGAGATAAAGAAAGAAAGACTGTCGGCGATCGATAAAGACAATGAAAGACTGTCCGGCGAAATAGAAGAACTGGAAAGAAAGATCGACAGGGAAAAGGACAATTCCAGAGAGCTGTTTGAGAAAAAGGAGAGCTGGGACAGAGAGCTGGAAAGACTGCAGAGAGAACTGACACAGAAAACAGAAAGTCACGGAGCAGAGTCTGTATCTCTTGAAGATGCCGGCGCAGAGATAGACAGGAAAAAGAACAGACTTTTTGAATTGCAGAGCGAGATCAGCAGCAAGAGCGTGCAGATCTCCAGCATAGAAAGCCTGAGAGATACTTTGAACAGGCGCCGAAACGACATAGTCTCAGAAAAGGATTCGGGTGAGAGCACCAGCAGGGACTCCCGGGCGCTGCTGGGAAGAGCAGAGGATGAAAAGACTGCCATACAGTCACATCTGGATCAGCTGAGAAACGACAAGGAAAAGTGCCGTGAAAAATATAATGAAAGTGTCAGCACAGAGAGAGACTGCGCGAAAATACTGGAAGATCTGAAAATAGAGATGGGAAAGACATCTGCCAGGAAGAAGACCATCGAAGAAATGGAAAGCAATTATGAAGGATACAACAATGCTGTAAAATTCATGATGAAGAGACAGCCTGACGGAGTTGACGGAGTGGTCGCAGACCTGATAAAGGTGCCGGCCGGTCTGGAGACGGCAATAGAGACGGCTCTTGGCGCCACCATGCAGAATATAATATGCGAAGACGAAGATGTGGCGAAAAAGGCTGTAAATATGTTGAAGGAAAACAAAGCAGGCAGACTCACATTTCTGCCGGTCAGTTCCATCAGACCTAGAGAAGTGCGCAGAGAGACGGGCATTTCTATAGCACCCGGATTTCGGGGATATGGCGTGGACTGCATAACATATGATGAGCGATACAGAAAAGTCATAGAGTATCTGCTGGGCAATGTGATAGTTGTGGACACAATGGACAACGCCATAGGTCTGACAAGACGCAACGGACACGGATACAAGATCGTGACGCTGGAGGGAGAAATAATCAACGCCGGCGGAGCCATAACAGGCGGAAGATATCGAAACAAGTCGGCTAATATACTGGAAAGAAAAGCAGAGATCGCGCAGCTGGAAGATCGGCTTTCTCAGATGGAAGAGGAACAGTCCGGTGCAGCGAAAAAGCTGGATGAATCCAGAGACACCAGAGAAGAAGCTCTGACAGAAATATCCGAAAAGGACAGGGAGATCAACGACAGAGAGAAAGACCTCTTCGCTAAGGAAAATGAGATCACCGTCATCAAGACCGCTCTTTCTGATTTCGAAAACGACTCGGAAAAATGGATGAGAGAACTGAAGAACATAGAAGAAGAACAGAAGAACTCGGAGAGCACCACAGGGAGATTGGCCGATGAAATGAAAGCGGCGGAAAGAGAAGCCCATGAATTGGAAGAGTGCCTGGAAGAGGAAACTGAGAAATACGACAGAGAGAAAGAAAGGCTGGAAGCTGCGGGAAATGAAATAACAGAAGCCAGGATCGCCGTGACCAACTGCGAGAGCGAAAAGAGCAAAGTGGACGCCATTGTGGATAAAGTCAATGAAGCAATGAAAAACTTTGAAGACGATAAGGAAAGAAAGAACGCTGCTCTTAGAGAACAGACCGAAGAGAAAAGAGAACTGGAGCTGTTCTGCACCGGCAATGATGCGGAGATAGAAGCCAAACAAAAGGAAAAAGAAACCATCGACAGCAGCCTGAACGAATCTACTGAAAAGAGGAACAAAGCGACGGCCCAAAACGATGAAGCCGGCAGAGAAAAAGAAGCTCTGGATGAGAAAGCGTTTGCTCTGGCCAATCAGAAAAACGATCTGGATATCAGGCAGGCCAGACAGGATACTCAGCTGGAAAATGCAAGAAACAAGCTGTGGGAAGAATTCGAGATATCCTACGTACAGGCGATAGATTTCAGAGATCCGGAGTTCGTAATGTCTTCTGCTGTAAAGGAAAACAGGGAGATCAAAAAGAGGATCAGAGAACTAGGCGAAGTCAATGTAGGCGCCATCGAAGAATACAAAACTGTCAGTGAGAGATATGAATTCCTCACGGGGCAGAGAGATGATATAGTCAGATCCATGGAAGAGCTGAACAGGATCATTTCCGACATGGATAAAATAATCAGGGCCAAATTCAAAGAAAGCTTCGACCAGGTAGTGATCAATTTCGAAAGTGTTTTCAGAGAGCTGTACGGCGGAGGTCATGCAAAGATCACTCTCAGCGATGAGGACGATCCTTTCGATTCAGAGATAGAAATAAACGCTCAGCCGCCGGGCAAACAGTTGAAGAACATCAACCTGCTCTCGGGCGGCGAAAAAACCATGACTGCAATAGCTCTCATGTTTGCGGTGCTGAAGACCAAACCGACGCCGTGCTGTGTGCTGGACGAGGTAGAAGCTGCCCTGGACGACAGCAACCTGGACATATTCGGAAACTATGTGAGAAAATTCGGCGGGGTGCAGTTCACTCTGATCACTCACCAGAAGACGACCATGGAACATGCGGACGTCATGTACGGCATTACTATGCCGGAGAGCGGAGTGTCGAAAGTGTATTCACTGCGTATGGGCGAAGAGCCGGCAGTATAGGAATAGGAAAGGGATAATAAAGAATGGAATTCAAAGAAAAGAAGTCTTTCTTCGGGAAGCTGTCCGAGAGGATCAGCGACGCCATAATGGGCAGGGCCGAAGTGGATGAAGATATGCTGGACAATCTGGAGGAGATCCTGATCACGTCCGATATGGGCATGGAAACTACTATGCACATAATGGACAGAGTCAGAGAGACAATAAAAAATGAAGGGATCAAAAAACCGGAGACGGTAAAAGTGATACTGAAAAAAGTCCTGACCAAAATGGTAGACAAGGGCGATGCTCTGAAGCTGTCGGAAAAGACTCCGCTGGTCATAATGATGATCGGGATCAACGGCGGCGGAAAGACCACATCCATCGGGAAAATAGCTTATCGGTGTCAGCAGGACGGCAGGACTGTTCTGTTGGCGGCAGCCGACACATTCCGTGCAGCGGCCGGCGAGCAGCTGGAGATATGGGGCGACCGGATCGGCGTCAATGTAATAAAGCACACGGAAGGCGCGGATCCCTCGGCGGTGCTCTTCGACGCCTGTCAGTCGGCAAGAGCAAGAGGCATAGACGTGCTCATATGCGACACTGCCGGAAGGCTGCAGAACAAAAAGAACCTGATGGATGAACTGGAAAAGATGAACAGAGTCATAGACAGAGAATTCCCGGAAGCGGAAAGAGAAACTCTGCTGGTCCTGGATGCGACTACAGGGAAGAACGCCGTTTCTCAGGTAAAGGAATTCGGCGAAGTCACGGAGCTTTCCGGCGTGGTGCTGACCAAACTGGACGGTACGGCCAAGGGAGGAATAGCTGTTACAATAGCGGATGAATTCGATATGCCGATCAAATATGTCGGCGTGGGCGAAGGCGTGGAAGACTTGAAGGCCTTCGACCCGGAAGGATTTATAGGAGGGATTTTCGATGAGTAAGCCGGTAGTGGCTGTAGTGGGCAGGCCCAACGTAGGCAAATCCACCTTTTTCAACCGACTGGTGGGAAAGAGAGTGGCTATCGTTGAGGATACTCCGGGAGTCACAAGAGACAGGATCTATGCGGAAGCCGAATGGAGCGGCGTGGATTTTGCTGTTATAGATACGGGAGGTATAGAACCTTCAAATGCGGAAGTCATACCTTCTCAGATGCGGGAGCAGGCGGAGATCGCCATGGAGACCGCAGACGTTGTCCTGTTCATGGTAGACGGAAAAGAAGGCCTGACGACGGCCGATCACGAAGTTGCGGAAATGCTCAGGAGAAAATCCGACAATGTGCTGCTGGTGGTGAATAAAGTGGACAAGGGCAGTCTGCCTGACGATTTCTATGATTTCTATGAACTGGGGCTGGGCGAACCGGTTCCCATATCTTCCGCAAATATGCTGGGGATAGGAGACCTTCTGGATCTGGTGCTGGATCTTTTCCCCGAAGGCAGCGGAGAAGATGAAGAAGAGAGAATAAACATCGCAGTGATCGGCAAGCCGAATGTGGGCAAGTCCTCTCTCATAAACGAGATACTGGGCGAAAACAGAGTTATAGTATCAGACATTGCCGGGACTACGAGAGATTCCATAGATACGCCCTTTGAAAAAGACGGTGAAAAATATATGCTGGTGGATACGGCCGGCATCCGGAGAAAGAGCAAAGTCAATGAGGATGTTGAGCGGTTCAGCGTCATCAGGGCGGTGGCTGCCATAGAGCGGTGCGATGTCTGTCTGCTGATGATCGATGCAGTCGAGGGCATAACCGAGCAGGACAAAAAGATAGCCGGGGTCGCTCACGAAGCGGGCAAAGGGATCGTTGTCGCAGTGAACAAATGGGACCTGATCGAAAAAGAGACCGGGACCATGAGCGACTTTAGAAGAGAAATAGCGAAGGAAATGACATTCATGTCCTATGCGCCGTCGGTGTTCATATCAGTGCTGAAGCATCAGCGAGTGGAACAGGTGCTGGGCATGTCGAAGGTGGTTGCAGAAAACAGAGCCATGAGGGTGCCTACAGGAAAACTGAACAGCCTCATATCGGACGCAGTCATGATGAAACAGCCGCCGTCGGACAAGGGGAGACGACTGAAGATCTATTACGGGACGCAGGTCGGAGTAAAACCGCCTCTGTTCTCGTTCCAGATAAATGACAGAAAGCTGATGCATTTTTCATATTCCAGATATTTGGAAAACAAGATACGCGAGGCTTTCGGGTACGACGGTACTTCAATAAAATTCGTATTCAGAGAAAAAGGTGAAAAGGAAGATGTATGAGTTTGTTCGGATGCTGCTGATGCACACCCGGGAATGTTCAAACAGTGAAATAATACTGATAGTGGGAATGATGATCGCGGCTTATTTTGTCGGCAACATTTCCCCGGCGACTTTGATCGCAAGAGCAAAAGGGATAAACATAAAGGAAGAAGGCAGCGGAAATGCAGGCACTACTAACGCAACGAGGGTGCTAGGCAAAAAAGCGGGAGCTACGACTCTGGTCATAGATGTGGCAAAGGGGATGCTGGTGGTGCTGGCAGGAAGACTGGCGGCAGGTGACATAGGGGGGATGGCAATGGCGATCCCGGTGCTGCTGGGACATATCTGGCCGGTATGTTTCAGGTTCAAAGGCGGCAAAGGCGTCGCTACAGCTTTCGGAGTGATGCTGATGCTGGACCCGCGGATAGGAGTCACTGCGCTGATCATTGTAGTGCTGGGCGTACTGATCGGCAGAAGGATGTCGGTGGGATCGGTAGTGGGATGTATCGCACTGCCATTTATAACATGGTATTTCATGCCGGAATTTCTGGCAGACAGTATAGTGATGGCAGCACTGGTCCTGTTCAAACACAGAACCAATATAGTTCGCCTGGCAAAAGGCGAGGAAGATAAAATCAGTTTTGATAAGTTAAGGAGCAAATAATGAAAAAGATAGGAGTAATCGGAGCAGGAAGCTGGGGCACCGCTCTGGCGATCACTTTGGCGAACAAAGGCCACGATGTAAAGATCTGGGACATCGACAAGGATCATCTGAAGGAGCTGACTGAAAAGAGAGAGAATGTCAAGTATCTGCCGGGGATCGAATTTCCGGACAGACTGACGGCAGCGGATACTGTGGAGGAAGCTCTGTCAGGAGCGGACATCGCTCTGTTCTCTGCACCGGCTCAGTATTTCAGAGGCGCTTTTGAAGGCGCTCTCCCGTTCATCAAAGATGATATGGTCATTGTGAATGTGGCAAAGGGGATCGAACAGAAGACATTGAAGAGGATGTCGGAGATTGCCTACGAGATCAAACCGGATCTGAAATATGTGGTCCTCTCCGGACCGTCTCATGCTGAAGAGGTGGGAAGACTGCTTCCGACTACAGTTGCTGTGGGCAGCCGCGAAAGAGAAAATGCAGAATACATCCAGGATGTATTCATGACTGAGCGGTTCAGGATCTACACCTGCGATGACGTGGTAGGCATGGAACTGGGCGGATCGCTGAAAAACATCATAGCTCTGGGAGCCGGGATCACCGACGGACTGGGATTCGGCGACAACGCCAAAGCAGCGCTGATGACCAGGGGACTGGCTGAGATCTCCAGACTGGGCGTGGCACTGGGAGCGCAGCCTGCGACTTTTGCCGGACTGGCGGGAGTGGGCGACCTGATAGTGACCTGCACCAGTATGCATTCCAGAAACAGAAGATGCGGGATCATGATCGGCGAAGGAATGGATCCTAAGGAAGCCACAAAAAAAGTCGGAATGGTAGTTGAAGGCATGTTCACTACGGAAGCCGCTTATGAGCTGGCTAAAAAGGTCCACGTGGAGATGCCTATCACAGAGCATATTTATAAAGTCATCAACGGCCAGATCAAAGCTGTGGATGCTGTGGATATTCTGATGGGCAGAGACAGGCGACATGAACAGGACTAAGTCTTTTCACATACAGACATTCGGGTGTCAGATGAACGAAAGGGATTCCGAGACTCTGGCCGGGATGCTCGTCGAGATGGGATACGTCCCTGCGGGAAAAAGAGAAGATGCGCAGGTGGCGATCATAAATACATGCAGTGTGAGAGAACACGCAGACGAACGTTTTTTTGGAACATTGGGGCAGCTGAAAAAGATAAAAGAAAGCCGCCCCGATTTTGTTGTATGCATATGCGGATGCATGATGCAGCAGCAGCATGTAATAGACAAGGTGAAATCCAGCTACCCATGGGTGGATATTATTTTCGGCACTCACAACATCCATCGTTTTCCGGACCTGCTGGAAAAGACAGTAACGGAAAAGGAAAAACAGACAGAGATTTGGCCCGGCGGCGGCGAGGTCGTGGAGGGGCTTCCTTCGAAGAGGCTCTACAGACACAAGGCTTTCGTCAATATAATGTACGGCTGCAACAATTTCTGCACATACTGCATCGTGCCCTATACGAGAGGGCGGGAGCGGAGCCGGACGCCGGAAGCTGTGATGGATGAAATAAGAAACCTTGCGGCAGACGGCGTCAAAGAGATCACGCTGCTGGGGCAGAATGTCAATTCATACAGGGGAGGCGGCGGCAGAGATTTTGCAGATCTGCTGTACATGATAGATGAGGTGGACGGGATCGACAGAGTCCGTTTTATGACGTCTCACCCAAAGGATATTTCCGACAGGCTGATACAGGCTTATGCGGACTGCGACAGTCTGTGCAGCCACATCCATCTGCCGGTCCAGTCGGGCAGCGACGATGTGCTGGCCCGCATGAACAGAAAGTACACGGCGGCAGATTATCTGACGATCATAGAAAAGCTGCGAAAAGCCAGACCGGATATCGCTGTCACGACTGATATAATAGTCGGCTTTCCCGGGGAGACTGAAGAGGATTTCCGGAAGACTCTTTCGCTGTGCGAAAAGGTTGGATTCGATTCGGCTTTCACTTTCATTTATTCTGTGAGGAAGGGTACTCCGGCAGAGGAATTCAGCGATCAGATTCCCGAATTCTTGAAACATGAAAGGTTCAACAGACTGGTGGAGATCATCAATAAAAGCTCTGCGGAAAAGAACAAAGCCCGCGAAGGAAAAATCGAAAAAGTACTGGCAGACGGGCCGAGCAAGTCGGATGAGACCGTGCTGACGGGCAGGACTGAAGGGTTCAAACCGGTTAATTTTCAAGGTGGTAACAATCTTGTGGGAACCATTCTCGACGTGGAAATCACCGAAGGCAAAACCTTCAGCCTGCAGGGTCGGATAAGACAGCAAGAAAGTTAATAATCAGAAATTTCAATATATACTATTTCGCTTGTTTTATAACATTCATATATATATAATGATATTGTGTCATACACAACAAATAATTATCATTTTAGGAGGATTAAATGAGCACTATTATTTTTCTAATCATTTTTCCGATAATAATCGGCTTAGCTCTTTTGATACTCAAAACAGATGCAGCAAGGGATATAATCGTCAAGATATCAGCAGCGGTGATCGCAGCGGTATCGATTTTTCTCGTTGTACAGAATTTCGGTGATGGAGGCCAGTATTTCAAGGTCGCACACGCTGAAACAATAGGACAATGCATGATGTATATCGAGATAGCACTTGCTATCATGATCATTGTTCTCGGTATCATGCACAAAAGATACCTGGCACCTGTTTTTGCTATCATCCAGACGCCATTAATGGTATGGTTCGAGCTTACCAAGGGTCACGGGATCGACGTCTCATACAATATGTATATAGACAGACTTTCTATGATCATGGTACTGATCATCGGAATCATCGGAACACTTATCGCAGTCTATGCACTGGGATATATGAAAGATGACAAAAAGCACCGCAAAGACGGTGAACCTGACAGAAGGCCTTGGTTCTTCTGTGTTATGTTTATTTTCCTTGGAGCAATGAACGGACTGGTTATGTCAAACAACCTGATCTGGCTCTATTTCTTCTGGGAGATCACTTCGCTGGCTTCCTTCTTCCTCATCGGCTACAACGGCCTTTGTCACAAGAAGAAAAACGAAGACAAAATCGCAACAAGAAACGCTTTCAGAGCATTGGTGATGAACCTTGCCGGCGGTCTTGGATTTGTGATCGCAATCATAATTCTCGGTACCAGCTATGGTACTGTAGAACTGTCGACTATGCTGACCATAGGAGCTATGGGATACAGCGTGGTGGCGCCTGCCGTATTCCTGGTTTTCGCCGGGATCACAAAGGCAGCTCAGATGCCGTTCGACAGCTGGCTCCTCGGAGCTATGGTAGCACCTACGCCTACATCTGCTTTGCTCCATTCATCAACAATGGTAAAAGCAGGCGTGTTCCTGATCATTAAACTGGCTCCGGTCCTTGGATGGAACGTTGCCGGGGTCATGGCCATGATGGTCGGAGGTATTACTTTCCTTATGGCTTCCTTTGCAGCCATATCTCAAACCAATGCAAAGAGAGTTCTGGCTTACTCGACTATCGCCAATCTTGGACTGATAGTTGCCTGCGGCGGCGTAGGCAGTGCGGGTGCGGTCTGGGCAGGTATCATGCTCATCGTATTCCATGCAGTGACCAAGGCTCTGCTGTTCCTCTGCGTAGGTACGGCCGAACATCAGATCGGCAGTCGAAACATAGAGGATATGGATGGACTGTTCGAGCGTTTGCCGAGACTGGCGCGCTGCATGCTGGTAGGTATCGCGGGAATGTTCCTGGCACCTTTCGGAATGCTGATCGCAAAATGGGCAACGATGGTTTCGTTCATAGATTCAAAGAACATCATCCTGGTAGTCATAATCTGTTTCGGATCGGCTGCGACTGCATTCTACTGGACCAAGTGGATGGGCAAGCTGTCTGCAACTATGGCAGGTCAGGAAAACATACAGAACAAGATACACGGCGAAGAGACTTTCGTGCATATGGTGCTGACAATACTGACAGTTGTCATATGTCTGGGATTCCCGATTATGTCAGCTTATATGATCGTGCCGTATCTCTCGGTCAGCTTCGGCACAGTGAATGCTCTTGCATTGACGTCTAACAATATGACCATACTGTGCATAATGGTAGCCGTACTGGTGCTGTTGTTTGCTTTCGGATTCGGAAAGACAAAGAAGAGGATCGTTCCTATATACATGTCAGGTGTGAACAAAGGCGATGACCTTACGTTTGAGAATGCTATGAAGCAGGATCAGGCAGTATCCCTGAGAAACTGGTATATGGACGGATATTTCAATGAAAACAGAATGAATGTCATCGGTGTTATTGTGACATCGGTCGTGATCGTTGTATCATGGGGCCTTGTGGTCGCTTCGTTGTTGGGAGGTATGTAAAGTGATAAAGATAATAATATCGGTCGTTGCTTACGTAGTTCTGGCTCCGATCGTAGGCGGACTGCTGGCAGGTATAGACAGAAAAATAACGGCAAGGATGCAGGGTCGTGTAGGTCCTCCTATCGTTCAGCCGTTCTATGATTTTTTCAAACTGATAGAGAAGGAAGATATCACAGTCAACAGGATACAGGACTTCTATGTGCTGTGCTTCTTCATCTTCGTAGTTGTAACAGGAGGATTCTTCTTTGCAGGTGAAAGTCTGCTGCTGATAATGTTCACTCTGACTCTGGCCAGCGTGTTCCTGATCATTGCGGCTTTCTCGTCAAATTCCCCGTATTCACAGATAGGTGCGGAAAGAGAACTGCTTCAGATGCTGGCTTATGAGCCGATGGTTCTGATAGCCTGCGTGGGATTCTACATGTTCACAGGCAGCTTCCAGGTCAGCAAGATAATGGAAAGCGACAACATGTCGTTCCTTCCTATGATAGGACTGTTTATCGGATATGTATTTATTCTGACCATAAAGTTCAGAAAATCACCTTTTGACCTTTCTATGTCGCATCATGCGCATCAGGAACTGGTAAAAGGACTTACCACAGAATTCTCAGGAAAAACTATGGCACTGATCGAGATTTCTCACTGGTATGAAAATGTATTTTTACTCGCTATAGTGTTCCTGTTCTTCGTGAACGGAACTGTATGGGGAGCCGTTATTGGCGTAGTTGTTGCCCTGCTGGCATATTTCCTTGAAATATTCATCGACAACAGCTTTGCAAGAATGAAGTGGAATGTTGCGCTCAATTCAGCATGGATAGTTGCTGTAGTTGCGGGTACAATAAACCTGTTCGTTCTGTTATTTATATAAGGAGGCGATAGAATGTCATATGTAGCAAAGTCACCATGGATAATCCATTATGACGGATCCAGCTGTAACGGTTGTGACATAGAAGTTCTGGCTTGCCTCACACCTATGTACGACGTTGAAAGATTCGGGATCATAAATACCGGGAATCCAAAACATGCAGATGTTTTCCTGGTTACCGGTTCTGTCAATGAACAGAATAAAGATGTAGTAAAGCAGATATATGATCAGATGCCTGAGCCGAAGGTAGTTGTTGCCATCGGGATATGCGCCAACAACGGCGGCATATTCAAAGAATGCTACAACATACTTGGAGGTGTGGACACAGTCATCCCTGTAGACTGCTATGTGCCCGGCTGTGCAGCAAGACCGGAAGCCATCATAGATGGCGTTGTAAAAGGTCTTGGCGTGCTGGCTGAAAAGAGGGCCAGAATGGAGAAAGCCGTTCCGGCACCGGCAGAGGAGGAAAAAGCACAATGAGTGAAAAGAAATATATGATTCAGGACATTCAGAATGTGACCGCTCCCGAACTGCTGAGCAGAGTCAGAAATCTTAAGGCTGACGGTTACAGGCTGGGACAGGCATGTGCAACTACGAAGGAAAACGGATTTGAGATCCTGTATTCTTTCGACAAGGATCATGTGCTGTTGAATTTACGATTAGTTATCGGAGAAAACGAAGAAGTTGAAAGCGTAACAAAGGAATACTGGCATGCGTTCATTTATGAAAACGAAATGCATGACCTGTTCGGGATCAAGTTCCTGCACAATGAGCTGGACTATAACGGACATTTCTTTACGGTTGCTGAAGAGACTCCTTGGAGAAAGAAATAGAAAGGAAGGTAGAAACAATGGGTAAAAGAACTATTATTCCTTTCGGACCACAGCATCCTGTTCTTCCTGAACCGGTCCATCTGGATCTGGTGATCGAAGACGAAAAGGTGATCGAAGCCATCCCTTCAATTGGATTCATCCACAGAGGGCTGGAAAAACTGGTGGAAAAAAAGGAATATACCGAAATGGTATATGTAATCGAAAGGATCTGCGGGATATGCAGTTTCGGACACGGCTGGGGATATTGCACCGCCGTTGAAGGAGCGATGGATATCAAGGTCCCTGAAAGAGCAGAATATCTGAGGACTATCTGGCATGAACTGTCAAGGATGCACTCGCATATGCTGTGGCTGGGACTGCTGGCAGACGGATTCGGATTTGAGAGTCTGTTCCAGCATTGCTGGAGAGTCAGAGAGACCATTCTGGATCTCTTTGAAGAGACTACAGGCGGCAGGGTAATATTCTCAGTATGCAAAGTGGGAGGACTCAGAAAAGACATCGACAACGAGACTCTCGCAAAAATGGTGAATACGCTCAACGGAATAAAGAAAGAGATCAAAGATCTGACAGATGTATTTATGGATGATACTTCCGTAAAGAACAGACTGGTAGGTGTTGGAGTCCTTTCAAAAGAAGAAGCTATAGAACTGGGAGCAGTAGGCCCTATGGTAAGAGCTTCCGGGGTGGAACAGGACATGAGACTGAACGGCCACGGCGTTTACGACCAGCTGGACTTTGCTCCTGTCATCGCCACTGAAGGAGACTGCTACGCAAGATGCAAGGTCAGGATCGGAGAAATATTCCAGTCCATCGAGCTCATCGAAAAAGCAGTATCACAGATCCCGGACGGAGCCATCGAAGTTCCGGTAAAGGGAAATGTCACAGGCGAATTCGTTTCAAGGCTGGAGCAGCCGCGAGGAGAAGCTTTCTATTATGCCAAGGGCTTTGATGAAGGCACAAAATTCCTCGAGAGGATGCGAGTCAGGACACCGACCAACGCAAATATCCCTGCTATGGTAAAAACTCTACAGGGATGCGATCTGGCGGATGTGCCTATGCTCGTACTGACTATTGACCCATGCATCAGTTGTACAGAAAGGTAGGTGAGAGTGATGGCAACTTTTAAAATTGGAAAAGTCGTAATGAAAAGCTTGTTCAAAAAGCCAGCAACTCTTATGTACCCGGTTATACCGAGAGAGTGGCAGGAAAGAACGAGAGGTCATATAGACATTGACGAAAAGAGCTGTATTTTGTGTGGTATATGCGGCAAGAAATGCCCTACTAATGCAATTACGGTGGATAAAAAGGCAAGAACATGGACTATCGAAAGAATGCAGTGCGTCCAGTGCGGATGCTGCGCAGAAGTGTGTCCAAAGAAATGTCTGGACATGGCTCCGGAATATACAGAACCGGGGACTGAAAAGGTCATCGATTCATTTGATATACCGCAGACCGAGAAGGCAGCTTCCGGCGGCGGAGCTGCGCCTTCGGGCGGAGAACTGAAGTGCAATGAAGAGGACTGCATCTATTGCGGAATATGTGCAAAGAACTGTCCTGTTTCGGCACTGGAAGTGGATCGAAAAGAAAAGGTATGGAAAGTGGACAAAGAAGCATGCGTTACCTGCGGGGTATGCGTGGAAAAATGTCCTAAGAAATGCCTGGTGATCGAATAATCCGGACTGATCTGCAAAAGATCCAAAACCTAAAATGTTTTGATAGAGACAGAGTCTTCCTTTCGGGAGGCTCTGTTTTACTTGTTATATGGGCTTGACTTCGAGACCGGCATTGGTAATAATCAAGATAGAAGAAGGAACGTTAAGGTCAGTCAGGAGGGAATCAAAATGAAAGAAGTATTGATGAACAAAGATCAGATCAAAGAAGTCATACCTCACAGAGAACCTATGCTGATGATAGACGAAGTGCTGGAAATGGAACCGGGAGAGAGGATCAAAGCGGCAGCTTTTCTGGATCCGGGGCTGGCTTACTTTGAGGGCCATTTCCCGGGCGCGCCGGTGATGCCCGGCGTCCTCACCGTGGAAGCCATGGCGCAGACTGCAGATGTGCTCCTCCTTTCTGCAGAAAGATATGCAGGCAGGATACCGTATTTTATCGGGATCGACGAGGTGAAATTCAAGAAGAAGATCGAGCCCGGCGATGAGATTGTCATAGAGGCGAAAGTGGCAAAGGAAAATAAAGAAAAGGCTGTGGTCACCTGTGAAGCTACCGTATACAACGGGGGCGAAGTGTCCACTACCGGACTGGTCACACTGGCCATGAGGTGAACAAGATCGCAACTGCATAGAGTGGGTCGTGTCGGTTTATCAATTATCAGAAAAAAAGGTGTTGAACTATTGCAGCATCACGACAGCTGCAGGCAAGGCAAATTTTTCTGTCAGGGCAAACACAATAGATACTGCTTACAGTAAAGGGATATATATATTCGCCAACAACGAATCGTATGAGATGAGAGCGTTGTCATCGTCTTCGCTTACGACCGGGCATATAAAGATCCCTTATTCAAAAAGTACAACGATAAAAGTGGTTCCAATAATACAAGTATATGGTAATACAGCATCTTATGATATCCAGGCATCAGATCAGGCTTTCACCCAAACGGTATCATCGCCAAAACCTGCAAAGCCTACTATATATGTGACGAAGCTGAGCAAGAGTACTGTAGGCATCGGATGGAACGGTGTCGAAGATGCGACCGGGTACAAGATATACAGAGGGAGCAAGCTGGTCAAAACTGTAGGCAGCAAAACAAGACACTTCACTTACAAGAAAAAGAAGGCTTACAAATACAAATATACTGTCTGTGCTTATGTAAAAGAGGGTTCGGCGACGGCATACGGTACAAAAGCAAAATCAAAGAAACCGGCTTCCAATTATGCAAAGTTCGGAGGCAGCATAGGGATAGATAATCACAGCTATATGACCTGTGATTATGTGGTCAAAAAGATCACGGCATCAGGCAATACATATTATGTTACAGGATACGCTGTGAACAACAGGATCTTCAAAGCCAAGAAATACAAAAAACTGAAAATCACGATCTACTGCAATGGAAAAAAGGTGGCAAAGAAAACCTACAGAAACAAAAAGATAAATGTAAAACCTGAGCGGGCTAAAAAGATAAAGCTGAAAATCAAAGGCAAGTCCAATCAGGATCTGAAATACTACAACGTAAGGATCTCTGTCAGTGAGAAAACTGTATGGTGATCTGAAACAGATAAAAAAGTATCATGAACGAGCAGAGCAGACAACACTCTGCTCGTTTAAGCTGTCAGGACTAGTATGCAGGATAGAATGGTCAGAAGCCGGTGCAGATGGTATAATGTAAATGCAGATATATTGAAAAAACGGAGGTATTTGAGATGAGTCGGATCATTAAAATCGAAGGTGACAGGATCTCGATCGGAATGGATAATGGGGAATTGAAGGAAGTCGGGCACAGATCTGTCGATTATGAAAATCCGCAGGTCGGAGATGAGGTGGATGTGTTCACTTCGGATTCTGCGACGGTTGTTGTACGAGCAAATACGGGCAGTGCGTCTCGGAATGTATATTCGGGAGAGGCGAAGAGAATAAACAAACACGTATTTGTCTGGGTCGGGAATTTTTTGTTCGGCGCTTTGGGCGTGGACAGATTCCTGCGCGGACAGATAGGCCTTGGCATTTTCAAGCTGCTGACAGCAGGCGCCTTCGGCGTGTGGGCACTGGTCGATTTTATAATCGCATTGGTAAAAGCATACGGAGAGGCATTTGGCCGCGAAGAAGACGTTGTGTTTTTAAATGGCCTGTACGCAAGATGAGCGACAGGATAGATGAAAGAGGAACAGTATGAAAAGGATGAAGAAGGAAATATTGGTATGCTGTACGTGTATACTGGCTGTGGCTGGGCTGGTTTTGTACCGGGTCGATCCGAAAAGGTTCGGAGAATACTCCGGCTTTATGACTCCTATATTTGTAATAGTATTCACTGAAATATTGTTGTTAAGGACAAGCAAGCTGATCACGGGGCCAAACCAGGCCAAGTACTTTGCCCGCAAGGCGCATAAAACATGACCGATAAAGCAGGCAGGCCATACATCGAACACGTTGCAAGAGTTGCCGATGGAGTGAAGGGAAACAAGGATGCCGAGACAGCTGCCTGGCTGCACGATGTTGTGGAAGATACGGAAGTGACACTGCTGACTCATGATAAAAACGTTCCGTATATGGAGTATATAAACGGGCTGAAGAACAACGAGATCGCGCGGTCCGTCAAGATAGCCGACCTGAAGGATAATATGGACCTGAGCCGATTTGATGAGCCGAGTCGTGTAGACCGGGAGCGGGCGGAGAAATACAAAGAAGTTCTGAGGGTATTGGAGGCGGATGTTCCATTTTCAGAGACATGTAAATAAAAATCTTGAAAGTCTTGATTTTACAGTTGTATTTTGGTAGGATATTAGTATATTTAAACAATCAATCAAGCGAGTTGCGGGGGAAAGGGTGGTCAAATGAATAATTATAAGAAAAATGTCAAGATGAACATTGTTGCTGTTATTGTTGCAGTCACAATGATTTTTGCTGTTCCAATAAACTCCTTTGCAGGAGAGAGCGGGAGTGACAGTACTGCAGGCAGCAACGAACAGACGCAGCAGACAGAGCAGGCTGATCAGACGCAGACGGCAGAGCAGACAGAATCGGCCGGGGAAGCAGCCGGATCAGATGACAGCTCAACGGATAATGATCCGGGACAGACTACAGGTGTTGAGAAGAGCGGGAAAGCGGCATCGACAAAGAGCCCGGAAAAACCGTGGATGCTAAGCAGCAATTCCACATCATATGCCACGCTGACTGAAGCTTATGCGGCGGCAGAGGCTACGGATACCATCACGCTAGATGCAGGCGTGACCGTAACGGAAAAAGCAGCCTTCAGTTCTGAAAAAGATATAACCCTGACATCAGATGCTAATAATCCGGGAGTGGTAACAAGAGCACTGGATACGATCAATATCATTACGGTGACTAAAGGAGATCTGACTCTTAATAATATTATATTCAGAGCGACGGCAGAGGAGAAGAATGATAAGGCCGGATGCGGAAAAAGAGGACCGGCTATACATTTTAATACGAGCAATGGTACGCTGAATATCCAGGATGGAACTGTTATAGAAGATTTCTACGCGGGGCAATCCAGCGTGGCGGGTGCGGGTGTACGGATCGGGCAAAGATATTCTGGAAATCTCCTTGTGTTTGCCAAATGTGTTATGACCGGCGGGAAAATAAGAAATAACATGGAAGGAAATAATCAGCACGGCGGCGGCATAGCCATAGACTGGGGTGAATTCCATATATCCGGAGGCGAGATCACGGGAAACGGATGCGGCAGCACCAGCGGAGAAGTATTCTTTGATGCAGATGTGTCCTCGATATATCTGTCAGGAAATCCGGTGATAAAAAACAACACCGGCGGCAACAACTCATATATCTGCGATCTTCCTATAATGAACAGAGGAGTGGGCAACAAGGCGACCAAGGTGTACATGGGCAAGCTGACTGAAGGCGCCGAGATAGGCATATACCAGAGGAACGGCCACGTAGACAACGGATATGTAGCCAAAGTCGATACCGGTATTGATGCAAGTGTTGCAGAAGACAATTTGAAATATTTCTTTGACGATATGGCGCCGGCCGGGCTGGCAATGATCGCCAAGGATGGATATATACTGTTCGAGAAGGCAAAGATATGGCGAGTCGAAAGCACAGGGACAAAGTACGAGACGCTGCAGGAAGCGTATAATAATGCAGCGGTCACCGATACCATAACCCTTCTGGATGAGACATATGAGGATAGCTTCACTGACGGCAAACACGCCGAGGGGGCAGCCACCTTCAGCGCCGGCAAGAATATAACTCTGACCAGCGAAAAAGATACGATAAAGATCACACGCAAAACCAATACGGCAGCGCTCCTTAATATCGATACGGGAGACACTGTGACAATGGATAAGATGAATTTCGGATCTGCCGATAAGGAGACCGCGGGGACGAAGAGCGGAATAGTGAACAACGGCACCCTTACACTTAACAAATGTACAGTTGCCGGATTCAAGTCTGAAAGCGGAGCCGGTGGGATAAACAACGGCGGCACACTGAACGTGAATTCAGGAGCTTCAGTTACGAACAACACAGGAGTGACCGGCGGGATATTCAACACTGCCGGATCTTCAGTCATCAATCTCAACGGCGGATCCATTACGGGCAACACCGGGACAGCCAGCGGAGGAGTTGCCGGCACGGGCGAAATAAATGTCAAAGGCAAGCCCGTCATCAGCGGCAATACAGGCAATAACGTAACAAAAAACGTCACACTTGCAGGGACCCAGACGGTCAAACTGACCGGGGCCCTTGAAACAGGAGCAGATGTAGGCGTATACAGCGAAGATCATCATCAGTCCGGAGAGACGATAGCTTCGGGAAGCGAGGCCGATGCGGCTGCAAGTGCAGAGTTCTTCAAAGACGACTATGCGGCCAAAATAGAAATAATACATGATGAAGACAATAAGGCAAATATCGTATTTGCATCAAAAAAGATCTGGAAGAACAATACTACAGACAAAAAGTACAGTTCACTCCAGGCGGCTTACGATGCGGCGACAAGCGGAGACACGATCATGCTGCTGGACACAACATGCAGCGAGTATCTGACAGACGGAGCATGGGCTGAATCTGCAGCTGCATTCGATAAAGGAAAGAAACTGACTGTGACTACAGAATCGGGATCCGGCAATGTGGTAAGAAGCGACATGTCTGCTTCCCTGATTACGATAAATAATGCGAACGAAGATATCACTTTCAAAAACATAGTGTTCGGACCGACAACTGCGGAGGCAGCAGGGAGCAAGTATTTGGCCGATGTGGAGGCGGGGAAACTGACAGTTGAAGAAGGCACCGCTGTGAAAAATATGAAAGGTCAAGGCGTTTTCTGCACAAAGGGAGAAGTCGTCATCAACGGCGGAACATTCACAGGCAATAATGAGGATTCAGGTATATTTGCAGGAGAGTCCGGGAAGGTCACCATAAACGACGGAACATTCAAGAAGAATACAGGGATATATGCAGGAGTTATGTTTTTTAACGGAGATGTCAGCATCAACGGCGGTGAATTCACGGAAAACTCAGGGTTTCTTGGAGCTGTAGTATGCCTGCGTTCTGTCAAAATGTCAGGAGACCCGGTGATAAAAAACAACACGGCCACTCAATTCAATGGCGATTGTAATGTATATATTGCAGATTCAGGCAGGAATATAATACTGACGGGGGCTCTTAAAGAAGGCGCGGATGTCGGCGTATACGTCAAATCTGATCACGCTGTGGGCAAGGCATTTGCATCAGGCAGCTCGGCCGACTATGCGGCAGCCAGCAGCAAGTATTTCAAGGACGACTATACAAACAAACTGAGGATCGTGTCTTCAGGTAAAGACGTCATTTTCGACGGACCGGCCATATGGAAAGTCAGCAGTACGGGAACGGATTACTCCACATTGCAGCTGGCTTACGACAACGCAGCGAAGACGGATACTGTCACGCTGCTGGATGTAGACAACACGACAGACATAACAGACAAAACTGTAAGCGAGGCGCCTGTAACATTCGCAGGCGGAAAGAATATCACTTTGACCAGCCAGAGCAAACAGGGATCGATAGTCAGAAAAGATAAAACAAAATCGCTGATCGCTGTAAACGGCAGCGGAGATCAGCTGACCATAAAAGAGTTCAATATTGGCGGTGCTGCGGCAGAGGCCGGGGAGAGCGGCAATAAAGGCTATGGCGTTGAAATCACGGCAGGAAAAGCTGTACTGCAGAGCGGAGCTGCTATACGGGGCATAAACAGCAACGGAAATGCCGGTGCCGGTCTGGGAATATCAGGTACAGGAGAGTTCGTTCTTGATGGCGGGACCATAGAAAAAAACAATGGAGCTTATGGCGGGGGCGTATATGTCATAGGCGGAAAATTCACCATGAACAGCGGATACATAAAAGATAATACATCTGCTGTATTCGGGGCTGTTTGTGAGATGACCAACACCTCGGCGCAGTCGGCTTCACTGGTGACAATAAACGGAGGCACTATCACAGGCAATGTCAGCGGCAGAGGTGCGGTAGGATCGTTGGGCGGATCCTTTATCATGAGCGGAGCTCCGGTCATAACCGGCAATACGGACACTTCCGGAAAAGATGCTAACGTATACCTGTTCGGCAATGCAAAGATATACCTCAGCGGTGCTCTGACTGACGGCGCACAGGTGGGAGTGACCAGCGTCAGTTATCATAAAGGCGGAGGGATCATAGCAGTAAACGGCAGCACCGGCAGCGACGCTTCGGTGGTGTATCCCGGCGTGAAATGTTTCAGTGACGATCTTACTCCGGAACTGGTAATAGTTCAGGACGTAAACAATACGAAGAATATAATATTCTCTGCGGCTTCTCTGGAAGGCCATAACGTTGTGATCAGAAAATCCGAAGCGGCTGCGCTGACTTCGGCGGGCCTGGTTTCAAAAGCCGAAGCAACGGCCACGGACAACAATGGAAACGATCAGGCCATAACTGTGAGCAGCAGCAAACTGGCGGAGATCAATAATGCAGATGCAGGCGATAAGATCACTGGAGTGACGCTGACCACGCCGTACAAAACCAGGGATATTTCAGTACTGATCGTGGACGATGAAACATCTGTTACATCGGACAGTTCCGGATACCTGAGAGCAGAGGACATGATCATCACATCATCTGCTGCAGCGACAGCTTTCGGGAGCTTTTCTTCGGCAGATGCTGCAAAAGCAAAACTCATCGAAACCAATAAGGTGACAGGAAAATTAGTAGCGGCAGATCTGTCTACTAGAGACGCCGAAATAATTATGTATATGAACGCTGACAGTTATGCCGGACTGAAAACCGGGACCGTGGGAAGCTACGCGGTTCTGTACGGCGTCAAGTCGGACAGCGGAAAACTGGCGACCAAAACGGTGAAGATCACAGTAGTGGATAACGATTCAGGTATAAGCAGCGACGGCAAGTATGCCATCACGGCGTCTGACTATACGATGAAGCTGGCCGAGGCCAATGCGCTGACACTGTCTTCTTCCGGCAAGTGTACATGGCTGGACAACAAAACGGATCCCTTCGTTACAAAAGCCGACGGGACCACAGTGGATTATACATCTATCGATACAGTTAAGTTCAAAGAACTTCAGGGGGCAAGCGTTGCAAAAGCCTTCGATTACACGTACGAATATAAAATAGACGCCACTGAGACTATAAGCAGGCCTGTCAAAATAAATGTGACAGAAGATGGCTCTCATACGGCTATACAGGCCATGCCTGCCATACTTACAACAGATGAGGCCAAGGTGTTGAATGCCGCTGCGGCAAAAGATCTGTACAAGACAAACAGTGTGGAGGTATACACAGGCGTTACAGACACGGGAAAAACGAAGGTGGATCTGGACGACACTGCAAACAAGGAAAAACTGGGCGGGGAGATGACGCATGCAGATCTGACTGCTCTGAACAACGGTACTGAAGGTCTGTACCCGGTAAAGTACAAGTACTTCTATAATGGTACGTCTGCTTCCACAGAGTTCAAGGAAGCGGACACCAACATTGCTGTGGTGCCAAACGGCGCAGCCATATCGACGGATAAGACTTCGGCTGTAGTGGGAGGCAATAGCATATCCATGTCAAGTGCAGATGCAAAAACGAAAATAACGGATACTGATGCACTGGCGACGTTGTGTGATACAGTCGGGTACAGGATATCCGATACGAGTACTGAATTGGTGCCGGTAGGCCACATAACTGTGGCTACAGACAGCCTCAGCGAAATGATGACCGGCAAGCCGGGGGTATATAAAGTGACTTTCTCCGTAGGCAGCAAAGGCAACGACAATTATGCGGCCAAAGATGTGACAGTGGCCATATACGATGATGACGCGGCGACTGCTGAGAAAGACGGCGCCACGAAAGCGGCAGTCTGGGGCAGCGATACTATCCTTACTGAGAAACAGGCGAAAGCCATGGAAAAGGCAGGTGCATCGGTCACCGACGGAGCGTTGATAAAGGCCAACAGCGTACAGGGATTCGCCTATGAATATACGGAAAATGACTATGTCACCGAGGCACCGAAAGTATCGTATGCCGCCGGCACAGCTGAGAGCATAGCGGCCGGTACAAAGGGCGAATACACTGTGAAATATAAGATGACTGATAAAAGCGATGCATCGCTGAGTGCAGAAAAGGCACTGAAGATATTCGTGGTCAGCGATGAAGCTGTCATCAGTACGGACAAGACGGATGCAGTGTATGCGCAGGATGCCCTGATAAAGGTCAGCGATGCAAAGGCCATGTCGGACGACAGCGACCTGATAAAAGCCAATAAGGCTGAAGGGATCAAAGACGGTGCGACGGCCTCTGCCGGGGACATAGGCGTTGTATCATCCAAGGATTTCAATAACATCAACATGGGGCCGGGAGTCCTGGATGAAGGCGTATATGATGTGAAATACACTGTGGGAGATGCGGAAAAATCCGTCAGGTTGACGGTCGTTTCAGATGACACAGTTATCACCGGCAGCAGCGGCATATCAGGCAGAGACTATTTCATACAGAAAAGCGATCTTCCTGCACTGACGGAAGGAACGTTCCTTGAAAAGGGAAACGTGACCGGCTATGATGCTTCGGGAGATACGGTAAAAGGCAATCAGACCAATGCAGGACGTTTTGCTGTGGATGAGTCTGACTATTCCGTGCTGAAAGCGGGAAGTGCCGGAAAGACATATGGAGTGGAAACGGCCTACGGTACGGCGAAGAAGATGATAAACGTTACGGTCGCCGACAGCGTGGCAGCAAGCCAAAGCAATAATGAAACCATTGCCGCCAGCAACTTCAAACTGACTCAGAAAGAGGCGGCATCTGTGGAGAAAGACAGGAGCACTCTGAGCAGTGCAAACCTGGATATGCTCATCGCAAAGGCAGCAGCAAAAGCAATAGACGGTAATGGAGCCGGCGTGGCTGTAACAAAGGTGACACAGCTCATCAAGGCGCAGAACGGAACATACAGAGTCACATTTGCAACGGCCAAGGGCACTGAAGTTTCCGTTGTGTGTACAGTAAGCATCCCGCAGAAGAGCATACTCCTGCTGAAGGGCGTCAATAAGACTAAAAAGAGCCAGAAGCTGACATGGACCAAAGTGAACGGGGCCGACGGATACATTCTATACGGCAACCGATGCAACCAGCGCAAACACAAGCATAAGATGAAAAAGATCAAGGTGATCAGGAACGGAAAGACTCTGACATACACGAAAAAGGGTATAAAGAAGGCAAGGAAATACAAGTACAAAGTGTATGCATACAAGATATCAGGAGGGAAGAAAGTGATAATAGCCGAAAGCCCTACGATACATCTTGTTTCCAAAGGTTTCAAAAAATACAGGAATGCGAGCAAGATCAAGCTTTCCAAAACATCGGTCAATGTGATGATGGGATCATCTGTGAAGATCAAGGCAAAGGTATATCCGACCAAGAAACTGTTCTACAGAGATCACTGCGACAAGGCGAGATATATCAGTTCCAACAGCAGCATAGCAGTCGCCAAGAAAGGCGTAATAACAGGCAGGAGCACAGGGACATGCACGATATATGTCATCGCTCCAAACGGCGTCAGAAAGTCTGTGAAGGTCACTGTGAAATAGTATAGATCAGATGCAATACAAAAGGTGCTTTCCAAAAGGAGAGCGCCTTTTGCGTTCAGTCAAAACGTTCTTTCAGACGTTGACGGATATGCCCGCCTTCTCTGCGGTCGTCCAGGATGAACGGGATGTAGAATCCAAAGGAGATCAGCAGAAGGAGTCCCAGATATATAAAGATATACGTAGGCGAGCCGAATGAATCCTCCAGGGCGGCGATGGGCGTTCCCTTAGTGCCGTGGAGGAGAAACATATAGTTTACGTCAAAAGCCCTGTCAAAGAAATACATAGGGAAGGATACGACTGCGATGTAAATGACAACTGCCGGGAATCTGCGTATCCATGGGCGGTGCCGGCCGCCGGTAAAGATCAGCAGAGGAAACAGGAGCAGCAGCCCGTGTATCAGGAAAGCCAGGATACACCTGAAACTGCTCGGGTAGTAAGCTGTCCAGTCGGGGAACAGCAGCGCGCCGCATGTACAGATCATACACATGCCGTAGGCTATCTCTCCAAGATGACTGCGCAGCTTTTCGCTCTTTGTGAAAGCATATATCAGGTACACGAACATGGACAGTCCGCATAAGTGAAGAGGCAGGAATCCGATATTGAAAGCATGCACCGATATGAGAAGAGAATCTTTCAGGATCTCCAGTCCGATGAGAATGAGACTGATGACCTTCAGCCATCTGTCCTGCCGGACTGTATCATGGTCCACAAGACCTATCCTGCGGAATTTTACACACAGGATAACGGATGCCGTGATTATTACTGCGAGCCATCCGATATGGACCGGGCCCCACCAGGAAAACCCGCTTTCAAAGGAACCGGTATGCATCGACATAAAATGGCTGAACATGATAGACCTCGCTTTCTAATTACTAGTCTAACACATAAAGGCAAGGCAATAAACGAAAATAACAAAGGGCCCTTTTATAATGAAGATGCCCTTTAATGTATCGTTTTTTGTTACAGTAATTATTTTCCATTTTTTAGGGCCCAAAAGGGCAAAACAACATACTGTTTTTTCCAGTTTTGCATTTTTCAACATTTGTAACTAGTTGCATTTTCAACGATTTTCAGAAAACTTTTAAAAAACAGATAAAAAACAGTTACTTTACGGTCGCGATGTAGTATAATGACATTGTAATATTTTACGCATTTATTTAATACGGAGGTGTTTAAATGTCTAACTACACACAAGTTGAACGCAACGGACTGTTTGAATTGACAGACGCTGCAAGATCGGAACTTGCGTCTTCGAAGTATTATAATGAAGACCTTGCTCCAACATCCGTATCCCAGAGGACCTGGACCACATACAACATAACTATGTTGTGGGTCGGCATGTCGATATGCGTGCCTTCGCTTTCTCTGGCTTCCGGACTTATCGTCATGGGAGTTTCCCCATGGCTGTCGGTTATCAACGTAGCACTTGGTAACTTGATCATCTTGATACCGATCCAGATGAACTCTCAGATCGGTACAAAGTACGGTATTCCTTTCCCTCTTTTCGCAAGACTGACATTTGGTTCCAAGGGAGCTCATCTGCCGGCATTGCTGAGGGCGTTCACAGCCTGCGGCTGGACTTCTGTTCAGGCCTGGGTAGGCGGCGGTGCAGTAGCAGCCATCATCGGATGCTTTGCCAGCAAGTTTGCAGACAGCACCTGGATTATCAACCTTCCTTCATGGAGCGGTATGCAGGCAACTTCAGCAGCTACATTTATCGGCTATATCATATTCATACTGTTCATCGTATGGGTTGCTTATAACGGGATCGAAAATATCAAATGGGTCCAGAATATCGGCGGACCTATTTTGATCGTTGTTATGATCGCACTGCTGATCTGGTCGGCAAAGACTGCAAGTAATGCAGGATACAGTTTCGGAGATGTCCTCAATCAAAAGAGCGATCAGGCACTGATCGATAAAAACGGAGGATTCGCATTAGTATATCTGGCAGGTCTGATGGGGAACATTGCATTCTGGGCTACAATGGCTCTTAATATCCCTGACTTTTCAAGATATGCAAGAAGCCAGAAGGATCAGTTCCTTGGACAGCTGATAGGTATGCCTGTTCCGATGTTCTTCTGTGCTTTCGTAGGAGCATTCTTTGCACAGGCTACAAAGCTGTCAACAGGAACTGCTCTCTTCGATCCGACCGGAGTGTTCTATCTGCTTGAAAACAAGATAATCGTATTCATAGCAGCTGTCGGCGTTATCATGGCTACCATCACTACATGCGTAGCAGCAAACGTTGTAGCACCGGCAAACGGATTCTCGAATATTTCACCGAAGAGGATCTCTTACAAAAAGGGAGTTATCATCACAGTGTGCCTGGCATTCTTCATACTGCAGGCATGGTGGATATACGGTTCCGGCGCAGCTTACTTCACTTGGATGAACGCTTATGGAACGATACTCGCTCCTATAGCAGCTATCTTCATAGCCGACTACTTCGTCTGCAAGAAGAAGAGAGTCGACGTTGCAGCACTTTTCCAGGAAGAGGGCGGCAGATACTGGTATAACGGCGGAGTCAATCCTGCTGCTATAATTGCATGGTTCGTATCATTCATATTCCCACTGCTTACGTACTTTGGCGTAAAGGGCGGATTCTGGACATTCATCAACTCGATCAACTATGTATGGTCATTTGCTATAGGTTTCATAGTATACATACTGTTGATGAAGACGAGCATGAAAGGAAATTCATATATTGAAGAAGACGAATATGAATCTTTCACAGAAAGAAGCTGATCATCAGCGAAATGCAATAAAATCACTTTAACAGCAAATATGCAGAGCCTTTGAGATGACTCAAAGGCTCTTGCTTTAAAAGAGGCCTCGCGCGAGGCAACGCAGAGCAAGGCCGAAGGGCGCATACTTGTGTATGCAACCTAGGTCGCGTTCAGCAGCAACGCAGCCTCTTGGAAAAAAGACAAGTATAGAAGGAGGTAATTATTAATGGATCTATTAATCAAAGGCGGCAAAGTCGTTACAGCCAAATCTACTTTCAAGGCAGATGTCGCTGTTAAAAACGGCAAGATATCCGCTATCGGCACAAACCTGAAACCGGAAGCAAATACAACTGTTGTTGATGCAAAGGGCAAACTGGTCCTTCCGGGAGCTCTTGACGGTCACACTCATATGGCAATGCCTTTCGGCGGAACTATATCGACTGACGACTATCACGACGGTACCATTGCAGCAGCATGCGGCGGTACTACTACCATTTTCAATTTTGAAACTCAGGCCATAGGGCAGAATATGATCGACCTGGTCAAAGAAAAATATGAACTGGCAGAGAAACAGGGACCTGTTATAGACTATTCGTTTCATGTAGGCGTAGGCGACGTTACATCGGAAAAAATGCTGAAAGGCATGGATGATGTGGTCGATTTCGGGATCTCTTCATTCAAAGTATTCATGGTATATGATTTCGGTGTGGATGACGGTCAGTTCTACAGTACATTGACTCATGCAGCAGAAATAGGCGCGCTGGTCGGAGTACATGCAGAGAACAATGATGTAAACAAGTTCCTGGTAAATAAATACCTTTCGGAAGGCAAAACTTCTCCTTGGTATCACTACATGTCCAAGTACGAAGCTGTGGCAGGCGAAGCTGACGAACGTGCGATCAATCTTGCAAAGATGGCCGGCACTTCTCTGTACATAGTGCATCTTGACAATGCTCAGGGCGTTGCCGCTGTACGAAAAGCAAGATCGGAAGGATATCCGATATTTGCAGAGACTTGCCCTCAGTATCTGTACTTTACCAAGGATGTCTACAAGAACGGCAGACCGGAAGTCGGCCTGAGACCTCAGGACTTCGTATGCTCGCCGCCAATGAAGGGCAAAGAATCAAAGGATGCTCTCTGGGATGCGATCAACACAGGAGTCGTATCGACTCTGGCAACTGACCACTGTCCGTTCCTGAAAAAGGAAAAGGACTGGGGCATCAAGACAAAGACAGGTGCTAAAGGAAACTTCACCACTATCCCTAACGGATGTGCAGGCGTAGAAAACATGTATCCGTTCATTCTGTCCGAAGCAAACAAGGGCAGGATCACATTCAACAAGGCAGTTGAGATCGCAGCGGCAAATCCTGCAAAACTCTTTGGAGTAGATTACTGCAAGGGCGCTGTAGAGGTAGGTCTGGATGCAGATATCGTCATATACGATACAAAGAAAAAAGTCACTATCAACAACAAGGAGAACCAGCACGGGTCCATCGACCATACTGTCTGGGAAGGCGTTGAGTGCAAGGGATATCCATGCGCAGTATACAGCCACGGAAATCTGGTATTCGACGGCAAAGACTTTGTCGGAGAAAAGGGCGCAGGCAAATTTGTAAAACAGAAGAAAGTCAAATTTACCGGTCCAAGATTCTAAAAGGGGATCAAAATAATAAACAACCAAATATTATTTTTTCAGCGGGCGGCGTTTGCCGCCCGTTGATTTGTTGTTTTAGAGCCTTCAAAAATGGTATTATATCAATGTATCAAAATACAGAAAAGGCAGGAAGAAAAATGAAGTGGAGCAAAGCGAAGATAACAGAGCTGCTGGATATATTGAAAAAAGCTTATCCGGAGGCGGAATGTGCTCTGGATCACGGCAGCGTATATCAGCTGCTGGTGGCGGTAACGCTGTCGGCACAGACTACGGATGTGAGTGTGAACAAAGTCAGCGGGACCCTGTTTGAAAAGTATCCGGACCCCCGGGCCCTTGCCGGTGCCGATCCGGAAGATGTGGCGGATATAATAAAAAAGATCGGAATGTATAAAACAAAATCCAAGAGGATCGTAGATCAGGCAAAGATGCTGGTGGACAGATTCGACGGGAAAGTGCCCGAGGACGACGAACTGCTGCAGCAGCTTCCCGGGGTGGGAAGGAAGACGGCCAACGTGGTCATGGCTGTAGGCTTCGGTCATCAGCGGATCGCGGTGGACACCCACGTATTCCGCGTGGCAAACAGGATAGGGCTGGTCAGCGAAAAAGATGTTTTGAAGACAGAGCTGGGGCTACAGAAGGTGCTGCCGGAAAACAGATGGACGGAAGCCCATCACAGTTTCATATTCCACGGCCGCAGGTGCTGTACAGCCAGAAAGCCGGACTGCGAAAACTGCCCCATTGAAAAGCTATGCAGAAAGGAGGGGGTCTGATGCAGGAAATATTCGATGTGCTGGATCAACTGGATATAAAATATACGCTGCATGAACACGAAGCCGTTTTCACTGTGGATGATGTGATAGAAAAGGGATGCATCTATCCGGGAATAAATGTCAAGAACCTGCTGGTAAAGGATAAAAAATCAGGACGTCTGTACTTCGTCATTTTAGAAGATGGCAGGCGGCTGGATTTCAAGGGTTTTAGAGAGTGGACCGGATGGGGCTCAAGGATGACATTCGCCGGCGACGATGATCTGATGACATATCTCAATGTGACTCCGGGAAGCTGTTCGCTGCTGGGCCTGGTATTTGACAGGGAGCATGCCCTGACGGTGGTTCTGTGCAGAGAGATAGCCGAAGCGGACGATGACGAACTGATCAACTTCCATCCTAATGTGAATACAGTTACGGTGTCTCTGAAAGTGGGAGATGTGAGAAGGTTCATCGACCATCTGGGCAACGAAGTGATATGCGAAATATAACAAAATCGGATCAGGGATATGATCCGATTTTTATATTTTTGATATTTGACTGCGGTCCGATCAGACGTTCATCCGATCAGGCGTTCCTGCCGCAGCAGTGCTTGTATTTTTTGCCGCTGCCGCATGGGCACGGATCGTTTCGTCCGACTTTTTTTTCTTTGACTACTGTCTTTGAACGTTTGTAGTCTTTGGTAATCTTTTCTTTTTTTTCGACATCCAGTATATCATCCCATTGATCGAGAGTATACAGATATGCCGCATCGGCCTTCAGCATATTGAAGTATAGCTGTTCAAGATCGATCTCGAAGTCCACAGCTGTATCTTCTTTGATGTCTTCCAGTTTCAGCTTTCCGGATATGAGGCTGTCCTGTATGCCGTCGAGGAATCCGGTAAAGAGCACCGGATCTGCATCATACTTTTCTACCAGTTCTGTGAATGTTCCCTTGAAATGATCTTTTGGATGATCCAGTATGTCGGAATAGATTCTCTTTTCCGTGCCGCTGTATTCTTTCCAGAACTCTTCAAATGTATCATCTGTCTGGCTTTGCATCAGTTTGGTCCAGTCTTTGTATAAAGTCATTTTTCCCCTCCGTAACATCAAATGTTTTTTGCGATTTCCATAACGTCGCCCATTACTGCGCTCCCCGTAGGAAGAGGGCCTGCGCCTTTACCGTAGAACATCAGCTCGTCGACTGCATTCCCCTTTACGAATATAGCGTTGAATTCATCATTTACAGTCGCCAGGGGATGTTCAACAGGCAGTTCCATCGGCTTTACACTGTATTCGATGCGGTCGCCTGTTTTCTTTGCCTGAGCGATCAGTTTTATCTTGCAGTTTTTCGCTGCTGCTTTTTCGATGTGCTCTTTCGTGATGCCGCTGATCCCTTCAGTCGGTATTTCCGTAGGCGGGACATATTTTCCGAATGTGAGAGCCATCAGTATGGAAAGCTTGTTTGCAACATCGATCCCCTCTACATCGGCGGTAGGATCGGCCTCTGCAAATCCTTTTTCCTGAGCTGTCTTCAGCACGTCCGCGTATTCAAGACCATGCTCGGTCATCTGTGTCATTATATAATTTGTGGTACCGTTGAGGATACCCAGTATCTCTTCGTATTTATTGGCTCTGAGCACTGTGGTCAGGGCATTGAGTATTGGGATGCCGCCGCCGACGGATGCTTCGAATCTCATTTCTACATTGTTTTTCTTTGCAGTCTCCATCAGCTTGTCGAAATTTGCCGCTACTGCCGCTTTGTTTGCAGTCACCACGCTCTTGCCGCTCTCCAGTGCCTTCAGCATGAATGAGGTTGCAGGCTCGATGCCTCCCAGCAGTTCTATAACTATTTTTATTTCAGGGTCATTGAAGATCTCGTCGGGATCCTGGGTGAACATATCAGGCGTTACGGTGATGCCTCTGTCCTTTTCAACATCTCTCTCCAGTATTTTTGTGATCCTGATATCCCGTCCGGATGCAGCTTCGATCTGGTCACGGTTCATTTCAAGAGTCTTGTAAGTCCCTGTGCCTATATTGCCCAGACCAAGCAGCCCGATTTTGATAGTTTTCATTTGTTTTCCTCCTAAATTTTCAACATGTTATGAAAAATTATATACCAAAATCCCGGATTTGTCTTTATAAAATACAATTTTTTTATTATGATATACAAAGGAGGAAAGACATATGGCGATCCATTTGGTACTGGTGGAACCTGAAATACCACCCAACACTGGAAATATTGCAAGGACATGCGCGGCAACGGGGAGCGTGCTGCACCTGGTACGGCCGCTGGGGTTTAGCATCGATGACAAGAGCCTGAAAAGGGCGGGGCTCGACTACTGGCCCTACGTCACTGTAAAGATCCATGACAGCCTGGAAGAATTCATGGAAGAATACAGGGGGCGCACCATGTATCTGGCCACAACAAAGGGCGGGACGGCTTATACAGATGTCAGCTTTTGCGATGAGGACATGATACTGTTTGGCCGCGAGACCAGAGGACTGCCCAGGGACTTCATCAAAGCTCACTCTGAGCAGGCCATCAGGATACCCATGAGCGAAGATACGAGGCTGAGATCTCTGAATCTTTCCAATTCGGTCGGCATCATTATGTTTGAGGCTTTGAGACAGCTGGGATTTCCAGGTCTTTTATAGGCGGCCGGGGGTCTTGTATTAAAGGGCGGTTATGATATAATAAATGTGTACATTTGAGGTGAAAATGAAACTTGGATACAACCTTACAATTGAACAGACGCAAAAACTGACAATGACTCCTGAACTGATACAGGCAATACAGATACTGCAGTTCAACACTCAGGAGCTGGAGTCCTATGTTTCGGAACAGCTGCTTACAAATCCGGTCCTTGAACCGGATCATTCGCGTGAAACAAACGAAACAGAGGAGATCAAACCGAAAGAAGAAAACAAGGAGGATGCTCTGTCGGACTATATCAAGGAAAGGGAATTCGATGATATAAGTTACAAACAGAGAGACTATTCCAAGAGAGAAAAAGAAAATACATTTGAAAAATATGTTTCGGCTGAGATTACTTTGCCGGAACATCTTATGTTTCAGCTGCAGTTTGCCAGCAAGAAAACCAAGTGCAGACAGATAGGCCGATATATAATAGAATCGCTGGATGAAAACGGTTACATGACCAGCACCGAGGAGGAGATAGCGGAGGCACTCCACACATGTATAGAGAATGTGGACAAGGTCCTCAAGCTGATACAGACTTTCGACCCGGTGGGCGTGGCTGCCTGCGATCTTGGACATTGCCTTCTGGCACAGCTGGATAATCAGGGCAAGAAAACTGTGGAATTCGAGAAGGTGCTGACAGAGCATCTTGAAGATCTGGCAGCAAACAGACTGAACGTCATAGCAAGGGATCTGAAGATGCCTGTGGTAGATGTGCAGAAAATGGCAGATGAGATAAAAACTCTGGATCCCAGACCGGGCAGACAGTTTGCAAGTATGCAGGATGAAACCAGATACATCATCCCGGATGTGCATGTGGAAAAGATCAACGGCGATTATGTGATCACTATGAACGAGACCAATGTTCCCGGACTGATGGTCAGTTCGTATTACAGAAAGGTACTGGCGGAATCCAAAAATGACGACAAATTGTCGTCATATCTGTCGGAAAGACTGAATTCGGCAATGTGGCTCATAAAGAGCATAGAGCAGCGCAAACAGACTATACTCAACGTAGTGACAACTATAGTGGAGTATCAGAAGGATTTTTTCGACAAGGGAGAAAAACATCTGAAGACACTGACTCTGAAACAGGTCGCCGATGAGATCGGGATACATGAATCCACGGTGAGCAGATCTATAAACGGAAAATACATGCAGAGCCCAAGAGGCGTGTTCGAACTGAAATATTTTTTTACTGCGGGAGTGCAGAAAGAGGGAGGAGACAGCATCTCTTCTACAGGCATCAAGAAATACATAAGGGAGCTTATCGACGCAGAGGATCAAAAGTCTCCTCACAGCGATCAGATGATAGTCCGGATGCTGGAGCAGCGGGGCATAAAAATATCAAGAAGGACAGTGGCAAAATACAGAGACGAGATGAACATTTTATCTTCGTCGAAAAGAAAACGTTATTAATTATTTTTAACACCTAAAAAACAGCATCAGAGAAATACAAAAAAGGGAAAAACTCCCAGGGTATTGAAAACACTGGCTCCGAGCAGTCAGCAGAATGTGTCTGGCGATTTCAAACCCAACAATAATGAACATACGTTCAAGGACATTGACGGCAAGTTCAAGGCTATTAGGAACACATTAGGAACAAACATAAAAAAATAAGAGGAATGAAAAGGTCATAAAAATTTTCATAAATTGCAATTTCAAATTGAACACTTTTTGTAAAAATCGAATTTCCCAACGAGACAAAAGTGGATGTGGATCCGGACGGATATGATTCTTTCGTGATAGACGATGATAGATATATCAAAGTTGAATGACGGCAAAACGAATGTGACAGAATTGTCAGAAAAAAAATGTCTAATTTGGGATTGACACTTTTACACGGGACTCCTATACTTAAATTAACAGAAAACTACGAACTGTATTAGGGAACAGTGCCACCTGATACAGTTCATTTTTTTGGCACTAGAAAGGAATGATCAGAGAGATAGTGTATTAGTAAAAGATAGGAGTGTGTTATGAAAGAAATATTAGTAATGGGTTTAGCAATAATGGTTACTGTATTGTTGGTGCCAACATATGGGTTTGCAGATGTTGCTACTGCAAAAGAAATATCCAAAGATGCACAAAGTGAGTTCACAAACGAAGTAGAAGAGGCACAATTGACAGATAAAAGCATTGAGCAAAAGTTTGAAACATCAAAAGAAATGGATGGTCTTGGTAATGTTAAATACCATGATGCTATAGAAATATATGGTGATGAATATAAATTGTTTCCAACTTTTGACAATGTGAATTATTCTTTGAATCAAATTACTAAAAGATGTACATCAATTCTTACAGACATGCAAAATCGTTATTCAATAGGGCCGTTTAATAGTACTACTGTACAAAACTATATTATTTATTTCTGGAGATATATTCAGGAATTGGATGATGAGGGGGATTTCTCGCAAAATAAAAAAGATGAAATATTACTTTTTTCAAATTTCATTGACATATTTGAAAATGAAGATGCGAATAATGAAATTATTTCACTGATAGGAACATTAAATAATGAATCTTTGAGTTACGATTATAGAGTTAGTGCAGTTGAAGAATTGACCGCAATGGTTCCGTACAATACGGGTGCGAGAGAAGGTATTGGAATATTACAAGAGAGTGTGGATAATATCACTATAGAAGACAATGAAAATGCCCTATTGTTATCTACTGCAATACCCAGTAGTGCAACGGTAGAATCATATGTTGGAAACAAAAAATTCAATGTGACAAAAGGCGTTGCATATGCAGACAAGTACGCAACAAGTGGAAACGTTAATAAGTATAGTGCTTGTCGTAATGATTGCACTAATTTCACCTCACAGATCAAACACGAAGGGGGTGTTCCGACATATAAGAAGTTTAGTCAAGACGGAGCGTGGACCTATAAAGTGATACATAATACTGTTTATCCCACACTTGAATACACCCCTCGTTGGTGTAATTCTAATAAATTCGGCACTTTCTTTGGAGTAAAAAGTAAGTATTCTGCAAAATCTTATGGTAGTAAGTATAAAGCTTTTGTAAACTTTGCTGCTGCTATAAAGAAGGGCTCTTTTATTTCAATAGACGGTACAGGAGATGGTTCTTGGGATCATTCAGGGTTCGTTTCGCACGTTTTTCATAAGGGAGACAATTCAAGGAAATCAATTAGTTATCATGGCTACAAATATAAGGATTTTAAAGTTGCGCAACATAGTAAAAATTATAATAGGTGGGCTTCAGATTCGAATAATGACTGGGAAGTACAAGGGTCCTCTGTTGTGTATGCAATAATCAAATGACAAAATTCTATTCATGCAGGAGGTAATAACAAATGCGAAAAAAAAAGTACATAATTATTGTTTTGATTATTATTGCTATTGCAATCACTTTTTCTTTGATTAAAGTATTATATTATCCGGTATCTTTGAATGAATCACAGAAAACTCAAGTTGTGAAAGTATTGGAAAATAAAGATGCGAAAGATGATTATGTAACATACTATCATATTTCATTCCGTGGGATGAAGCAAAAAAAAGATGGGCAGGCGGAATTGTATACGCATTTTGCATCTAATTCGTATACTATATCGGAAAAAAAGATAACGCAAGCAGACTCATCGCAAGGGGCTATGTGGATTTTGGTACGTTTGGATGATTCTCAAAATATACAGGTTGTGGAATATGAAAATGTATCGAAGGATATGGCCGGTGTGACAAAGGAACAATTTGAACGATTCCCCGTTTTATTGAGAACAACAATTTGGGGACACAGCGCCAAGAAATATGCCAAATTAGATCAACAGAAAGCAGAACGGTATTTTGAACAAAACAACAATTAGAGACGGTTGAAAAGTAAGCGCTTAATAACCGGGTGCCTTTAATCCAGAGGATCCATATGCGGAAATACTGGGTCGACCAATAAACTCATACAGAAACGGAGCAGAGCATATGGATAAAGTAACCTTGGTAAAATCACAACTGAAACTGGAACACTGGAGACAAGTGATCGCAGAATGTCAGTCCAGCGATATGCAGGTCAAAGACTGGCTCGAACAGAATGATATCAGCAGAGATCAGTATTACTACTGGCTGCGCAAAGTGCGTGAACAAGCTGTAAAAAACATTCCTGTCGATCCAGCCGATGTGCCGATGGTCGCAGGTCAAGACAATGTGGTATTCAAACCACTGGAGATCACATCTCCTGCAAATACTATGCAGACAGCTGCAGTCATACATCTTTCTCAGGCTACGATAGAGATCGCAAAAGGAGCAGACAAACAAACTGTAGAGGCAGTGCTCAGTGCATTGAGGTCTGTATGTTAGGAGACATAAGCGGAGTCAGCAAAA
>JAYFPY010000035.1:0-60176 GCA_034927505.1 Eubacteriaceae bacterium
TGCAGCACAACCTTCCATGGATAAATCGTGGACAGCTGTGCGGCTCGTTGAAGACGATAAAATCGTTCAGGGGTATCTGATCAAAGAAAACTTATCAAAAAAGGTGTTTGCTCTTTTCCCACTGTAACTTGACACAATCACACTGAAAGACTATATGGCAAAGATAGATGAAAAGTTGTATAATGATGTGAGGAAAGCTAAAAGAGAATGAGAGACAATCCTATTTGTGCGAAAAATATTAGGAACGTATTAGGAACGCATTAGGAACAAAGTCTTAAAAATCGTTGAAATTTCAGCTTCTTTTTTAGCGTTATACGATACTATTTTTTAACACCTAAGGAGGAAAAATAAATGACAGTAAAAGTTGGTATAAGCGGATTCGGAAGGATCAGCAGAGTAGTTATACGTGCGGCGATGGACGACCCGGACATCGAGATCAGCGGTATAAACGTACGTAATGCCGACCTGGACTACATGGTGTACATGCTGAAGTATGACACTATCTTCGGAAGATTCCCGAAAGCCCTTGGCCGATATGACAAGGGGATCGTGATCGATGGTAAAAAGATACCGGTATACAGTGAGACTGAGGCTGTCAATATTCCATGGGGGATATGCGGAGCCGAGTACATATGCGAAGGTACCGGAGCTTATACAACTACTGACAAGGCTATGGATCACATCAAAGCGGGAGCAAAGAAAGTCATTATTTCCGCACCTGCAAAGGATACGGCAACGCCGACATTCGTAATGGGTGTAAATCACAAAGAATACAAAAAGGAATACGATGTTGTGTCAAATGCTTCATGTACGACAAACTGCCTGGCTCCTCTGGCAAAGGTCATCGAGGACAACTGGGGCATCGAACAGGGACTCATGTCGACCATCCATGCGGCAACTGCAAAGCAGAAAGTCGTAGATGCAAGATCCATGAAAGACTGGAGAACAGGAAGAGCCGTATTCGGAAATATCATTCCGTCAACGACAGGCGCAGCCAAGGCTGTAGGTCTGGTAATACCGTCGCTGCAGGGCAGGATGACGGGCATATCATACAGAGTGCCGACATCTGATGTTTCTCTGGTGGATCTGAACCTGGTCCTGAAAAAGCCGGCTTCATATCAGGAAATATGCGATGAAGTAAAACTGGCATCGGAAACATACATGAAGGGCATACTGGAATATGTAGATGACGAAGTGGTTTCCAGCGATTTCATCGGCGATCCGTGCACATCCATATTCGACGCACGTGAAGGGATCGAGCTGAATGATAAATTCTTCAAGTTCATATCATTCTATGACAATGAATTCGGATATTCCAGCAAGGTGCTGATGCTGATGAAGCACATGTACGAAGTAGACAACGCATAAACGAGGTAAACAGAAAACATGAAAAAAACCATCAAAGATATTGACGTAAGAGGAAAAAGAGTCCTGGTCAGATGTGATTTCAACGTGCCTATGCAGGACGGAGCGATCACGGACGATGTCAGGATAAGAGGCGCCCTTCCTACTATAAAATACCTGAAAGATAATGACGCAAAGGTGATCCTCATGTCTCACATGGGAAGACCTAAGGGCGAGCCGAAAAAAGAATTCACACTGGCGCCGGTGGCGGAAAGGCTGTCGGAGCTGCTGGGATGTGAAGTGATTTTCGCTCAGTCGGACAGAGTGGTGGATGACAGCGTGAAAGCCGCGGCGGACAAACTGACCGACGGACAGATAATGCTGCTGGAAAATACCAGATTCAGGAAGGAAGAGACCAAAAATGAAGAGGGATTTTCCAAAGAACTGGCTTCTCTGGGTGAGGTGTTCGTAAACGATGCGTTCGGGACGGCCCACAGAGCACACTGCTCAACGGCGGGAGTCGCGGCATTTATGCCGGCGGTCTCCGGATTCCTCATCGAAAAGGAAATCAGCTTTTTGGGAGAGGCAGTCAACGATCCGAAAAGACCGTTCCTTGCCATTATGGGCGGAGCCAAAGTGGGAGACAAGATCCCTGTGATCAGACAGCTTTTGAAAAAAGTCGACTCACTGATCATCGGCGGAGGAATGGCTTACACATTCTTCAAAGCCATGGGCTTTGAGATCGGTACGTCCATACTGGATGGCGATAACGTGGGCCTGGCGGCGGACCTTATGGACGAGGCGAAGAAAGCCGGAGTGAAGATGCTCCTTCCTGTGGATGCGGTATGTGCGAAGGAATTCGACAATGATTCGGACAGAGCTGTATTTGACAGAGAGAGCATACCGGCGGATATGATGGGCATGGACATAGGGCCGAAGACAAGAGATATCTTTGCAGAGGAAATAAAGACTGCGGAGACGATAGTCTGGAACGGGCCTATGGGCGTGTTCGAAATGCCGAATTTTGCAGAGGGCACCAAAGCTGTGGCAAAGGCCATGGCAGGCAGCAGCGCTGTGACGGTCATCGGCGGCGGAGATTCCGCAGCAGCCGTGGCTCAATTCGGGCTTGCGGATAAAATGAGCCACATTTCTACGGGAGGCGGAGCCAGTCTGGAATTTCTGGAAGGCAAGACCCTGCCGGGAGTGGCAGTACTGGAGGACAAATAAAATGAGGATACCTTTTATAGCAGGAAACTGGAAGATGAACAAAACCAGGACCGAGGCGGTGGCTTTTGCCCGTGAGTTCAGGAATCTGTACAAGGATACGGATGTGAAGACCGCAATATGCGCGCCCTTCGTTCATCTGGAAACGCTGAAGGGGATATTCGACGGCACTGATATCAAGGTGGGTGCACAGAACGTCCACTTTGAAGATTCGGGAGCTTTTACCGGTGAGATCTCGGCAGCTATGCTGGTTGAACTGGGAGTAGATTACTGCATAATCGGTCATTCAGAGAGAAGACAGTACTTCGGCGAGACTGATGAAACGGTAAACAAAAAGCTGCACAAGCTGTTTTCCACTGACATCATTCCGATCCTGTGCGTAGGTGAAGGCCTTGAACAGCGTGAAGCCGGAAAAGAAAAAGACGTAGTGGAAAAACAGATCAGAGAAGACCTGGCCGGCCTTTCGGAAGATGACGTGAGCAAAATGGTGATCGCTTATGAACCCATATGGGCCATAGGCACAGGGAAGACTGCCACTCCGGAGCAGGCCAACGAAATGTGCGGGCACATACGTGATACTGTTGAAAAACTGTATGATGAAAATACAGCTGACGATCTGGTGATACAGTACGGCGGCAGCATGAAACCGGCTAATGCGACAGAACTGATGAATATGGAAGAGATAGACGGCGGGCTGATCGGCGGGGCCAGTCTGTCGGCAGAAGATTTTATGAAAGTAATCGATTTTTGATTTAAAAGGAGAATGACAAATGACGTATATCGAAGATTTAGTGGCACGCGAGGTGCTGGACTCAAGAGGAAATCCAACTGTAGAAGTTGAAATGATCCTTTCCGACGGCGCCGTTGGAAGAGCGATAGTACCTTCCGGCGCCAGCACGGGAGTTCACGAAGCAGTAGAACTGAGAGACGGCGACAAGAGCCGTTATCTGGGCAAAGGGACCCTGACAGCTGTAAAAAATGTTAACGACATAATCGCAGAGCATATAATAGGGTTCGATCCTTTCGATCAGGCGGGACTGGATAAAGCTCTGATCGAACTGGACGGTACGCCGAACAAGGGAAAACTGGGAGCAAACGCTATCCTGGCAGTATCAATGGCAACAGCAGATGCTGCAGCTGAATCACTGGGACTGCCGCTGTTCAGATATTTGGGCGGAGTCAACGGCAAAGTGCTGCCGTCACCGATGATGAATATACTCAACGGAGGTTCCCACGCTGACAATACAGTTGACATACAGGAATTTATGATCATGCCTACAGGTGCTCCTTCATTCAGAGAAGCATTGAGAATGGGCGCGGAAGTATTCCATAACCTGAAGGCTGTACTGAAGGGAAAGGGCCTCAACACAGCAGTGGGAGACGAAGGCGGATTCGCACCGGACCTTTCCACAAATGAAGAGGCAATACAGGCAATCATAGAAGCCATAGAAAAAGCCGGATATGAACCGGGCAACGATGTAAAGATAGCTATCGATACAGCTGCCAGCGAATTCTATGATGAGAAGGATGGCCTTTATAAATTGACCGGCGAGGGAGTGACAAGAACAGCAGACGAAATGGTAGAATACTATGCAATGCTGTGCGACAAATACCCGATCGTGTCGATCGAAGACGGACTGGCAGAAGATGACTGGGACGGATGGAAAAAGCTGACTGACAGACTGGGTGAAAAGATCCAGCTGGTGGGCGACGATTTGTTTGTTACAAACACTGAAAGACTTGCCAAAGGAATTGAAATGGGCGTAGCAAATTCCATACTGATCAAGGTAAACCAGATCGGAACACTGACGGAAACATTCGATGCCATCGAAATGGCCAAGAAAGCCGGATACACTGCAGTAGTATCCCACAGAAGCGGCGAAACTGAAGACACGACTATAGCTGACATTGTTGTCGGACTCAATGCGGGACAGATCAAGACAGGGTCCCTCTCCAGAACAGACAGAATATCGAAATACAATCAATTGCTCAGGATAGAAGAATGGCTGGATGAAGTGGCAGAGTATGCAGGAATGGACGCCTTTTACAATATAAGCAAGGCTCGTTAAAAATCCTTGATTTTGCAATCGTGTTATGGTAGACTCTAATAGTTATGTTGGCAGTCAGACTGCCAAGACCATAATATAAGGGAGGTAATGACATGACGATTCTAATGATAATCCTTGCAATTGCAAGTATCATACTGATAGGAACTATACTGATGCAGTCAAGCAACAGCGCAGGCTTGTCCGGCTCTATAGGCGGAGGCGCAGAACAGCTCTTCGGCAAGAAAAAGAGTCAGGGCTACGAAGCTATCCTGCGAAAAATAACAACAGTTGCAGCAGCGGCATTCATAGTACTGTCGTTAGTGATAGTCACATTGGAAAGCAGAGGATAGAGCAACTGACATCAATAAGTTATTATTTGTTAAAAAATATATTCACTTTGAATCAAGAGGTGTCGCCAAAGACGCCTCTTGTGTATTATAACGAAGTGAGGAGGAGGAATTATTTAAAATGAATACGCTATCGATTATAGCACCGATCGCAGCCGTAATTGGCCTGATCGTAGCAATTGCCCTGGCAGTATGGGTCGGAAAGACTGATGAAGGCAACGACAGAATGAAGGAGATCGCAGGGCATATCAGGGAAGGCGCTATGGCGTTCCTGAAGAGAGAGTACAAGACGATGGTCATCGTTATCATTGTACTGTTTCTGGTCATTGGGTTTGCCATCTCATGGACAACAGCAGTACTGTATGTAATAGGTGCATGTCTGTCCGTACTGGCAGGATTCTTCGGAATGAATGTTGCGACCAAGGGCAATGTAAGAACTGCTAACGCAGCAAAAGAATCAGGGATAACAAAGGCCCTGAGCATTGCATTCAGATCGGGAGCAGTAATGGGACTCTGTGTTTCGGGACTTGGACTCCTTGGACTTGGCGTTGTATTCTGCATATTGGACCTGACTACAGTAGTTCAGTGCATTACCGGATTCGGACTGGGAGCATCATCCATGGCCCTCTTCGGACGTGTAGGCGGAGGCATCTATACTAAAGCTGCAGACGTGGGAGCTGACCTGGTCGGCAAAGTCGAAGCCGGGATACCGGAAGACGATCCGCGTAACCCTGCAGTTATCGCCGACAATGTGGGCGACAACGTAGGCGACGTAGCGGGAATGGGTTCAGACCTGTTCGAGTCATATGTAGGTTCGATCATTTCAGCTATAACTCTGGCGGCAGTTGCTTCTACGGCGGCTTCGGGAGCATTTTCCGAAATGGACGCAGCACTGTTTCCTCTGCTTCTTGCAGGCATAGGCATCATCGCTTCGGTGATAGGCATACTGTGTGTAAGAGGAAAAGAAGGTGGAAATCCTGCGAACGCATTGAATGCGGGAACATATATCAGCGGCGTGATAGTAATAATCGCATCCATAATACTCAGCAAGATGATGCTGGGATCATACGACTATTCTATAGCAATAATCGCAGGTCTGATAGTTGGTATAGCAATAGGAAAGATAACTGAGATATACACATCTGCAGATTACAAGTCGGTAAAGAAGATCGCAAAAGAATCGCAGACAGGTGCAGCAACTACTATTATCAGCGGACTGGGCGTAGGAATGATGTCGACTGTATGGCCGATCATATGCATCTGCATAGGCATCATCGTGGCTTACAGATTCGCAGGCATATACGGTATTGCACTGGCTGCAGTGGGAATGCTTTCAACAACGGCAATGGTAGTAGGCGTAGACTCATACGGACCGGTTTCCGACAATGCCGGCGGTATCGCAGAAATGTCGGGGCTGCCTGAAGAAGTAAGAAATATTACAGACAAGCTGGATTCAGTAGGAAACACTACTGCTGCCATAGGCAAGGGATTCGCTATCGGATCTGCTGCACTGACAGCGCTGGCTCTGTTCGTATCATATTCAACAGTAACTGACCTTACAGCTATCAGTCTGCTGGAGCCGCTGGTGATCGTGGGAGTACTGATCGGAGCTATGCTGCCGTTCCTGTTCTCTGCATTGACTATGAATTCAGTAGGTGAAGCTGCAAACCAGATGATAGAAGAAGTAAGAAGACAGTTCAGAGAAGACAAAGGCATCATGGAAGGGACCAGCAAACCTGACTATGCAAGATGCGTGGATATCTCCACTGCTGCTGCATTGAAGAAGATGGTAGCACCGGGCCTCCTGGCTATACTTGCTCCTTTGGCAGTAGGTATCGTACTGGGTACAGCTGCACTGGGCGGAATGCTCTGCGGAGCTCTCTCATCAGGCGTACTGCTGGCTATAATGATGGCCAATGCAGGCGGCGCATGGGACAATGCCAAGAAATACATCGAAGAAGGACACTTCGGAGGAAAGGGCAGCCCTACTCACGAAGCAGGCGTTATCGGAGACACAGTTGGAGATCCGTTCAAGGATACATCCGGCCCGTCGATCAATATTCTGATCAAACTGATGACGATCGTATCAGTGGTATTCGCACCGCTGTTCCTGTCCATCGGAGGACTTATATAACAAAGGCCTGAAAGGCAAAACAGAAATCCACGGCCGGCTCTCTTCGGGGGGCCGGCCTTTTGATTCGGATGCCGGATCGGACATAAAAAAACGGCAGGTCTGCGACCTGCCGGTAAAAAACATTCATGAAAATGTTATTGTTTTGATTACCAGAATACTCTCTTGGCTCTGATCTCTTCTGTCAGTGTTACGTACAGCTTCAGATCATTTTTGAATTTGCTGAACTTGCTGACGTTGGTATCATTCTTTGTTGTCAAGAGAATCACCTCCTACATATTCTGTCTGCACTTGTCCATAAGGGCGAAGAAGTCATGGCATTCATGTTTGAAATCAGCCCACTTAGTGTAGATGGTCTTTTTGGTACTCATTGTATCCCTCTTTTCATAAATAAAGTACTTGTAGTTCTAACTTATATATACATTATAGTGCTTAGTTTGCGGTATAGCAATAGGGTTTATGGTACTAGTTTGTGGTTTTTGAAGAGGGGCATAAATCTGATGATTTAGGGGAAAGGAAGGCAATTAACTGAAAATTGCTTGCAATTGAAGGGCTGAAAATGTTGAAAAACAGGCATTTGATTGCTTAGTGATTATGATGTACAATAGGTGAAAGGGAGAAAATCGATATGGCAAGAAAAAGAAGAAAGCCGGTAATGACGGGGATTTTGCAGAAACACAAAAAAGGTTTTGGCTTTGTTACTGTTGAAGGCGAAGAAAACGATATATATATTTCCAAGGACGGAATGAACGGGGCCATGAACGGCGACACGGTCAAGGTAGAGCTGTCGGCCGACCGGTCGGGCGGAGACAGGAGGGAAGGCGTAATAGTCGGATTTGAGGATCGGGGGCTTACGGAAGTGGTAGGCACTTTTCAGAAGAGCAAACGATTCGGTTTTGTTGTACCTGATGACAAACGTCTCAATGATGATGTGTTCATCAGGAGAAAGTACTTCGGACAGGCTGAGAAGGGCGATAAAGTGGTTGCCAAGATAGTGAAATATCCGGATGCAAACAACAGCGCCGAAGGAAAGATCACTCAGGTGATCAGCAAATACGGCCAGCCGGGAGGAGACATCAAAGCGCTGATAAGGCAGTACAACATGTTCCCGTATTTTCCTGAGAACGTGGAAAAGGAAGCAGTATATGCTGCCGGACAGGGGATCAAAGCATCTGATACAGAAGGCAGGAGAGATCTGAGAGAGCTTACGGTATTTACTATCGACGGAGCCGATTCAAAGGATTTTGACGATGCTGTATCATGCAGTAAAGCCGGCAACGGCAATTTTGTTCTGGGCGTCCATATTGCGGATGTATCTCATTATGTGGCAGATGACGGAGAGCTGGACAGAGAAGCTCTGAAGCGGGGAAACAGCGTATACCTGATAGACCAGGTCATTCCTATGCTTCCTGTTGAGTTGTCCAACGGAATGTGCAGTTTGAATCCTGATGAAGACAGACTGACTTTGACATGCCAGATGGAAATAGACCCTCTGGGGCAGGTGGTAAAACATGAGATATTTGAAAGCGTGATCCATTCCGATGAGAGGATGGTATACGGAGATGTTTCGGATATTATTGAAGACAAAGACGATGAGCTGAAGGAAAAGTATAAACATATATACAAAGATATAATGCTGATGAACGAACTGGCGGATCTGCTTCGCAGAAAGAGGGAGTCCCGCGGCAGTCTGGATTTCGACCTTGATGAAGCCAGGATCACACTGGATGAAAAAGGCATACCGGTCAGCATAGGGATAGCGGAACGAAGAGTCGCCAACAAAATGATAGAAGAGTTCATGCTGCTGGCCAATGAAGTGGTAGCGGAACATTTCTTCTGGATGGAAGCACCGTTCGTATACCGTGTTCATGAAACGCCAACGGCGGAGAAGATCGAAGAACTGGCCACGTTCCTCAAGGGATTCGGGATCAGGCTGGATGCTTCAAAAGAAGTGCATCCGATAGATCTGAAGAGGATCCTGGAGAAAGTAAAAGACCAGACATATGAGAATGTAGTAAATACTGTAATGCTCAGATCCATGCAGAAAGCTGTATACGACACAGAATGCAAGGGGCATTTCGGTTTGTCTCTGAAATACTACTGCCACTTTACGTCGCCTATAAGGCGTTACCCGGACCTTATGATCCACAGGATAATCAAAGCGTATATCCACGGTGGAATGGATGTAAAGGCACAGAAGTATTACAAAAAGAAGGCCGATGAGGCAGCGAAGACAGCCAGCGGAACAGAGCGCCGGGCAATCGAACTGGAGAGGCAGGTAGAGGACATGAAAAAAGCCGAATATCTGTCATATCATGTAGGCGAAGAATTCGAGGGAGTGATCAGCGGAGTTACGGCGTATGGCATATATGTGGAGCTGGCCAATACAGTTGAAGGAATGGCGCGTCTGGAATACATGAACGATGATTACTATGATTACGATCCCGGGAAATACAGAGTCATAGGCAGACGGACAAATAAAATATACGCCCTTGGCGATCAGGTCAAGATCAAAGTGCACAATGTCAATCTTGAGGATGTGGAAGTAGACTTTAAGATCATTTGATCTGAGATCTGTCCGGATTCCAGAAGGACGGGAAGAACAGCAGAAATATGCTGTACAGCTCCAGCCTTCCGGTGACCATGACCAGAGACATGAATACTTTCATTGCGGGCGAGAACATGCCGTAATACCCGGAGGAACCGATATCGCCAAAAGCGATGCCGGAGTTGGACAGGAGAGATGCAGCTGCACTGAGTGTGGTTTCCATGTCAAGGCCCTGCAGTGATATGACCAGGGCAGACAGCATAAAAGTAACAAAATATATCATGATGAATGTTGCTACGGTAGATACCATAGGGGCGGAGATAGTTGCTTCGCCCACTGTTATAGTTCTTATCGATCTTGGATGGAGTCTTTTGTAAAACCCTCTGGCGATCAGTTTGAAAAACACGATCACACGGATGACTTTGATGGATCCTGCAGTGCTGGCGGAACATCCTCCGATGAACATGAGTATGAAGAAAACAGCAAGGCATACGGCGGGCCAGCGGCTGTAGTCATCGATGGTGAATCCGGAAGTCGTAGCGAATGACGTGACCTGGAAAAAGCCGTGACGCAGTGCGGAAGCAAAGGTGGAAAAAGTACCGGAAGTTTTTAAGGCTATGGATACAATGAGGGTGGCGGCAGCTATTATGATAAGGTAGACGCGCAGTTCTACATTTTTTTGAAGGTCAGAATAATTACGTTTGATAATGTATATGTATAATATGAAGTTGATGCTGGCAAGTATGGTAAATAAGGATACTATCAGTTCTATATAGAGGCTGTTGTAGTATCCTATATCATTGTCGCGCAGCGACATGCCTGCGGTGCTGACGATATCCATGGAACTGAGCAGAGCTGCAAAATTCCCCATGGAATTCCCCACACGGAGGAAGAAGAATGTGACAGCTGTAAGGATAGCATATACGATCCCGGTGATTTTTGACAGCTTCCATATCTGAAGAGACATCTTTGCAAGTCCGAACCCCTGCATCTCTATGTTGGCTATACGCTGCCCGTTGCTTCCGAAGGATGGCAGGACGGAAATGATGAAGACCAGGATGCCCAGTCCTCCCAGCCAGTGTGTGGTAGCTTTCCACAGAAGGAGAGAGTGTGAAAAACCGATCGATGAAATGGTAGCGCCGGTAGTTGTATATCCTGCTGTAGATTCGAAAAGGGCGTCTGCAAAGCCGGATACCTGGCCGGACAGCAGATATGGCAGTGTGCCGATGAAAGTGCATACCAGCAGACAGAATACAACCGTAAGATATCCGTCTCTGGCGCGTACGCTTTTTTTCGAAGGGGATATGGCTTTCAGCATCGGGATCCCCACTGCAGCGGAAAAGAAACCTACGGTCCCGAAGATGGCGTTTTCCGTCTCTTCGCCGAACCACAGCGCACATAAAAATGACGGTATCATAGCGAGCCCGGATATTATCAGGAACAGTCCTGTTATTTTCATCAATGTGCGGATACGGAAATTCATTTTACCTCCTAGTGAGACGGGTTCCAAAATCTTGGCGCTATAAGCATCATAAAGGTGAACAGTTCAAGTCTGCCTGCTATCATCGACAGAGACAGTACGATTTTTACAGGCGAGGAAAAGATACTGTAGTTCATTGTCGGACCTATAGCGTTCATCCCAGGGCCGATATTCCCTATGCAGCTGGCTGCTGCACTGAAGCTTGTTGCAATATCGGAACCGTTCAGCGATACGATCAGCCCGACTGCAAACACCAGTGTGATATACAGAAAAGCAAAACTGCAGATCTCCTGCAGGGTATCATGCTGCAGGACTTTGTTGTCCAGTTTGATGCGGACCAAAGCGTGGGGATGGAGCTTTACGGCAATGCTGCGCTTTATCATTTTCAGCAGCACGGCAACACGGACGACTTTTATCCCGCCTCCCGTCGAAGAGGATGAACCGCCTATAAAAAACAGCAGGAACAAGAGCATTATAGCAAAGGTAGGCCACAGGCAGTAATCGGCAGTGGCATATCCGGTGGTTGTAAGTATGGACGCGGTCTGGAATGACGCGTATCTGAAAGATTCGCCCAGTGACTCATACGTGCCTGACGCAAAGAGGCAGATGGTGATCAGTGATGTCGCCGCCGCAAAGATCAGTATATACAGTTTGAATTCAGTGTTTTTCAGGAACGCTTTGAAACGAGTAGTCACAGCCAGGAAATATAAATTGAAATTGACTCCGGCAAGGACCATGAAAACAGTTATGACTCCGTCTACATATGCGCTGTCAAAGGCGGCGATGCTGTTGTTGTATGTTGAAAAACCGCCGGTCCCCATGGTGGAAAACGCATTGGTGACGGCATCGTAAAAGTTCATTCCCCCAAACATGAGAAGAATGGTCTCCAACGCAGAAAAACCAATATATATTATGTAAAGAGCTTTCGCTGTATCGGAGATCTTTGGTGTGACTTTTGACAGCACAGGTCCGGGGGCTTCGGATTTAACTATGGTCTGGCCCGATACGCCCAGGGCCGGCAGCAATGCAACTGCAAATACCAGAATGCCCATCCCGCCTATCCAGTGGGTGAATGAACGCCAGAAAAGCATGGATTTCGGCAGAGACTCTATATCTGTCAGGATGGAAGCTCCGGTTGTTGAAAATCCTGAGCAGGTCTCAAAAAAAGCATCGATGTAACTTGGTATGGCTCCCTGCAGGACGAATGGAAGGGCTCCCAAAAGGGACATGAACAGCCACGACAAAGACGCTATGAGAAATCCGTCCCGTCTTTTGAGCTGGCGCGGTCCTGGTTTTATGAATGCAACAATAAAAACACCTATCAGTATACATGGCATCGCAACTGACAAGAATGCTGTTGAACTGTCGTATTCGTTGTATATCAGCCCCACTGCAAAAGGCAGCAAAAGAGCAAAACCTATTATCAAGAAAAGTGTTCCCATTATCCTCGATATGGTGCGATAATTCAGATCCATACTATTTTATCCTTATCCCATAAAGTGCGGCCGACCCTTGGGCGTTATAAACTTTTCGAGAGTGGTGATCTCGGAAAGAAGATTGACTATGATGACTCTGTCTCCCACATCGATGGCTGTGTCGCCCTCCGGGATGATCAGCCGCTGGTCCCTGTGTATCGCGGCTATGAGCACGCCGTCGGGAAGCTTGAGGTTTTTCAAAGGTTTGCCTACCAGTTTCATATGTGCTTCCGCATATATTTCCATCACTTCGGCCTGGCCCTGTATCAGCTGACTGGTAATGATACGCTTGGAGCCCTGGATTATCCTCAGTATATTGCTGGCTGTGATGTCCAAAGGGTTCAGAGCCATATCTACGCCCATGGCAGATACCATCTCTGTATAGATGCCTCGGCTGACCTTGGCTATCACATCTTCAACGCCATGGTTTTTTGCCATGAGTGCAAGAAGAAGATTATCTTCATCGTATCCGGTGGATGTCACTACAGCATCCATCCCGTCCAGGTTTTCCTCTTCAAGCAGATTCTGGTCGGTCCCGTCTCCGTTGAGGATCATAACGTCCTCAAGGTGTTCGGCCAGATAGTAGCAGCGTTCCTTGCTGCGCTCCACTATTTTTACGGCCACGCCGAAATCAGAAAGTTTGCCTGCCAGGAACAGCCCTGTCTTTCCGCCGCCGATTATCATTACTTTTTCAAGATCTGTATATTTGCCCTTTTCAAAGACCTTGTCATTGAGAGCGGATATAGTCTCGTTTTCGCCGATGATGTAGAGCTCGTCAAAAGCCTGTATTGTCGTATTGCCGTGAGGGATTATGATCTTCCCGTTTCTTGAGATGCTGACCAGCAGCATGTTTGGAAGGATGTCAGTGGTTTCTGTTATAGTTTTGCCGATCAGTTCCGGGATCTTCTCCACCATACATTCAAGAATAGACATTTTCCCACTGGAAAAAATACCGTTGTTCAAAGTGTACTTTTCAACAAGGTATTTATATATTTCACTGGTTATAGCCATGTCCGGATTAACTATGTAATCTATGTCCATAGATGATTTGATAAAATCAAACTGGTTCATGTGTTCCGGATCGCGTACTCTTGCGATGACCTTTGAACACCCCAGCCGTTTGGCAAAGCTGGCTATAACAATATTCTTTTCGTCTCTGTCAGTTGAGGCAAGAAGAAAATCAAAAGAATCTATGTGGATGTCTTTCATAAGGGAGATCTGTTTGCCGTTTTCGGCAATGGTCATGACATCCATCTGAGAAGACAGCTTTTCAAGTGCATTTTCGTTCTTGTCTATCACGGTAACTGAGTGCTCTCCACCCAGAAGCGCGCGCGCTACCTTGGTACCGAGCTTGCCGGCACCCACGATTGCTATTTTCATTTTTTAAAACCTCACTTCATAACAATGATATTCTAACACATTCGGACAGGAATAGCACAAATATTTTATTATCATTGAAACGGGGATAAAAAAGGCTTAAAATGGGAACAGAAAGGAATCAACGTAATGAAGATAAAAAGGTTCATCAGTTCAAGACTGGAAAGCAACGGGTACGTGATATATCGGGACCGGGGAGGTCCATGCTATGTGATCGACCCCGGGTACAGACACAAAGATTTCCTCGGATTCGCAGAGAAAAACGAGCTGCACATAAAGGGCATACTGCTGACGCACCACCATTACGATCATACCGGTGCGGTAAAAAATATATCGCGAGAGACAGGGTGCCCTGTTTACATACATAAAGATGATCTGGACATGTACGGAGAAGAGGCCGAGCCTATAGAAGACGGTCATGTTTTCCATCTTGACGGAGAGAAAATAGTCACGATACACACTCCGGGACACACAAAGGGAGGCGTATGCTTTTTTTCTGAAAAGAGCAGAGCGGTTTTTACGGGAGATACGGTTTTCAATGTGGATCTGGGCAGGACCGATCTTGAAGACGGAGATCCGAAAGAGATGAAGATGACGATCAAAAATATAGTCGACAAATGGAGTAATGACATTGAAATATATCCGGGACACGGAGACCCGTGCAGCATGAAATATGTGAGGGATGTAAACACTGAATTCAAGGAGGCATTGAAGGACTGAAATGACAATAAAACTAATAGCGCTGGATCTGGACGGCACGACTCTCAACAGTGCGGGAAAGCTGTCGGAAGGCAATAGAAATGCTCTGGAAAGAGCGGCGCAAAAAGGAGTGAATGTAGTCATCGCAACAGGAAGATGCTACGGAGCTCTACCCGAGGACGTTGTTGATGTGGGAGGGATACGTTATGCTATCACCAGCAACGGCGCACAGATAAGAGATCTGCATACCGGCGAGGCACTGTACAGCAATTGCATAGCACCGGATTCGGTGGTGCAGGCAGAAAGGATTCTGCGAGAATATGAAGAACGGGATTTTATGGCAGAGGTGTTTGTAGACGGCGTGGCATATATGGAAAAACAGATATATGACGATGTAAAGGCCGGGCGGAACGCATTCAGACATAGGGACTATGTGGTGAATACCAGGAATCCTGTAGATGGACTGCTGGATTTTCTGCTGGCGCATAAAGACAATATTGAAAACATAAATATTTTCTTTGCGTCCATGGATGAAAAAAGGGAGATGTATCCTGTTCTGGAGACAATAACGAATGTTACTCTTACCACATCTCTGGACAGCAACTGGGAAATAGGCGGGGCTACTACCAGCAAGGCTTCGGCTCTTGAGGAACTGGGGCATATGCTGAACGTAAAAAAAGAAGAAATCATGGCCTGCGGAGACAGCCCCAACGACGGCGATATGCTGAAGGAGGCGGGACTACCTGTGGCTGTGGGAAACGCCAAACCTGTGATAAAGGAAATAGCTGAATTCATCAGCGGCACCAACGATGAAGACGGGGTGGCCACTGCCATAAAGAAATATGTACTGCAGTGAAAATGGGACAGATGACAAACGGCCTCAGGGCCGTTTTTTTTTTACAACAAAATGTTATATATTGACAATTAAGTAGAAATATAGTAATATTATAAATGTAAATTATTTACAAAAGGAGAAAAATCATGAATATGGATAGGAAAGAACTGGGGAAATACGGGGAAGAACAGGCGGTCAACCTGCTGCGGGCCAAAGGGTACAGGATACTGGACACAAACTGGAAGTGCAGAGCGGGAGAACTGGACATCGTCGCACAGAAAGGCTACATCATAACATTTGCCGAGGTAAAGACACGAAGAACCCTGGAATTCGGAACGCCGTCGGAAGCCATAACTGCAAAGAAGAAGACACACATCAGAAACACTGCGGCTTTTTATATGAAGAGTCATAACATCAATGATATCAATGTCAGATTCGATGTGATCGAGATATATGTCAATCACATAGAAAGAGCGTTTTAGGCAAGGGATATGATGTCAGTAGTAAATACGGTCTCCCTGTGGGGCCTGGAGGGACACGCGGTAAAAGTGGAGACCGATATAGCAAGAGGACTGCCCATGTGGCAGGTCGTAGGTCTTGGGGACAAAACTATAAAAGAGTCTGTAGAAAGAATAAAGGCGGCCATGGTGAATTCAGGATGGGATTACCCGAGGCAGAGGATAACGGTGAATCTGTCTCCGGCAGGAAGGCCGAAAGAGGGGACCCACTTCGATCTTCCCATAGCAGTAGGCCTGATGGCTGCCTGCGGCGACATGGATCCGGTCTGTCTAAAAGAATATGCTTTTATCGGCGAGCTGTCTTTGGGCGGTGAACTGAACCGGGTACGGGGAGTTCTGCCGCTGGTAATGACATGCAGCGACGCAGACATAAGAAAGGTGATCGTGCCTTACGGCAACGCACGTGAAGCGGCCATGGTGGAAGGCGTGGAAATATACCCGGCCGAGACCCTTTCTCAGGTCATATCTCATATGACAGGAGAAGAAAAGATCGCTGTATATAATGAAAGAAAAGAAAAGGTCGGAACGACAGGGTATTTACATGAAGATTACCGTGACGTGAAGGGACAGGAATGTGCAAAAAGAGCCATGGTCATATGCGCCGCCGGCGCCCACGGAATGCTGATGATGGGCAGTCCGGGATGCGGGAAAAGCATGCTGGCAAAAAGGCTTCCTTCGATACTTCCGCCTATGACATACAGGGAAAGGCTGGAGGTCACCAGAATATACAGCATTGCCGGACTGCTCACAGACAAAATGCCGGTGGTGGAGGAAAGACCATTCAGAAGTCCTCATCAGAACATTACTATGGCGGCGATGCTGGGAGGCGGATCGAAGCCTGTGCCCGGAGAGTTTTCTCTGGCGCATATGGGAGTGCTGTTCATGGATGAATTCGTTCAATTCGACAGAGGGTTGATAAATGCAATGAGACAGCCGCTGGAAGATGAACAGGTAGTGGTGGCGAGAAAAAACGGGACTGCTGTTTTCCCGGGGAAGGTGATCTTCGTCGCGGCGAGCAATCCGTGCATGTGCGGATGGGCCGGGGATCCGGTCAAAAGCTGCACATGCTCCGCAGGACAGATCGCTTCATACAATTCAAAATTATCCGGTCCTGTGCTGGACAGGATAGATATGCGCATCGAAGTGCCGCGGGTGGATCCGGCAGATATGCGGGAAGGTATATCATCGGCGGACATGAGAAAGCAGGTAGTAACGGCACGGAAAATACAGGAGCGGAGATATGAAGGACTGCCCTTCTATTTCAATTCGCAGCTGAGCCCGCGGGGGATCGAAAGATTCTGCGTGATGGATAAAAAAACCGAGGAACTGCTTCAGACGGCTTATCGGGAGAGGCCTCTTTCCATGAGGACTTTTCACAGGACCATTCGTCTGGCGAGAACAATTGCGGATGTTGAAGGCAGCGAAGAGATCAGATTTGAACATGCGGCGGAAGCGCTGCAGTACAGGAGGGAAAGGGAATGAATGTGATAGAAATAAATATAGGCGACAGGCGTTATCCGAAACAGCTGATGCGGATCCAGAGCCCTCCGAAAAAGCTGTACTGTGCAGGCGACATATCTCTTCTCGATTCCAGATGTGTATGCGTGGTGGGTTCGAGGAAGACCAGCGAGTACGGAAGATGGGCAGCGGGAAAGACGGCGGAAAGGCTGGCTTTTCACGGAATAACTGTGGTAAGCGGTCTGGCAATGGGGATCGACACATGCGCTCACAAAGGAGCCCTTGATGTACATGGGAAAACCATTGCGGTCCTGGGATGCGGCATCGACATACCATATCCTTGGGCGAACAGAGAACTGAAAGAGCGGATAATCAGGGAAGGCCTGGTCATAACGGAATATCCTCCCGGCAGGCAGGCGACTAAATACACATTTCCGCAGAGGAACAGGATCATCAGCGGCCTTTCCGAATGCGGCGTCGTGGCGGAAGCCGGTCTAAACAGCGGCGCCCTGATCACTGCCGAGCTGGTCGATGCTCAGAGTGATCAGGTATTTGTAATACCGGGTAATATCAACAGCGCCAGCAGCATCGGCAGCAATATGCTCCTCCGGGACGGCGCGGTACCGCTGGTGGTCATAGATGATATCCTGGAATATCTGGGCATAGAACGTCGGGAGGAAACCGGAAGAATGAAGTACCTTGGAAGCGATGAGAAAAAGGTCTTCGAAGCCCTGCAGAGCGGAGGGGAAATGACCATAGACAGTATTTCCGAAGCTGTGCGGGAGGGGGCGGGAAAGGTGACCGGGATAGTCACGGTTTTGGAAATGAAAGGCCTTGTTTACACGGCTCTCGGAAAAGTTTTTATTGCAAAATAAAAGAAATGGAGTATAATCATTTTTTATAAGCAATGTTAAAGTATAGATGGGGAAGGAAAACAATGGCAAAAGCAAAGACGAAAGCAAAGACGAAAACAAAGAGGAAACTTGTTATAGTCGAATCGCCGTCGAAGGCGAAGACCATAGGCAAGTTTTTGGGAAGCGGGTACAAGGTGGTCGCTTCGGTAGGTCACGTCAGAGATCTGCCAAAGAGCAAAATGGGTATTGACGTTGAAAATGACTTTGAGCCGCAGTATATAAATATCCGGGGAAAGGGCCCGGTCATCAAAGACCTTAAAAAGGAAGCAAAGAATGCTTCTGAAGTATATCTGGCAACCGACCCGGACCGTGAAGGCGAGGCGATCTCCTGGCATCTGGCATTTCTGCTGGGGATAGACGAACATGAACCGTGCAGGATAGAATTCAATGAGATAACAAAGACTGCCATAAAAAAAGCAGTAAAAGAACCAAGATCGATAGATCTGAGTCTGGTGGATGCGCAGCAGGCAAGAAGAGTACTGGACAGATTGGTTGGATATAACATCAGCCCTCTGCTCTGGAGAAAAATAAGACGAGGCTTGTCGGCAGGCCGAGTCCAGAGTGCTGCACTTAAAATAATATGCGATAGAGAAAACGAAATAAAAGCCTTCATACCTGAAGAATACTGGACGATAATCGCCGGTTTCGAGAAGGAGAAGGCTTTTGAGGCAAAATTGACTGAATATAAAGGAGAAAAACTGGAGATAAAAACCGGTGAGCAGGCCGAGGATATTCTGGCCCGGCTTCGCGGAGGCGATTTTACAGTCGACAGTGTGGATGAAAAAGAAAGACAGAGAAAGGCCTATGCGCCGTTCACTACCAGCAGCATGCAGCAGGATGCATCGACAAAGCTGAACTTCAATACGCGAAAGACAATGATGATCGCTCAGCAGCTGTATGAAGGAATAGATATCAAAGGCGTAGGCACGCGGGGCCTTGTGACATATATCCGAAGTGATTCTGTCAGGATATCGGCCGAGGCAAAGGCAGAAGCTGCGGAATTCATAAGAAATAATTTCGGCAGTGAGTATCTGGGAAACAATGTATATTCCAACAGGAAAAAAGAAGTGCAGGACGCCCATGAAGCTATAAGACCCAGTGATATCACTCTGAGACCTGAGGATATCAAAGAGTCCCTCACCAAGGATCAGTACAAACTGTATAACCTGATATGGTCCAGATTCACTGCCAGTCAGATGACGCCGGCAAAGTATGCAAACGTATCCGCAGGGATCGTCAACGGTGATTACAGATTCAGGGCTTCCGGTTCCAAATTGATATTCGACGGATATCTGAGGGCGTATTCTCCCGGAAAAGATGAAGATGACAAACTGCTTCCTCATCTGGAAAAAGGCGAAAAGCTGGAAGCAAAAAGCGTGGAAGGCGAACAGAGCTTTACTCAGCCGCCTCCAAGATTCACAGAAGCCAGCCTGGTAAAATATCTGGAAGAGAAGGATATCGGAAGACCGAGTACATATGCGCCTATCGTATCTACTCTGGCCGACAGGACATACATCAAAAAAGAGAAGAGAAGCCTGGTGCCTACGGACCTGGGATTTCTTGTAACACAGATGATGGAAGAGTATTTCAAGGACATAGTAGATGCAGATTTCACGGCGAAGATGGAAGAAAATCTGGACTATATAGAGATAAAAAACACTCCGTGGAAAAGTGTAATAAGAGATTTCTACACCGGCTTTTCAAAGGAGCTGGAAGTTGCGGATTCCAAAATAGAGAAGGTGGAATTCGAGGACGAAGAGACGGATGAAGTGTGCGAGGTGTGCGGCAAGCCGATGGTCATAAAGCACGGCAGGTTCGGCAGGTTCATGGCATGCAGCGGATATCCGGAATGCAAGAATACAAAGCCTATAATAAAGTCGACAGGGGTGGCATGCCCTTCATGCGGCAAAGATATAATAGAAAGAAAGAGCAGAAAAGGGCGCGTGTTTTACGGATGCAGCGGATACCCGGACTGCAAGCAGGTGTTCTGGAACAAGCCGGTGGATAAAAAATGTCCCAAGTGCGGTTCTCTGCTGGTTGAAAAGAAAACAAAAACAAGTCAATATGCATGTTCAAACAATGAGTGCGACTACAAAGAATAACATGGAGGTGTTAGTATGGTAGAATTTCGAGCAACAACGATCGTTGCGGTAAGAAGAAGTGAAAATGATATCTGCATTGCCGGAGACGGACAGGTGACTATGGGTGAAACCGCCATAATGAAGGCGGGCGCAAAGAAGGTCCAGAAAATATACAGGAACGGAGTCCTTGTAGGGTTTGCAGGATCGGTTGCAGACGCCTTTTCCCTTCGTGAAAAATTCGAAAAGAAGCTGGAGGAGCACGGCGGCAACCTGAAGAGGGCTGCAGTATCACTGGCTCAGATGTGGAGAATGGATAAAGCAATGAGAAATCTGGAGGCGCTGATGATAGTGGCAGACAAAGAAAGCATGCTGCTGATCTCCGGAAACGGAGAGGTCATCGAACCGGATGAAGATTACATAGCGATAGGATCCGGCGGGAATTATGCTTATTCGGCCGCAAACGCACTGTTCAATCATACGGATATGACGGCGGAAGAAATATGCAGAGAATCCCTGAAAATCGCTTCATCGATATGTGTTTATACCAACAATAACATTACTGTTGAAAAACTGTAAGGAGAATAGAAATGACGAACAAATTATATAATATGACGCCGAAAGAAATCGTTGCGGCTCTGGACAAATACATCATAGGACAGGATGAAGCAAAGAAGTCCGTAGCAGTAGCGCTGCGAAACAGATACAGAAGAAGTCAGCTTTCCGAAGAGATGAGGGAAGAGATCACGCCTAAAAACATTTTGATGATGGGGCCTACCGGCGTAGGAAAAACCGAGATCGCCAGGCGTCTGGCAAAACTGATGGACGCACCTTTTGTAAAAGTCGAAGCTACGAAATTCACAGAAGTCGGATATGTGGGAAGAGACGTAGATTCCATGGTAAGGGATCTTGTTGAGACATCCATAAGGATCACAAAGCAGAGCAGACTGGAAGAAAAGTACAATATTGCCGAGGAGATCGCAGAAGAAAAAATAATCGAAGCTATCGTTCCGGGGGCAAAGACCAAGGGCGACAAAGATCAACAGGGAGGAAATCCTTTCGATTTCATTCTCAACGGCGGCGGATACAAGAGCCAGAAACAACAGTACGAAGAAAGCCAGCAGCAGAAGGCTGATGAAGAAGCTGCGAAAACCGGCGGACAGGATATCGAACTGGCCAGGGAGCAGGTGAGACAGCAGCTGCGCGAGGGCAAGCTTGAGGATCAGTATATCGAGATCCAGGTGACTGATGCGCCTAAGGGCAATGAACTGGACATGAGCGAACAGGGCATGAGCATTGCGATAGGAAATATTTTCGGTGATATGATGCCGAAAAAAAAGAAAAGCAAAAAGGTAAAAGTCAAGGATGCAAGAAAGATACTGCGTGAGGAAGAAGCTCAAAACCTTGTCGATATGGATCAGGTCACAGAAGACGCTCTCTACAACGCAGAGCAGAACGGCATAATATTCATCGACGAGATAGATAAAATCGCTTCAGGCGGCGGATACAGATCCGGAGCCGACGTATCAAGAGAGGGTGTTCAGAGGGACATACTCCCGATAGTAGAGGGGAGTGTGGTGAACACGAAATACGGTCCGGTAAAAACAGACCATGTTCTGTTTATCGGCGCCGGAGCTTTCCATACGGCAAAGCCGACGGATCTCATCCCGGAACTGCAGGGACGATTCCCGGTAAGAGTCGAACTGCAGAATCTGACAGAAGATACATTCCTGAAGATCCTGACTATACCGGAAAACGCTGTTATCAAACAGCACAAAGCCCTTCTTGAAACTGAAGGGATCGAAATAGAGTTTACCGAAGGCGCGATCAAAGAGATTGCTCACATGGCGTTCCTGATGAATGAACAGACAGAGAACATAGGAGCAAGGAGACTTTACACAATATTGGAAAAATTGCTGGAAGATATTTCCTTCAACATCCCGGAAATGGATGAAGAAAAGCTGACAATAGACGAAAAATATGTAAAAGAAAAATTTATCGAAAAGCTGCATCCGGAGGATCTGGACAAGTTTATCCTGTAAATTTCAAGGGATGCGGGCTTCGGCCCGCATCTTTTGATTTCTGTGCGGACACTTGAATTGTGTCTCATAATAAAACTTTTCTAAAAAATCAAAAAAACCCTTGCTTGACATTATATTATGAGTTATAATTATTTCCGTTAAAAGATTATCAAGCAAGAGACAGATAGAAGGAGAATATATATGGTTGATTTACTACTTGAAAAAGTGCGCAAGCTCAATTGGGTCTTGCAGGAAGCTCCAAAAGGGGACTTTTCATTTAAGGATCTCTGCGGTATGCTGAGCGATCTTACAAATTCGAATGTATACCTGGCAAATCCTCACGGAAAGATTTTGGGAGTACATTATCAGATCAAAGAAGACAAAACTACTGTTACAAATCCGGAGACAGGGATCGATTCGTTTTCGGAAGATTACAGCAAGGCTCTGCTGCAGGTAAACGAGACAAGGGCTAATCTGCAGAATGAGGAGATCCTGAAGATATTCAAAAATGACCACGATACTCAGTCGAAGTATCACACGATCATTCCTGTGACCGGCGGAGGCGAAAGATGGGGCACTCTCATAATAACCCGTTACGAGCCGGAATTCAGTGAAGAAGATCTGGTGCTGGGAGAGATCGGAGCAACGGTTATCGGACTGGAAATACAGCGTGTAAAGAACATCGAAATGGAGGAAGAACTGAGAAGCGAGGAAGTCGTAAAAATGGCTATCAGCACACTTTCATATTCGGAAAATGAAGCTGTACAGAGAATATTCGAGGAGCTTGACGGCGAAGAAGGGATACTGGTCGCCAGCAAGATAGCCGACAGATCCAGGATCACAAGATCTGTAATAGTAAATGCATTGAGAAAGCTGGAATCGGCAGGGGTCATCGAATCAAAGTCGCTGGGAATGAAGGGGACTCATATAAAGGTCTTGAATCACAAATTTTACGAACAGCTGGATCAGCTGAGCGAATGATCATAAACGGCGCTTACAGCGTCGTTTTTTTATGGTATCATGTAGATATGCTGAAATTCAATGAGAACAATGAAATAATAACCAAAGAGGAATGCAGTGCAATACTGGTCGGAGTCGGCAGCGGCGAAGGCATAGAGCGGTCTATGGACGAGCTTGCCGGCCTTGCCGATGCCGCGGGAGCTCGTGTGGCCGGCATCATGATGCAGGATCCGGAAAAGTTGAGCAGTGCAACTCTGATAGGAAAAGGAAAGGTGGAAGAACTGGCCGCTATGTGCGAGAACATGGATGCCGACACCATTATTTTCAATGAGGAATTATCCGGGATGCAGATCAGGAATCTGGAAGAGGCCGCAGGCGTGAGGATAATCGACAGAACGATACTGATACTGGATATTTTTGCTTCGAGAGCGACTTCAAGAGAAGGCAAGCTCCAGGTGGAACTGGCTCAGCTGGCTTATCGCATACCGCGCCTTATGGGCTTCGGAAAGAGCCTGTCAAGGCTCGGGGGCGGCATAGGCACCAGAGGGCCGGGAGAGAAGAAACTGGAGGCCGACAGAAGGCACATAATGAAGCGTATGGACGACATCAAAAAGGAGATCGGGCAGGTCAGAGCTTCCCGCAGCACTCAGAGGTCCAAGCGTGAAAAGAGCGGCATGCCGGTGGTGGCACTGGTAGGCTATACCAACTCGGGGAAATCTGCCGTCATGAACCGGTTCTTGGCTATGGATGAAAAGGATGAGAAATCCGTTGGATCGGAGGATATGCTGTTTGCGACCCTGGACACCCAGCAGAGGAGTATACACGCGGACAGAAAGCATGAATTTATTCTTATAGATACAGTCGGCTTTGTCAGCAAGCTGCCACATTCCCTCATTGATGCTTTCAAGGGGACGCTGGAAGAGGTCCTCTACGCGGATCTGCTGCTGCATGTTGTAGACAGCACCAGCGAGGAAAGAGATTTTCAGATCGCAGTAACGGAAAAAGTCCTGGAAGAGATAGGCGCCGGCGGAAAAGAAACGATCATGGTGTACAACAAAACGGACCTGATGGAAGGAGCATTCCTTGATACTATGGGCAGGCCGGGAGTGAATATATCCGCTGCAACAGGAGAAAACATGGACGAGCTGATGGCTGAGGTGAAGAAATCTGTTTTCGGCGGCCTGGTGCACGCTGAGTTTTTGATACCGTACAGCAGAGGAGATGTAGTCGCATATATATGCGGCAGGACCACTCCGGAGTCTATGGTGCACGAAGAAAATGGGACTAGGATCGAAGCAGAGCTGTCACCGGAAGACTACAGCAGGGTGAAAGAATATGATACTTTATAAAACCATAGAAAAGCCGGCGGAAAGCGAACAGGTCATCGAAAGATCCAGATTCATTGCTCATGCAAAACCGGTCGAAACCAGAGAAGCGGCCGATGATTTTATTGCGGAGATAAAAAAGAAATACAAAGATGCGACTCACAATGTCCCGGCTATGGTCCTGGGAGATAAATTCCAGGTGCAGTGGGCATCAGACGACGGCGAGCCGCAGGGGACTTCGGGAGCGCCTATGGTCCAGATGCTGGTCAAGGAAGGCATAACCAATGTGGTAATTGTCGTAACAAGATATTTCGGCGGTATCAAACTGGGGACCGGCGGTCTGGTCAGAGCTTATACGGGAAGCGCCGGGGCGGTCATAAAAAACGCCGGTGTGCGGGAGGTAAAAGAAGTTCTCCTGATAAGCGTGAAAATCGATTATTCTATCTTGGCAAAAATACAAAGTATGGCTGAAGATGATTTTTTTTCTGTGGAAAATATCTTGTATGAAGACGTCGTAACTATCGATCTCCAATGTGATATTGAGAATGCGGACAAGTTGAAAACGTTGATTTCCAATGTTTCAGGAGGAAAAGAAAAAATTGTGTCGGAAGTGAAGAAAAATGCTTGACAGTTAGCTGACATTACTGTATATTTAATAAATGTGCCGAGCAGTTCGGATACAGCACTTGCGGGCGTTTAGCTCAGCTGGGAGAGCACCTGCCTTACAAGCAGGGGGTCATAGGTTCGAGCCCTATAACGCCCACCATAATATTCTGTCGAATCAACAAAGCTAGTTGCAGACAGGATCATCGCCGGGGATGCCCGAGAGCGAAAGCAATCGACAGGCGACCCGAATGTGCAGCATCGACAAAGAACTGACATTACAGTCGGTGGATAAATAAAATGAATTCAGTGCATGGTCCGGTAGTTCAGTTGGTTAGAATGCCAGCCTGTCACGCTGGAGGTCGTCGGTTCGAACCCGATCCGGATCGCCAATTTTTTATCCGTCGCTCTGTGCGGCAATTACCAGATAATGCTTATGCTGGCATAGCTCAGCTGGTAGAGCAGCTGATTTGTAATCAGCAGGTCGGGGGTTCAATTCCCTCTGCCAGCTCCATAACATCTTATCCAAAGAGCGCAGCGATTTGCTGATAAGATCTACGCTAGCGACGCCCGAGAGCGACAGCGTTCGGCAAGCGGCGCGAATGTGTACACTCAGTCCAGCGCATGGCAGCGATGGACGAAACCGGGGAGGAGTGCCCGAGTGGCTAAAGGGGGCGGACTGTAAATCCGTTGACTAAGTCTACAGTGGTTCGAATCCACTCTCCTCCACCAATATATGCGGAAGTGGCTCAGGGGTAGAGCATCGCCTTGCCAAGGCGAGGGTCGCGAGTTCGAATCTCGTCTTCCGCTCCATAACATCTTATCCAAAGAGCGCAGCGATTTGCTGATAAGATTTACGCTAGGGATGCCCGAGAGCGAAGCGATCGGCAAGCAGCCCGAACGTGATAACATTCTGTCCAACGAACGAAGTGAGTTGCAGACGGAAAACGGTGCAGACGCACCGGCCATGCGGATGTGGTACAATGGTAGAACCTCAGCCTTCCAAGCTGATGACGTGAGTTCGATTCTCATCATCCGCTCCAATAAAACGAACTGCCCGAAAGGGGATTTCTATATAAATGATGTGTGGGCTCATAGCTCAGTTGGATAGAGCAACGGCCTTCTAAGCCGTGTGTCCGGGGTTCGAATCCCTGTGGGCTCACCATAATATTATTTAGAGAGACTTACGATGGGGTATGGTGAAGCGGTAACACAGCGGACTTTGACTCCGTCACTCGTAGGTTCGAATCCTGCTACCCCAGCCAATTTTTTTTGACTGTGACGGCAAGATAAACAAAAGAATATGACCCATTAGCTCAGTCGGCAGAGCACCTGACTTTTAATCAGGGTGTCCGGAGTTCGAATCTCCGATGGGTCACCAATTTAATAAAAAGGTATCAATCCTCAGTTGGAGAGGTGTCCGAGTGGTTTAAGGAGCTGGTCTTGAAAACCAGTGACTCCGAAAGGGGCCGTGGGTTCGAATCCCACCCTCTCCGCCATAACATTATGTCCAACGAACGGAGTGAGCTGCACGACAGAATTTACGCTGGCGACGCCCGAGAGCGATAGCAATCGGCAAGCGGCGCGAACGTGATAACATCTTATCCAAAGGGTGCAGCGATACCATATACCTGACATAGGGGTATAGCTCAGTTGGTAGAGCAGTGGACTCCAAAACCACGTGCCGTGGGTTCAAAACCTACTGCCCCTGCCATAATATTTCGTACAACGCACGCAGTGAGTTGGATAAAAGAAGAAAAGATTTGGTGACTTGGAGAAGTACTCAAGAGGCTCAAGAGGACGGTTTGCTAAATCGTTAGGGTTCGTTAAGGGCCGCGTGGGTTCGAATCCCACCTTCTCCGCCATAACTATGGTGAATAACAAAAGAATAAAATGATATGACTTTACGTGGTGTAGCGCAGTTTGGTAGCGCAACTGGTTTGGGACCAGTGGGCCGCGGGTTCAAATCCTGCCACCCCGACCAATTTTTTTAAAGCATGGACCATTAGCTCAGTTGGTTAGAGCGTCCGGCTCATAACCGGCAGGTCCGGGGTTCGAGTCCCTGATGGTCCACCAATTTAATAAAATACTAGCCCAGATAGCTCAGTAGGTAGAGCAACGGACTGAAAATCCGTGTGTCCTTGGTTCAATTCCGAGTCTGGGCACCACTATCAAAAGGTAACCTCTTGCTGACCATAGAGTCCGAGGGGTTATTTTATTTCCGTGACCGATCCAAGTACATCTCTATGTGAAGAATGGTACGGAACAATGCATTTCGAGAGAAAAAGATCAAAAACTCATCAAACAGCAAAAAACATGCAAGTGATGAGTTTCGGACTGTTCCGGACAGAATAAAACAAGGCAAAACCGAACAGAACCGACATCAAAACTCATCAAATGGCAAAAAACACATAGCTGATGAGTTTCTGAGGGCCTTCATAGGGAAGGATCAGAGAGAAAACGATCAAGACAACTCATCAAGGGTCGGATTTCATGCAAGTGATGAGTTTCGGACTGTTCAGGACAGAATAAAACAAGGCAAAACCGAACAGAACCAGTATCAAAAACTCATCAAACAGCAAAAAAAACATAGCTGATGAGTTTCTGCCGGATTCTGGGGGCGGGCATACACCGGCCGCTTGATCAGCCGCAGCGGCGTCGCTGAATCAGCTGATTCAAAGGTGTTGCTATTGAGGTGTATAATATATAAGAGGGTAAACAGAGAAAGGAGAGTATGATGTATTTGGGTTCAAATACATCATACAAGATAGCAATGGGTGGTTTTTTCGATTTATTCAGCAAAGGAGCGATGACAGCTATGGATAGAGCAGACATAAATGACGGATATGAAAAATGGAAGGCAGATGAAGGCGCACTGCTGGTCGATGCGCGCGAACCCGATGAGTACGCTGAAGGACATCTACCGGGAAGCGTGAACATACCTCTCGGCAGCATAGGAAAGAGTGCAGTCAGTGAGTTCGGTGGTGAAGGAAAGATGCTGTATGTGTACTGCCTCAGCGGATACAGGGCCCACAAGGCCTGCAAGATATTAGCGAAGAAGGGATGCACAGCCATATGCATCGGAGGCCTTAATGACTGGCGGGGAAAGCTGGAAAAGTAAACACAAAAACCAAGGACCGCATCAAAGAACAATCAATGAAATATAAATGATCGCCCGGGTGGACTGCAAAGCAGTCATCGTTTCAGATGACTGCTGAACGCAGCCTGCCCGGGCGATCATTCAACTACATGGATCTAATCGATGCCGACCATTACAGAAGTGGATTTGATGACAGCATATGCATCTTTTCCTACCTCGAGGGATAACTCTTTGATTGCAGCCATCGATATGGTGGCGCTGATTTCATTGCCTCCGCCGATGTCAATGAATACTATGCCGTTGACAGCTCCTTCTGTGATTCTTTTTACAGTTCCCTTTAACTGATTTCTTGCACTTAATTTCATTTTTATCTCCTTTCCTCGGCAGCATACGCCGCCGGTAAAACATAAAAAAAGTATACCACGGAAAGAGACGAAAAAACAAAAAATGACGGAAAAACAAAAAATACAGTTCTGTTGTTTTGTAGAGAATGGCGCCGCCGGAGCGGGGGCAATCACGTAAAATGCAGAGCAGCTAAAATGTATAGTTGCGATTGAATGATGGATACTATATAATTCTTGGTAAGACAATTATGAAAGGGTAGAGATAATGCATAGTTTGAAGGAAATGTTCAAAGATAAAAAACTGATGAAGTACAGCTGGTTCATTATATTCGTAATGGCCCTGATATACATACTGTATTTTGTCATCAAAAACTTTGACGTAATAGCAAGTGCCTGCGGTCACGCTGTCGGCAGCTTTCTGGGAGCACTGGCGCCGCTTTTTATAGGGCTTTTGCTGGCTTATCTGATCAACCCGGCGGTGACCAAGCTGGATGAAAATTTCATCAGTAAGATATTCAAGGATCTGCCGGATCCGGAAAAAGACAGAAAAAGACAGAAACAGCAGAGGGTAGTCTCGACGCTGTTTGCGTATATAGTCATACTGGTGGCCATATTCCTGGTGATATACATATTTGCATCTCTGCTGCTGAAACAGGTCAGATTTGGATCTTTCCAGGAAATGATGGACTCCATAACCTCATACATAATGTCATGTGAGCATGCAGTAAAAAGCTGGGCGGAAGGACTGCCTTCGGGAGCTTTCTCAGATAAGGTCTTTTCAATGGGCAATGCGATAACCAAATGGATATCGGAAAATCTGACTGCCGCAAATGCCATTCAGCAGGTAACTGCCATAGGCAGCAGCGTAGTAAATTTCGTGCTGGGGATCATTGTCAGCTTCTGGCTGGTAATGGACAAAGAGTTCTTCCTCAGGCTGTGGAACAGATTTTCTCACGCCGTTCTGCCGGGACGCGGAGGCGATGTGCTCAACAGGAATTTCACTGAAGTAAATATCATTCTTTCCCGTTTTATAAGAGGCATACTGTTGGACACGGTGATAATCGCAGTGCTGTCATCCATAATCCTGTCGATACTGGGTCTGAAATTCGCCGTGGCGATCGGAGTGTTCGCAGGTATATGCAATGTGATACCGTACTTCGGACCGGTGCTGGGAATGATCCCGGCTTTCATAGTGGGCTTTATCAACGGCGGCATAATAGGCGGCATCATACCTGTGATAGCATTGTTCGCTGTGCAGCAGGTCGATTCCAATTTCATATACCCGAAGGTTGTCGGTTCCTCGACGGGACTCCATCCTGTTACGGTGCTGCTGGCAGTGGTAGTGGGCGGAGTATACGGAGGCATTGTGGGAATGATCCTGGCAGTGCCTGTCACAAGCCTCCTGAAACTGTACATAGGAAAACTGATCAGGCATATAGAAAAATCAAAAGAAAAGAAAAAAACCATCCCGGACGGGGATGCTTAGATAACGAAAGAGAGCAAAATGGCACAATTATTTTATAAATACAGCACAATGAATTCAGGGAAATCCATCGAACTGATAAAGGTGGCGTACAATTATGAGGAGCGGGGCAAAAGAGTGCTGGTCTTCACGCCTGCAGTAGACGACAGGGCCGGCGTCGGCGTTGTAGCCAGCCGGATCGGACTCCAGAGAGAGGCTCTCCCGGTGGAGGAAGACACCAACATACTGCAGCTTTTCCTGAGAGAAAACGCAAAGCATGAAGTGGCATGCGTCCTGATAGATGAAGGCCAGTTCCTGAAAAAACACCATGTACTCGAACTGACGGAGATCGTGGACAGCTGCAATGTGCCGGTGATGGTATACGGCCTGAAAAACGATTTCAGAAATGAACTGTTTGAAGGATCTTATTATCTACTGGTTTATGCGGACAAGATAGAGGAAATCAAGACCATATGCTGGTGCGGCCGAAAAGCCACCATGGTGGCCAGGGTCAAAGACGGAAGGATAATCAAAGAAGGGGACCAGATCGCCATAGGCGGCATGGATATGTACGTGCCGCTGTGCAGAAAGCACTACAACGACGGACGGCTGGAACCGGAAAAATGACCGGAAGTCCGGCAACCTTGAAAGGAACCTCGAGATTTCATCTCATGAGCTATCCCATTGAGGATAGTTCTTTTTTTATAGCTCCATCCGGGGGAGATCAGCAGCTTTCTGGGAACATCGCCGTTGAGCCGGTGGATCGTTATTTCGGGCGGGATGATTTCCAGAAGATCGCAGACCAGGTCGATGTACTCTTCCGGGGTATCGAATGAAACATAGTCCGGACATGTTTTCGATAAAGGAGAACCTTTGACCACATTGAGCATGTGCAGTTTTAGACCGAAGATGGGCGAAGAGCAGACGTAACGCAGGCTCTCTTCCATGTCGGACCGGCTTTCCCCGGGAAGCCCCAGGATCAGATGGGTGACCACCCGGATCCCTCTGGCAGTCAGCTCATCTACAGCTTTGTCATAGACGGACAGATCGTAGCATCTGTTTATTCTGTCTCCGTGTATAGTCTGAAGGCCCAGTTCGACCCACAGAAAAGTTTTTTCGTTCAGTTCGGAAAGAAGGCCCAGCACATCGTCGCCGAGGCAGTCGGGCCGCGTTGCAATGGCGATCCCGACGATGTCCCCGCCGCCGGTTTCGGCGGAAAGAGCAGCTTCGTACTGTCTGCGAAGGCGGTCTGCCGGAGCATAAGTAGAGGTGTGGCTCTGGAAGTAAACCATGTATTTTTCCACATTTGGCCATTTTTCAGATAAAAGCCGGATCTGGCCCGGTATATCGCTGGATAATTCGCCGCTGCCTTCTGCAGAGCAGAAGGTGCATCCGCCGGTGCCGGCAGTGCCGTCTCTGTTGGGACAGGTGAAACCGCCGTCTATGGACAGCTTTATCACCTTTGACCCAAAGCGGCCTTTCAGCCAGGCTCCTATTGAATTGATTTGTTCATTTCCTGCCATTTTTCACCTCAAATATATAGTCTGGATACGCTATTTATGATATAATATTTGCTTAGCAATGTGAAGAGATATTTTGAAAAGGAGCGGCAAGTGACCGGAACAAAGGACAGCAAACCATGCGATCAGGAGATCTGTTACGATTTCAGCGATAAAAAAGAATGGATGGAAATGGACGGGAATGAAAAAAGATTATCACGCCCTTCTCTTTTGCTGCACAGCTGCTGCGGGCCATGCAGTACATCAGTGATCGAAAGGCTGGCTCCCGACTATGAAATAACTGTATTCTTCTATAATCCGAACATAACGGATGAAGAAGAGTATGAAAAACGCAAAGAAACTCAGCTGTTATTCATCGAAAAATACAATGAGGATCCGGAAAATCCATATACCATTGGATTCAAAGAAGGGCCGTATGACAGAAAGAATTACTATGCTGTGTGCGAAGGCCTGGAATCGGCGCCGGAGGGCGGAAGACGATGTCAGGAATGCTTTCGCATGAGACTGAAAAAGACAGCGGAGGAGGCCAGTCTGCTGGGATATGATACATTCGCAACCACGCTGACGGTCAGCCCGCACAAAGACTACGGAGCAATCAGCAGCATAGGGAAGAGAATGGCGGCACTGTACGGGATAGGATTCCTGGATATAGATTTCAAAAAGAAAGCAGGCTATCAGAGGAGCATCATCCTTTCAAAAAAATACGGATTATACAGGCAGAACTACTGCGGATGCGAATTCGCAAATCACGGCCTGAAAAAAGAGGAGGAAAAATAAATGTCAAAACTCAACATCCCAAAGGGATATTCACCGGTGATCGATTATATGGAGAGCCAGAGAGCAATAAAAAAGATCAAAGATTTTTTTCAGCAGGAGCTGGCTTACGGGCTGAATCTGAGACGTGTATCGGCTCCCCTGTTCGTAACGCCGGAAAGCGGCCTGAACGACAACCTGAACGGTGTTGAAAGAACTGTGGATTTTACCATCAAAGACATGGATGAAGCTAAAGTGGAGATCGTTCAGTCCCTGGCAAAGTGGAAGCGAATGGCACTGGGCAAATACGGAGTCAAACCGGGACATGGTATATATACAGACATGAACGCCATCAGGCGAGATGAAGAAATGGACAATATCCACTCCATATACGTGGATCAGTGGGACTGGGAGAAGGTCATAACCAAAGATGAAAGGACAGACGACTATCTGGAAGAGGTAGTTACAAAACTGTATACTGCCCTGAAGAATCTGGGAGATTTCGTAAACAGACATTATCCGGAAATAAAGACGGAACTGCCAAATGAGATATTCTTCATAACGAGTCAGGAACTGGAGGATATGTATCCGGACAAGACTCCAAAGGAGAGGGAAGATCTCATTACTGAAGAGAAGAGAGCTGTATTCATCAAGCAGATAGGCGAAAAGCTGAGATCGGGAGAAAAGCACGACGGACGTGCGCCGGATTATGATGACTGGAGTTTGAACGGCGATATACTCCTGTGGAACGATATATTGGGACATGCTTTTGAGATCTCTTCCATGGGGATCCGTGTGGATGAAAAATCCATGAAGGAGCAGCTGGAAAAAGAAAACGCCATGGACCGTGCCCAGCTCCCTTTCCACAAAGCAATTCTTGACGGCGAGCTGCCGTATACTGTAGGCGGCGGGATCGGACAGAGCAGACTGTGCATGTTTTTTCTCAGGAAAGCGCACATCGGAGAGGTCCAGGTTTCGGTCTGGCCTGAAGACATGGTAAATGAATGCGCTGCAGGAGACATATTCCTGCTATAGGAGGAAATTTGAAGTACGTAAATCTGGTAGTGGACAACAGGAGCGACAAAACAGACAGCTTCTACACCTACGGGTGCGAAGACGATTCGGTCACTGTAGGCAGCCGAGTTTACGTGCCCTTTGCCAGAGGTAACAGGGAACGGGCCGCATATGTGTTTGAGGTGGCGGACAGGTCGGAAGCCGATTTCAAAAAGCTGAAATATGTTGCGAGGATAGATGCAGAGGTCTCTCTCACAGAAGAAATGATCGAGACATGTGTATGGATGAAAAAAAGATATCTTTGCAGATACATCGATGCAGTCAAGCTGTTCACGCCGGCGGGGACGCCGTCTAAACGAGGAAAAAAAAGGCAGCCTTTTGCCGATCACGAAGGTGAAAAACAGGAAATAGATCAACTTACCGACGAACAGGCATCGGCAGCAAAAAAAATAGGCGACAGAATAAAGAAAAGGGAGCATCATATGTTCCTTCTTCACGGGATAACCGGCAGCGGAAAAACCGAAGTGTACATGCAGGCCATTGGCACATGTCTGGCGGAAGGACGCACGGCAGTTATGCTGGTGCCGGAAATATCACTGACAAAACAGATAATAGACCGGTTCGCCGGAAGATTTGGAAGCGAAAGGATAGCGGTGCTGCATAGCCGGCTTTCTCAGGGCGAGCGCTACGATGAGTGGCAGCGCATCAGGAAAGGAAAGGCGGATATAGTTATCGGAGCAAGATCCGCAATATTCGCTCCGCTGGAAAATATAGGCGTTGTCATACTCGATGAAGAGCATGAAGCCACATACAAATCAGATATGACTCCCAAGTACGAGACCATAGAGGTGGCTATAAAAAGAGTCAGAGCCGGCGGAGGAGTTATCATTGCCGGCAGTGCTACGCCGTCGGTCGTATCTTATGAGAGGAGCAGAGAAGGCATATACGAGAGACTGCCTCTGACTCACAGATACAACAGTGTGCCTCTTCCTCAAGTGGAGATCGCAGACATGCGGGAAGAACTGAAGAGAGGAAACACATCTGTGCTCAGCACTAGGCTGTATGACGAAATGGACCGGCAGCTGGCTGCAGGCAGGCAGGTGATCCTGTTTCTAAACAGACGAGGATATTCAACTTTTATTTCATGCAGAGAATGCGGTCATGTGATGAAGTGCCCCAACTGCGGGATATCGCTGACCTACCATAAGAACAGGAACAGGGGCGTATGTCATTACTGCGGATATGAGGAGGTGCTGCCGGAAAAATGTCCGGAGTGCGGCAGCCGGTATATAAAATATTTCGGTACAGGGACTGAAAAAGTCGAAGAAACAGTTGCTGAACTTTTCAAAGATCACAAGACGGCAAGGCTGGACCTGGACACCATGAAAAAGAAAGGCGCGGCCGAAAAGATCCTGAATGATTTCGGGGAAGGCCGTACTCAGATCCTGACAGGTACTCAGGTAGTAGCCAAGGGACTGGACTTCAGAAATGTCGGCCTGGTCGGGATAGTGGCAGCTGATGTAAGCCTGAACATACCGGACTACAGGTCGCCGGAGAGAGCTTTTCAATTGATAACCCAGGCGGCGGGAAGAGCCGGAAGAGGAAATGAAAAGGGCAAAGTGATCATACAGACATATACACCGGAGAACTACGCTATAGAGGCGGCGGCAAAACAAGATTATGATTGCTTTTTCAAAGAAGAAATCGTAATAAGAAAATTCATGGATTATCCTCCTTTTTCTGATTTAATTCAGATTGTTTTCAGCGGGAAAAGAGAAAATGATGTGTATGCCGGTGCAAAGTACTGGGAACAGCAGCTGAGGATGCTTCTGGGCAAAGAAGAAGACAGTTGTATACTGGCGCCGCAGGCGGTGAACACTGTAGTCGAAAGAGAAGGATACAAACAGTATATGCTGCTCAAATGCGGAAAAGGGAAAAGAGGCCTGTACATGGGTGCTCTCGATGATATAAAAGAACGGACCAAAAAAGAAAAAACAGATTATTTAGTGGCTGTGGATGTGAATCCGTACAGCCTTTGGAGGAATTGACATGGCTCTTAGGAATGTTGTAAAAAAAGGAGATCCCATTTTGGGGAAAAAATGCAGAACTGTTGAAGAGATAAACGGCAAGATCACAGACCTGCTGGATGATATGATCGAGACGATGCATGAAAACAAAGGCGTCGGCATTGCCGCTCCTCAGGTAGGGATGCTCAAAAGGATGTGCGTCTGCGAGCCGGAAGAGGGACAGGTAGTAGAACTGATCAATCCGGAGATAATCAAAGCGGAAGGAGAGCAGGAAGGATATGAGGGATGCCTTTCTGTGCCTGATATGATAGGCCGGGTCAAAAGACCGGAAATGATCAGAGTCACTACCCTCAACAGGGACGGAGAAAAGGAGACATATGAATTCACAGGTTTTGGAGCAATAGTAGCCAGCCATGAAATAGATCATCTCGACGGGATCCTGTATGTGGAAAAAGCAGCGGATCTTCACGATCCGGCACTGGACGAGGAACAGGAAGAGGCCGGCAAATGAAGATAGTATTCATGGGTACCCCCGACTTTGCAGTTCCGACTCTGGAAAAACTATGCGAGGCAGGACATGAAGTAGGGTTCGCGGTGACCCAGCCGGACACGGCAAGAGACCGGGGCAAAAAGATAAAATACACGCCGGTAAAGGAAAAAGCTCTTCAGCTGGGCATCGAGGTGCTGCAGCCGGAAAAGATAAAAAACAACGCCGGCTTTATGGATAAAATAAAGGAGTACAGCCCGGATGTGACAGTAGTCGTGGCTTACGGCAAGCTGCTTCCAAAGGAATTGCTGGATATACCGGCGAAGGGCTGTATCAACGTGCATGCTTCTCTGTTGCCCAGACACAGAGGCGCGGCGCCTATCCAAAGAGCAATAATCGACGGAGACGAGAAGACCGGAGTGACAATCATGTATATGGCGGAAGGCCTTGATACAGGCGACATGCTGGCTGCGGCAGAAACACCGGTGGACAGGAAAAATGCGGGACAGCTCCATGATGAACTGTCTGTTATGGGTGCGGAGCTGCTGACCAAGACCCTGGAAAAGGTGGAAGCCGGAACGGTCCACGCCGAAAAACAGGACGACAGCAGGCATACATATGCACCTATGATATTCAAAAAAGACGGGCTGATCGATTTCGGCAGGAATGCTGTAGATATCGAAAGACAGATACGAGGGTTGGACCCGTGGCCCGGGGCATATACCTTCTACAAAGGAGGCATGTTCAAGATCTGGAAAGCCGACACCGCATCCGAAAACAGCGGGACGCCGGCAGGAACGATCACAGATGTATCCGATGAGGGGATCTCCATATCATGCGGCGAAGGTACGCTCATTGCCAAAACCATACAGCTGCCGGGGAAAAAGCGGGTGCCGACAGGGGAGTTTTTAAAGGGCAACAACATTGATAAATCAGAGGTTTTAGGGTAAAATAACTAATAAGCCGCAAGGAGGGCGTCGAAATGGATATTAACAGAAAAACAGCCTATGCTGCTTTGCTGGATGTTGAAAAGAAAAAGTCATATTCCAACATTGCGCTGAACCATCAAATCGTATGTCTCAGGCCGAACAACGAGGCCTTCGTACGCAGGCTGGTATACGGTGTACTTGAAAACAAGATCCTGCTGGACTATGTGATAGACAAACTGATACCAAACGACATATCAAAGGTAAAAATCAACGATCTGGTCATTTTGAGAATGGGAATATATCAGCTGGCCAAAATGGATTCTGTGCCCGAGTATGCGGCAGTAAACGAATGCGTTATTTTGGCAAAAAAATATGCAAAGGGAAGAGACGGATTCATAAACGGAGTCCTCAGATCATATATAAACAATAAATTTTCTATAAAACTTCCGGACAGAACGGAAGACGAGATCTACTATCTGTCGGTAAAGTATTCCTATGCACCATGGATCATAAAACTGTGGATGGAAAGTTACGAGCCGGAATTCGTGGAAGAACTGCTCAAAGCCGGCAATGAAGTGCCAGACAACGAAATAAGGCTGAACTGGCTGAAAATAATGAAACCGGATCTTATTGCCCGTCTGGAGGCCAAGGGACATGAAGTGAAAGAAGGCAAATACTGCCAGAACACACTGCATGTTTCGGGAGGCGGTCTTGTGGACAGCAAGCTGTATCAGGAAGGTTTCTATTCCATGCAGGATGAGGCTTCTCAGATGGCAGTGCAGATACTGGATCCCAAACAGGGCGATACAGTGATCGATGTATGCGCGGCTCCCGGCGGAAAGACACTGGCCATAGGGGAAAGAATGAACAACAAAGGCACGATCACGGCGTCTGACATATACAAGAGAAAAGTCGAGATCATAGACAGAGAAGCCAAGAGACTGGGAATAACAAATATAAAGACAAGGACATGGGATGCCACAAGAGTGGATTCATCTCTGGTCGGAAAAGCAGACAAAGTCATAGCGGATGTTCCATGCAGCGGACTGGGAGTAATAAGGAGAAAACCGGAGATAAAGTACAAAGAAAACACAGAAGATATGACGGGACTGCCGAGAAAGCAGCTTTCTATACTGTCTGCTTCTTCGAAATATGTGAAGCCGGGCGGGATACTGATGTACTGCACCTGCACGATCGATCAGTATGAAAACGAAAGAGTAGTAAGCGATTTTCTGAGGAAAAACGCAGCTTTCAAAATAGATGAAACAAAACAGCTGCTGCCAAATGTCAATGGTACAGATGGCTTTTTCATATGCAAAATGAAAAAAAACGACAGCCTTATTGAAAAGTAACAGAGGTAATATGTTAGAGAGCGGAGCAAAAACCGACAAGGGAAATCATCGGGGACATAATGAAGATGCCTGCCTGATCATGGAAAAGGAGCAGGTATATATTGTCGCAGACGGGGTCGGCGGCAACAGAGCCGGGGAACTGGCCAGCAGAACAGCTGTCAATGAGGTGGCTGATTTTCTGCGCAGAAACAGGATAGACAAAACAGATGACAGGGATGAGCTGGCGAGGATACTGACCGGATGCGTAAAACACGCAAACGACAGCATCCTGAAACTGGGAGACAAGTATCCGGAAAACAAGGGAATGGCCACCACCCTGGTCATATGCATCATAAAAAAAGACAAAGCATATTTCGTCAATGTGGGGGACAGCAGAGCATACATACGCAGAGGCAGCGAGCTGTTCCAGCTGACAGAAGACCACAGCTATGTGAACTCCCTGATAAAACTGGGAGTGATAACCAGAGATGAAGCTGCAGACCGCAGTGACGGAAATGTTATTACCAAGGCTATCGGGGCAGAAAAGGAAGTCGAGGCCGACTATTATCAGACCAATATCACAGAGGGAGATGTGTTGATACTGTGCACCGACGGGTTATATGGCGAAGTAAAAGAAAAAGATATAAATGAGTGTATAACGGAAAATACCGATATGGAAAAGCTTGCCTGCCGACTGGTGGACAAAGCCAATGAAGCCGGAGGGAGAGATAATATATCTGTTGTGTGTATAAAAATCACTGTAAAAGGAGGAAAAAATGAGTAGCAAGGTCATTGCGGGAAGATATGAATTACTGAACAAAATCGGCGACGGGGGAATGGCGGTCGTATACAAGGCAAAGGACCGGCTGCTCAACAGATTCGTTGCAGTAAAAATCCTGAAACCGGAATTCTTGAATGACGCCAAATTCATCGAGAATTTCAGGAAGGAATCCCATGCTGCCGCAAGTCTGACCCATTCCAATATAGTCAGCATCTATGATGTGGGACGCGAGGGGAATATAAACTACATTGTCATGGAACTGGTAGAGGGGAAGGCTCTCAGCCAGATAATCAAGGAAGAAGCACCTATGGATTACAGGAGAGTCATCTCCATTTCCAAGCAGATCGCTGCAGGGCTTTCGGCGGCGCACAAACACGGCATAATACACAGGGACGTCAAACCACACAACATATTGATAAACGAAGAAGGCGTCGCGAAGATAGCCGACTTTGGAATTGCGAAAGCAGTGAGCACGACGACTATTGTAGACAATACGAACGAGACCGTTATGGGATCTGTCCATTACTTCTCGCCGGAACAGGCAAGAGGCGGATATGTGGATGAGAAATCAGATATATATTCACTGGGGATAGTGATGTACGAGATGATCACCGGCGAGGTCCCGTTCGACGGAGACAATCCGGTCAGCGTGGCGCTGATGCATATCAATGAAGAAATCAAACCGCCTTCACAGCTGGTGCCGGGAATACCGCCCAACCTGGAAAAAATAATAATGAAGGCGACCAGCAAATTCCAGACCAACAGATACGACAGCGCAGACGAAGTGATACAGGCGCTCAACGATGTAGAGCTGGTAAACAGAGTGGTCGCTCCCGAATACAGACAAAAATCAAGAGAAGAGGAAGAATACGAAAGAGAAGTCGCTCAATATAAACAAGATGCTCAAAATGCAAAACAGAAAAAAAAGAGAAACAAAAAAGCACTGATAATAGTTCTGGCTGTGATCGCAGCGCTGGCTGTCGCGCTGGCCGTGGCTTTCGCCACAGGTCTTTTGGGAGCGAGAGAAACCGTACCGGACCTGCGGGGCATGTCTTTTGAGAAAGCTAAGACAACAGCGGAGGATCTGGGCTTCAAGGTCGAGGAAGGAGAACTGGTATACAGCGAGAAATATGAGATAGGCGATGTTACCAGTCAGGATCCGGATGCTGATACAAAGGCAAGAAAGGGATCCACTATAACTGTAAATGTCTGCAAAGGCGCAGAGGAGGGAACAGTCCCTAAGCTGACAGGGCTCACCAAGAGTGAAGCAAAACGGACCATAGAAGATCTGGGGTTCAAGGTCGGAGACATTACGGTCAAGACCAGCACGAAACCGGAAAACCAGGTTATCGGACAGGATCCGGAAGCCGGGACCATAACAAAACCGGGATCGTATATCGATCTGGTAGTCAGCGACGGCAAGGGAAAAGAAAAGAAATCCGTTCCGGACCTTTTGGGGAAAACCGAATCGGAAGCACGGACAGCTTTAGAGAATGCAGGCTTCAAGGCAGGTACAGTATCAAAGGGATACAGCACCGATTACGCCAGCGGGCAGGTAATGGAGCAGCAGTATTCATCCGGCACTTCTCTTGAGGAAGGAACATCCATTAGCTTTACTGTCAGCAAGGGAAGCAAGAGTTCATCCATAAAACTGTATGTGGATTATGAATCGGCGGAGCAGGAAGTGTTCTACATGACGGTCACAGTATCCGATGATGACGGGACCAGAAATGTGGTATCAAATGCTCAGCGGTCAAAGAGCGACGGCGGAGAAACACTGAAGATAAAAGGAAAAGGTTCAGGAACCATAACGGTAATATTCGATGATGAAACGGTCATGAAGAAGAATGTGGATTTCTCAACGGGAGAAATGTACTGATGGAAGGGATCATCGTAAAAGGGATCGCAGGGTTTTACTATGTGAAGGCTGACGAGAACGTATGGCAGTGCAAAGCACGTGGCATATTCAAAAAAGAAGGCATAACGCCGCTGGTGGGAGATAAGGTAAAAATGGAAGTCCTCCCCGACGGCGACGGCGTCATCAATGAGATAGAAGACCGAAAAAATGTTTTCATACGGCCTCCGGCAGCCAATGTAGATCAGTTCGTCATCGTGACTGCAGCTGCCCGCCCCGATCCGATACCTGACATCATAGATAAATTTCTGGTCATGGCGGAAAACAACGAAACGAAAATAGTACTGTGCATCAACAAGATGGACATAGCAAAACCGGAGAACATCTCCGGACTGAAAGAAATATATGAAAAAATGTATCCGGTGTACTGCGTCAGCGGAAAGACCGGAGAAGGAACAGAGGAACTGAAAAAGATCCTGCCCGGAAAACGGACTGCCTTTGCAGGGCCGTCGGGAGTGGGAAAATCAACTTTACTCAACTGTATAGAACCAAAGCTGGATGTGGAAACAGGAAACATCAGCGAGAAGACAAAAAGAGGGAAACATACTACAAGGCATGTGGAGCTGTTCTCCCTTGAAGACGGCAGCATGCTGTACGACACACCCGGATTCACTTCAATGGATGTTTCCGATGTGGATGAGGAAGAACTCCATCATCTGTATCCTGAGATGGCGCCTTATATAGGGCAGTGCAGATATGACAACTGCAGACACATAAAAGAACCGGGATGTGCAGTCCGTGAAGCTGTGGATAAAGGAAGCATAAGCCAGAGCAGATATGGTTCATACATATCGCAGATAGAAGAAATAAGAAAAGAAAAAAAGTACTGAGGAAAGGAACAATATGAACAGACTTGCACCATCGATACTGTCATCGGATTTTTCCGAACTGGCAGATCAGGTCGGCATAATCGAAAAAGGAGGAGCGGACATCATCCATGTAGATGTTATGGATGGACATTTCGTGCCTAATATCAGCTATGGGTCGGCGGTGATGAAAAGTCTTCTGGGAAAGACAGAGATGCCTTTCGATGTCCATCTGATGATTGAAGATCCGGACAGATATATGGAAGATTTCATGACCGAAAACACTGAATATATCACGGTGCATCAGGAAGCATGTGTGCATTTGAACAGAACTCTGCAGCACATAAAAAATCTTGGAGCAAAGGCAGGGGTGGCATTGAATCCGGCCACTCCCGTGAAGACGCTTGACTGCGTATGGGAAGATGTGGACATGGTGCTGCTAATGTCTGTGAATCCCGGGTTTGGAGGTCAGACATTCATAAGCAGCGTGATGGACAAGATCAAAGAGACGGCACAGATAAGGACTGAAAAAAAATCGGATTTTGTGATTGAGGTAGATGGCGGTATTACTCTTGATAACGTTACAGCAGTAAAGAAAGCAGGCACTGATATCTTTGTGGCAGGATCATCGGTTTTCAAAACGCCGGATCCGGCAAAGACGACTGCGGAATTTATCAGAAAGATCAAGGAGTAAGCAATACATGGAAGCGAAGACTTTAAAGAAAAAGAAGAAAAAGAAAATCATTATAATCGTTATAGTTGCAGTGCTGATCGTCGCAGCAGTATGCGGCGCAGTGGCGTACCATCTGTACGGGCAGATGGTGGACAAACTGGGCAAGGTGAATACAGTATCACTGGACAAGGATGATCTGGACATAGACTCTCAGGTGGCGAAAGATCTTAAAGATTACAGGAATATCCTGCTGCTGGGGATCGATACACGTGCGGGAGAAAGCGATGACAACTGCAGGAGCGACGCCAGCATTATACTGAGCATAAATAAAAAGACCGATGATGTAAAACTGATATCGGTAGTGCGGGATTCATATATGGATGTGGAAGAAAACGGGACACATGTACTGGACAAACTGACCCACGCCCATGCTTACGGAGGACCTCAAGATACTATCAGAGCCATAAACCGGAACATGGATATGAACATTTCTGAATATGTGAGGGTCAACTGGCAGACCGTCGCAGATGTTGTAGACAGCATGGGCGGCATCACAGTCAATGTGAAGGATTATGAGATCAGTGAAATGAACAAATACATAAAGGACACCAACAAGAGTCTCAAAGGAGACAAAACGCTGATCAAAAAGGCCGGAAAGCAGAAACTGAACGGCATACAGGCAGTAACGTACTGCAGGATCAGAAAGGTCGGAAACGGCGACATGGAAAGATCCGAACGTATGAGAACTGTAATAAAGGGCACTTATTCAAAGATAAAGGAAATGAAATTATCGGAGCTGAGCGATATGGCAGACAAAACACTGCCGGAGATCACGACCAATATTTCAGCAAAATCCATGACGAGTCTGATGCTGGATTTCTCCGGATATGAGATCAAAGACAGTCAGGGGTGGCCTTACAACTGGGATGGTGCTACAATAAACGGAGTTTCCTATGATGTTGCTATAACACTCGAATCCAATGTGGCAAAGCTGCATGAAAAAGTATTCGGGCAGAAAAACTATGATCCGACAGACAGGGTAAAGGAAATAAGCAAGCAGGTAGCCGAAAAATCAGGATACTACGGACAGGATAATACAGGACAGTAAAGCGGAAGAAAGAGAAGAGATAAATAAAAGATGGAAATAGTCAATATCGTCAAAGAGCATATCGCCTGGAGAAGTCAAATAGGCAAGCTGGCAAAAGCAGACCTGAAGAAAACCTACAGCGGCGCAGCCCTGGGCTGGGCCTGGGCAATTATAAAGCCGGCTGTTACTATCTTTGTGTACTGGTTCGCTTTTTCCACAGGAATGAGACATACTGCAGGGATCGCCGGGTTCCCTTTTTTCCTCTGGATGCTGGCAGGCATAGTGCCTTGGTTCTATGTTACCGAGATGTTGAATCAGGGTACGGATGCCATGAGAAAATACAAACATCTGATCACAAAGATGAAATTCCCGGTGTCTACTATACCTACTTTTGTCAGCCTTTCAAAGCTGACTGTACATCTGATCCTTCTGGCGTGTGTATTTGTTATATATGCCCTGATGGGATATATCCGAGATCCGATATATTATCTGCAGCTTCCGCTGTATATGCTGATGCTGTTTCTGTTCTGCACCGGATGGGCTTTGTTCGGCTCGGTGCTTGCAGCTATGAGCAAGGATTTTCTCAATCTAGTGAAATCATTTACTATGGCTTTGTTTTGGCTTTCCGGGATACTGTTTTCCATAACGAATATCGACGTAGGCTGGGTCAGAACGCTGATGAAGTGCAACCCTGTCACATTCACTGTGGAGGGTTACAGAAACTGTTTCGTCTACCACAAATGGTTCTTTGAAGATCCGAAATGGCTGCTGGTTTATCTGGCGGAAATGATAGTAATGTGGGTGCTGGCGGTCTGGGCTTTTAAAAAGCTGAAAAAAGATATGCCGGATGTATTATAGGAGCTGAACTGCATGGAGAACAATGTAATAGAATTCAAGCATGTGTCAAAGATATACAAGCTGTTCAAAAATGACAAGAAACGCCTTTTATCGGTCTTTTTCAAAAAGATACCGTACAAAGAAAAGAAAGCCGTAAACGACATGTCTTTTGCGATTGAAAAAGGCGAAGCGGTAGCTCTTTTCGGCAGAAACGGCGCGGGAAAATCCACCGTTTTGAAAATGATAACAGGCGTTACATATCCAACAAAGGGAGAGGTCCTGGTAAAAGGAAGAGTAAGCGCTCTGCTGGAACTGACCTCCGGCTTCGACATGGAAATGACAGGCAGGGAAAACATCTATCTGAAGGGACAGCTGATGGGGCTGCGTAATCAGGAGATAAAAGAAAGAGAACCTGCAATAACAGATTTCGCTGCCATTGATGAATACATAGATCAGCCTGTAAGAACATATTCCAGCGGTATGAAAGCAAGGCTGGGTTTTGCGATCAATGTCAATATCAATCCTGAGATACTGATAATAGATGAAGCACTCAGCGTAGGGGATGTTGCTTTTAAGAAAAAATGCATAAAAAAAGTCAACGAAATCATGGAAAAGGACGGCATTACACTGTTGTTCGTAACACATTCTACAGGGGTGGCGCAGGAATTCTGCAAGAGAGGGATAGTGATGCAGAAAGGTAAGATCATATACGATTCAGATATTGAGTCGGCAGTAGAGATGTACAACAGTACAATAAAATAGAAAGGTAATTATGAGTTATGATAAAAAAACGCTCCTTGTAATTTTTGGCGGAACTTCACCGGAGCATGAAGTTTCATGCAAGTCGGCGGCAGCGGTATTGAATGTAATAGACAGAACAAAGTATGATGTCCTTCAGATAGGCATCACAAAAGAAGGAAAATGGATATTGACAGGCGCGGATACTGAAAAGATAGAAAACGGAACATGGGAAAAAGGAATGGGCTGCAAGCCGGCGGCAATAACGCCGGACAGAACGGTACACGGCATCAGAGTCGGACGCGGTAAAGAAATCCGTGTTGACTGTGTTTTCCCAATACTCCACGGAGAAGGAGGAGAGGATGGACATATCCAGGGCCTGCTGGAACTGGCGGACATCCCATATGTAGGATGCGGAGTTCTTGCATCGGCATGCGGCATGGATAAGGGCATAACCAAAGCACTGGTTTTAAGGACCGGGATAAGACAGGCAAAACATTGCGAGACTAACAGATATGCATTTTCATCCAATCCGACAGAAGAATTGAAGAAGATAGCCATGACATTCCATGGAGCGTATCCTCTGTTTGTAAAACCGGCGGGCACAGGTTCTTCGGTGGGAGTATCGAAGGTGCATAATGACAAAGAGCTCTTTGAAGGAATAAAAAAAGCTGCAGAGGCCGATCATAAAGTCATCATAGAAACTGCTGTAGTCGGGAGAGAACTGGAAGTAGGAGTCATTGGGAACAGGGATCCAAAAGCTTCCCCTATAGGCGAGATACAGGCGGCGGCAGAATACTACGATTACAAGTCGAAATATGAAAGCGAAGAAACTCAGACGAGCATCGTTACAGATCTGCCTCCGACAAAGGAGTGCGAGATACAGGATGCCGCTGTAACAATATATAAAACACTGAGCTGCAAAGGTCTGGCAAGAGTAGACTTCTTCCTTACCGAAGATGATGCTGTAGTGTTCAATGAAATCAATACTATGCCGGGATTCACAAAAGTGAGTATGTATTCACAGATGTGGGCGGCAGCAGGACTGGAATACAGTGAATTGATCGACAGGCTGATCGATCTTGCGATGGAGGAGATATAAAATGGCAAAAGAAAAACCGGATTTTGGAAATGAAGAAGTAAGACTGAAATACAGGCATACTACTTCTCACATACTGGCACAGGCAGTAAAGAAACTGTGGCCGGAGGCCAAGCTGGCTATAGGCCCGGCAATAGCCGACGGATTCTATTATGATTTCGATCTGGAGCATAAATTCACAGATCAGGATCTGAACAAGATCACAAAGGAAATGAAACGCATAACAAAAGCGGGCCTTCCTCTGGAAAGATTTGAACTGCCCAGAGAAGAAGCGCTGGCTTTCATGAAGGAGCAGGACGAACCCTACAAGGTGGAGCTTATAAACGATCTTCCCGAAGATGAAATCATATCCTTCTACAAGCAGGGAGATTTCACAGACCTGTGCGCGGGTCCTCACATGGAGAAGACCAGTCAGATAAAGGCGATCAAGCTGACAAGCGTGGCAGGAGCTTACTGGAGAGGCGATTCCGACAGGAAGATGCTCCAGCGGATATACGGGACATGTTTCCCAAGCCAGGAAGAACTGGATGAGTATCTGGCAAAGATCGAAGAAGCGAAGAAAAGAGACCACAGAAAGATCGGGAAAGAAATGGACCTGTTTGCCCTTTATGATGAAGGACCGGGATTCCCTTTCTTTATGCCAAACGGTATGATCATTCGAAATGAACTGGAAAATTTCTGGAGAGAAGAGCACAGAAAAAGAGGATATGAAGAAATCAAGACTCCTCTCATACTGAACGAACAGCTCTGGCATACATCGGGCCACTGGGATCATTACCAGGACAACATGTACTTTACTAAGATAGATGGTGAAGACTATGCCATAAAACCGATGAACTGCCCGGGAGCGATGCTGGCTTATGAAAGAAAGCTCCATTCATACAGGGATCTGCCTATACGAATGGGAGAGCTGGGCCAGGTACACAGACATGAATTGTCGGGAGCTCTTCACGGTCTGATGCGCGTAAGGACATTTACACAGGATGATGCCCACATATTCATGCTGCCGGAACAGACCAAAGATGAGATCAAAGGCGTTATCGATTTTATAGACTACGTTTACAGCCTGTTTGGATTCAAATATCACATAGAACTGTCCACAAGACCGGATGATTCCATGGGCAGTCCCGAGGAATGGGACCGTGCGGAAACTGCTCTCCGTGAAGCCATGGAAGAAAAGGGCCTGGAATTTGTGATCAACGAAGGGGACGGAGCTTTCTACGGTCCGAAACTGGACTTCCATCTTGAAGACTCACTGGGAAGGACGTGGCAGTGCGGCACTATTCAGCTGGACTTTCAGATGCCTCAGAGATTCGATATCACGTATATCGGACCGGACGGAGAAAAACACAGACCGGTCATGATACACCGTGTGATCTTTGGATCCATTGAAAGATTCATTGGGATACTGATAGAGCATTTTGCCGGGAAATTCCCGCTGTGGCTGGCTCCTGTACAGGTAAAACTGCTGACTGTTACTGAAAAATTTGCGGGATATGCGGAAAAAACTGCTGAAAGACTGAGAGAAGCAGGCCTTCGAGTCGAGCTGGATATCAGGAACGAAAAGATAGGGTACAAACTGAGAGAAGCAAGAAACGAAAGATGTTCCTACATTGGCGTAATAGGTGAAAGAGAAGCGGAAGCCGGGACTCTTACAGTACGTTCAAGCAAGGCAGGAGAACTGGGAGAAATGCCGGTGAGTGAGTTCGAAGCAAAACTTCTGAAAGAAATAAAAGACAAGGCGGTATAGTACATATGGGGAACGATATTACAAAGGGAAAGTGGCGTGACGGCGTTTATCTTACCACTGCGCAGACCGGCCTGGAAGCTGATATCATAGAATCAAAGCTGAGGGGCGAGGGCATTCCGTGTCTCAGAAAATACAAAGGGGCCGGCAACTTTATGGAGATCGCCATAGGCGTGAATACCATTCAGCCGATCGAAATATATGTGCCTCCGGAAACCCTGGAAGATGCAAAAGAAATAATAGTACCGGTACCTATAGATGATGATTTTGACCCCGGCGATGAATAGCATCAAAGAAAAAGGCCCGGGGCTGCTGCTTTGCATTGCTATTGCTGTACCGGCATGGTTCCTGGGAAAGCTGCTGCCGGTAGTAGGCGGACCGGTGTTCGCCATACTGATAGGAATGGTAGTGGCTCTGTTCTATAAGAACAAGGTCAGGACTCAGGGAGGCATAGCTTTCACCTCAAAAAAGATACTGCAGTATGCAGTAATCCTGCTGGGATTCGGAATGGATCTGTCGGACATACTCATGAAGGGAAAGCAGTCGCTGCCCATAATAATATCGACCATAACCATATCCCTGATCATAGCATATGTTCTCTGCAAAGTACTGAAGATGGACGGGAAAATATCGACACTGGTTGGCGTAGGCTCATCCATCTGCGGAGGATCCGCTATTGCGGCCACGGCTCCGGTCATAGATGCAGATGACGAAGAAATAGCACAGGCTATTTCAGTTATTTTTCTTTTCAACGTAGTGGCAGCTCTCGTATTCCCTACACTGGGAGGAATGCTGGGACTGTCTAATGAAGGCTTTGGCTTGTTTGCGGGAACTGCAGTCAATGATACTTCCTCAGTTACAGCTGCCGCAACAGCCTGGGACGGCATACACGGAAGCAACACTTTGGATGCGGCCACGATAGTAAAATTGACAAGGACATTGGCAATAATACCTATTACATTGGTGCTGGCAATATATACAGCAAGAAAGAAAAAAGAACAGCATACGGATTTCAGTCTGAGGAAAATATTTCCTTTCTTTATACTGTTTTTCATTCTGGCTGCAGTGATCACAACCGTATTCGACTTGTCGACGACCATCACAGATCCGATCAAGACACTGTCCAAATTTTTTATTGTTACGGCAATGGCGGCAATAGGGCTGAATACAAATATAGTAAAACTGATCAGATCAGGCGGAAAGCCTATTTTCATGGGATTCTGCTGCTGGGTAGGCATTGCTGCAGTCAGCCTGCTGGCACAGCACCTGATGAATATCTGGTAAAAATTTCGGTTGACAAACCGCAGGCCGATATATTATTATAATCATATCATATGACTGACGGAAGTGGATATAACCACATGAAGTATGATTTTAACAGCCGACCGTCTGGGCGAGAAAGCTCGGATGTGCGGCTTTTTCTATACTATTTCCGATGCAGGAGGAAACTATGCAGGGAAGGATCCATTCAATCGAATCCATGGGACTGGTAGACGGCCCCGGCGTAAGAGCGGTCGTTTTCATGCAGGGCTGCCGCCTGAGATGCAGGTACTGTCACAATCCGGACACCTGGGACACAGCCGGAGGGAAAGAGATCGAGGCAGGAAAGCTGATCAAAAAGATTTCACGCTTCAAACCATATTTCGGAGAAGAAGGCGGCGTTACTTTTTCGGGAGGCGAACCTCTCATGCAGCCGGGTTTCCTTGAGGAATGCCTCAGGCTTTCAAAGGAGGCGGGCATACATACCTGCCTGGATACATCAGGACAGGGCAGAACGGACATGAAAGATGAAGTCTGCCGCAGGATCCTCGAGATGACGGATCTGGTGATCCTGGACATAAAACACTGCGATCCGGAAATGTATAGAAAGATAACAGGTACTGACATAAAGGGCGTTGAAAAATTTATCGAGACCGCTGCAGGCATGAGAAAGCCGTTCTGGCTGAGACATGTGGTAGTGCCGGGACTGACAGACGGAAGAGATCATCTGGAAAAGCTGAAAGAATACACAGATGGCATCCCGGGCACACAGCGAGTACAGCTGCTCCCGTATCACAGAGCCGGAGAAAACAAGTACGGGGAAATGGGCATCGATTATCCGCTGGCAGGGACGCCGGCAATGGACGAAAAGCTCACCAAAGAATTGGAAAAAGAGTTGTTTGATCAAGGAGGTACAGTTATATGATCACTGAAATCAAGAGAGAAAAACCGGTAATGAAAAAGGAATGGGAAGGATTCAACAGCGGCAACTGGAGACATGTCATAGATGTAAGGAACTTCATTCAGAAGAATGTCACGCCGTATGACGGCGACGATGAATTTCTGGAGGGCATCAGCGAAAAGACGGACAAAGTCTGGGGAAAATGCAAAGAACTGCTGGCGGAAGAACTGAAGAACGGCATCCTGGACGTCGAGACCAATGTGGTTTCCGGAATAGACAATTTCGCTCCGGGATACATAGATAAAGAAAATGAAGTCATAGTAGGGCTGCAGACAGATGCTCCCCTAAAGAGGATCATGAATCTCTACGGCGGGACCAGAATGGCGGAAAGTGCTCTGGCTCAGTACGGATACGAGATGGATCCCGAAGTAAAGAGACGATTTCATGAATACAGAAAAACTCACAACGAGGGAGTCTTTGATGCTTATCCGGAGAGGACCAAGATAGCCAGGCACAACGGGCTTTTGACAGGGCTGCCTGACGCTTACGGCAGAGGCAGACTGATCGGCGACTACAGAAGAGTTGCTCTTTACGGTATAGATTACCTTATCGAACAGAAAAAACAGGATATAGACATGGCTGACGGGCCTATGACGGATGAACTGATACGCATCAGGGAAGAACTCCATGAGCAGGTAAGAGCTCTTGCTGAAGTAAAGGCAATGGCTTCCAAATACGGAATCGATCTGGCAGGACCGGCTTCAAATGCCCGTGAGGCAGTGCAGGCTGTCTACATGGCTTATCTGGCAGGAGTCAAAGAGAACAACGGAGCGGCGACTTCCATCGGAAGGACATCCACGTTCCTGGACATATACATACAGCGAGATCTGGAAAAGGGGATAATCACGGAGAAAGAAGCTCAGGAAATGATGGATCAGTTTGTCATCAAACTGCGTCTTGTAAGGCACCTCAGGACTCCGGAATACAATGAACTGTTCGGCGGCGATCCGACATGGGTGACCGAATCCATCGGAGGCATGAGCGTCCACGGCATGAGTCTGGTCACAAAGAATTCATTCAGGATACTCCACACTCTGACCAACATGGGAACTGCACCGGAGCCTAATCTTACAGTGCTCTGGAGCCAGAACCTGCCGCAGAATTTTAAAAACTACTGCTCAAAGATGAGCATAGCAACAGATTCAATACAGTACGAGAACGACGACCTGATGAGGCCGGTATATGGAGATGACTACGCTATATCATGCTGCGTATCCGCCATGTCCGTTGGCAAGCAGATGCAGTTTTTCGGGGCTCGGGCAAACCTGGCCAAATCACTGCTGTACGCCATAAACGGCGGCGTGGACGAACTGACAGGGGAGACGGTCATTCCGGACATCGCTCCTATGGATGAGGATGTTCTGGATTTCAACAAGGTGATGCTCAGTTACAAAAAGGTCATGTCATATGTTGCGGGGCTGTATGTGGATACAATGAATGTGATACATTACATGCACGATAAATATGCCTATGAAGCCAGCCAGATGGCTCTTCACGACACTCATGTGGAAAGAGTCACGGCATTTGGAATAGCAGGACTTTCCGTTGCTGCCGATTCTCTTTCAGCAGTCAAATTCGGAAAAGTAAAACCGATCAGGAACGAACAGGGCGTGGCAGTGGACTTCGAAGTACATGGGGATTTTCCAAAGTACGGAAACGACGATGACGATGCGGACGATCTGGCTGTCGAAATAGTAAAATATTTCTCGGCGGAACTGAAAAAGCATCCTATGTACAGGGATGCGATCCATACTCTTTCAGCACTGACCATAACCAGCAACGTTATGTACGGCAAGAAGACAGGCAACACTCCGGACGGAAGAAAGCTGGGCGAGCCTCTGGCGCCGGGAGCAAATCCAATGCATGGAAGGGACGAAAACGGAGCGCTGGCATCGCTGAATTCGGTGGCAAAGATACCTTACAGGAACGTATGTCAGGATGGCGTATCAAATACCTTCTCCATCGTGCCGAAGGCACTGGGTACCGAAGAAGCCGAAAGAGAAGAAAACCTTACAGCAGTACTGGACGGTTACTTCATACAGGGCGCTCATCATCTGAATGTAAATGTCATGGATAAGGCGCTGCTGGAGGCGGCTATGGAACATCCTGAAGACTATCCGGGCCTGACCATCAGAGTATCGGGATATGCTGTGAACTTTGTGAGACTGTCCAGAGAGCAGCAGCTGGAAGTCATTGAAAGAACTTTCCACGAAGCAATGTAGCGGCAGTGCGCAGCCTGAATAAAATAGTACAGCAGAGATGTATGTTTTGGATATCTGTTCCGGAGCATACATCTTTTTCTCTTTATAAAACATCCGGTCTGCGATATAATGAATGTGTTAAGGAGATAAGGCCATGAAAGACAGATTCAACAGAGAAATCAACTATATGCGTGTTTCAGTCACAGATCTCTGCAATTTAAGGTGCAGATACTGCATGCCTGAAGAGGGCGTGGAAAAGAAACCGCATACCGAAATAATGAGCAGAGAAGATATCTTCAATGCTGTAAGAGGAGCAGCCGCACTGGGAATAGACAAGATACGGCTCACCGGAGGCGAACCTCTTGTAAAACACGGAATAATAGATATATGCAAAGGGATCAGCGAGATAGAAGGCATACATGAACTGTGCATGACTACCAACGGGACTCTGCTGCCGGAATATGCGGACAGTCTGAAAAAGGCGGGAGTCAACAGGCTGAATATATCTCTTGATACTCTGGATCCGAAAAGATTCACCGAAATAACCAGGCGGGGAGATCTGATGGATGTGATCGACGGGATCCGTGCCGCAGATGACGCCGGATTCGAGAACCTGAAAGTCAACGTAGTTCTGGCAAAAGGCGTGAACGACGATGAAATAGAAGAATTCGCAGAACTGACCAGAGATGAGAAACTTGAGGTACGATTCATAGAGCTGATGCCTATCGGTGAAGGGATCGGATTCAACAGGCAGCAATTCATCAGCGCAGATGAGGTCTTGGCAAGGGTGCCGAAACTGGAATCTCTAGGAAGGGATGAAGGCGTTGCCAGAATATATGCATTTCCAAAAGCAAAGGGCCGTGTAGGGCTCATAAGGCCTGTCAGCTGTGAATTCTGCGAAGGCTGCAACAAGATACGCCTTACTTCCGACGGGAAAGTAAAACCCTGCCTCCATTCAAATCAGGAATTCCCTCTTATGGGAAAAACACAGGATGAAATGCAGGAAATAATAAAAGAAGCAATACTTAGCAAGCCGGAACGCAGGGATCCGATGGATGGATCCCATCCCAGCAAAGCCGGCCGGGACATGAATCAAATAGGAGGATAGGATGGCAGAGTTTTCACACTTTGATGAAGCGGGACGCGCGCGCATGGTGGATGTCGGAGGAAAGGAAAAGACCAGAAGAGTCGCAGTTGCTGCAGGGAGAGTACTGGTCAGCAGCGAAACATTCCGGCTGATCGAAACCGGCGGGATGAAAAAAGGCGATGTGCTGGGCACAGCTCAGACGGCCGGCATAATGGGTTCAAAAAGAACTCCGGATATCATACCGATGTGTCACCCGATCATGATAAACGGAGTGGATATAGAATTTGAAATGAATGAAAAAGACTGTGCGGTGGAGATAACTGCTACAGTAAAATGCAGCGGTGTTACAGGAGTTGAGATGGAAGCCCTTACTGCTGTTTCGATTGCAGCTCTCACTGTATATGACATGTGCAAAGCAGTGCAGAAGGACATGGTGATAGACGATATCCATCTGATTTCAAAGAGCGGCGGAAAGAGCGGCGACTACAGATGGGAGGACACCCATGAAATATAGAGCAGCTGTAATAACTATGAGTGATAAAGGAGCGAAGGGACAGCGGATCGATACGGCAGGACCGGCATGCGTGAAAATACTTGAGGAGCATGACTGGGACGTTGTATACACCAGCATGATACCGGATGACTATAACACCATTGCCGATGAACTGAAAAAATGTGCGGATGAACTGGGAGTGGCCCTGGTGATAACCACAGGCGGGACCGGCTTTTCGAAAAGAGATGTGACGCCGGAAGCCACACTTTCTGTCTGCGACAGAGAAGCAAGGGGCATACCCGAAGCAATGCGGGCGGCCAGCATGAAGATAACTCCAATGGGCATGTTGTCAAGAGCTGCTGCGGGACTCAGAAACAATACTTTGATTATCAATCTGCCGGGCAGCGAAAAAGCCGCCGGCGAGAATCTGAATGCGGTAATAAAACCGCTGAGACACGGCGTGGAAGTTCTTGTGGGAGCCAGCCATGACTGTGCAAAAATACACGAAGGAGAATGATTATGGCAGAGATAATGGCTGTATGCATAAGCGATAAAAAGGGAGAGCAGAAACATCCTGTGGAGGAAATTGCTCTGAAGGTGGATCATGGCATCGAAGGGGATGCTCACGCAGGCAATTGGCACAGACAAGTCAGCCTTCTCGGAGATGAAAGCGTTGACAAACTGCGGGAAAAAATAGACATTGAACTGGGACCGGGAGTGTTTGCGGAAAACATCCTGACAAAGGGTATAGTGCTGTACACTCTTCCCGTGGGAACAAAACTGAAGATCGGCAGTGCGCTGGGAGAAGTGACTCAGATCGGAAAAGAATGTCACTACGGATGCGCCATAAGAGAACTGGCCGGTGACTGCGTGATGCCTCGCGAGGGGATATTTGTAAAGATCCTGGAACCGGGCACTGCAAAAGCAGGAGATAAAGTAGAGGTAGTGAAATGAATGAAACAGAAAAGAAACTCTGGGATGAATGCGTGGCTTTCCACGGTCATTCATGCGGCGGACTGACCATAGGATTCAAGGCGGCGATGTACGCCATGGAACTGATGGATATAGACAGGTCCGGCGATGAAGAACTGGTCTGCATTGCCGAGAACGATTCATGCGGCATAGATGGGATACAGTATGTATGCGGATGCACTGTGGGCAAGGGCAATCTGCTGTTCAGACTGAGAGGAAAGCAGGCATACGACTTCTACAACCGAGATTCAGGAGAGTCTTTCCGCCTAATATTAAAAGAGGGGAAAAAGAGCAAAGAGGAAATGGCTGACATGCCGGGCAGCGAACTGTTTGATAAAATGCCGGTGAAATTTGAACTGCCTGAAAAGGCCCGCATATTCAGATCATATCCCTGTGAAAAGTGCGGAGAGATGACTGCTGATTATTTCATGCGGGAGCAGGACGGTAAAAAAGTGTGTCTTGACTGTTTTGAAAGATACGACCGTTTTATTTAAAAGAACCGCCGTCGATGATATTGTAGGTATTTCCGGCTGTTGTTTTGGACTTGACCTTGCATGAGCCCGATTCAGTCTTGGATACTACGTTGCCTTTTGAGTCGACGGTGTATCTCGTTACTTTTATGCTGTCGCCGGAAGACATTCCGGATATGTTGGAATCGGTCCAGTACACAGTGTATTTGGCGGAATCATTTTCTCCGTCTTTATAGATGCGCCAGCTGGAATTTGCGGTGTCTATACCCATTTTTTTCAATAATTCATTGATTTCGGCTGCGATGCCTTTCATGCCGGCTGCATTGGGAGCTTCGGAATCCACAGAAGAACCGGATTTTTTCCCTGCAAAATAAGAGCGCAGCGGATCTTGCATGAGCAGTTCGCCCAGGGCAGTCATTGCTGTTTCTCCCGACATGCTGTGCTTGCTGCAGATGACAGTCATGACGCCGTTTACGACTTTGAATGTATATTTGCCGTCGGAAGGGCAAAGCGTGTCCGGATCGCCATAGTTATCCTGCACGTACTTTTCAAAAGATTCTTCTGAATAAGCTGTTTTATAGAGCGAATAATAGCGAGTAATATCAGACCTCTGCAATGCACAGGCCTGTTTTTCCGATTTGTTTATATAGTGAATCATTGTAGGTATGAATATTGCTGCCAGAATGGCAAGTATCACTAATACCACGATCACTTCTGTAAGTGTGAATCCTTTTTTTTGATTTTTTCCCATCATCATACTGATCACCCCGACCCTCTATAAAACTATAATATCATTACATAGGCAATATTTCAATAAAAAAAGAACCGCACCTATATGAACGGTTCTTTTGATCTGGAGGCGACACCCAGATTTGAACTGGGGATAAAGGTTTTGCAGACCTCTGCCTTACCACTTGGCTATGTCGCCGCACGAGAGGGGAAACCCCTTTACGTGTATGGATTATACCATATTTTGTCGTTATTGGCTAGGGTAGCAGGATTCGAACCTGCGCATGATGGAATCAGAATCCATTGCCTTACCACTTGGCGATACCCCATCGTTATGGGCCATGTACAACAGTATGTAATTATGGGGTGGGTAATGGGGTTCGAACCCATGCATGGCGGAACCACAACCCGCTGTCTTAACCACTTGACTATACCCACCATATTTTGGCGATCCGGATCGGGTTCGAACCGACGACCTCCAGCGTGACAGGCTGGCATTCTAACCAACTGAACTACCGGACCGCGAATGGTTTATTTGTTTGAATGTCCCACGTTCGGGCTGCTTGCCGATCGCACTGCTCTCGGGCATCCCTGGCGTAAATTCTGTCTGCAACTCGCTTCGCTCGTTGGACAGAATGTTATGGTGGGCGTTATAGGGCTCGAACCTATGACCCCCTGCTTGTAAGGCAGGTGCTCTCCCAGCTGAGCTAAACGCCCACATAGTGGTAAATAATGTGGTAGCGGCGAGTGGACTCGAACCACCGACCTTCCGGGTATGAACCGGACGCTCTAGCCAACTAAGCTACACCGCCACATACAGAATCCAAAAGTGAACACTGCAAGAGTTATATTACCAAAAGAAGTGCTTAGTGTCAAGAAGAATCGGGAATAAATAAAGAAGAATCGTCACATAAAAAAAGGGTATGGGAAAAGAATTGTTTTGATGTATCAGTTGTTGCAAGGACAAGGCATTTAATATATACTGTTTACTGGAGGAAAGTTAATGAAAAAGAAAGTGATAATAGTAGTTATTGTGTGTGTGGCTCTATTCACTGCAGGTTCGTTTTTATATATGAATTCCGATGGGTATGAATATAAAGCGACTCATTTTGCGGAGAATACTTTTATTGAAGGAATAGATTGTTCCGGACTTACAGGGGACGAGGCAAAGGCCAAACTGACGAAGGAATGGAACAAAAAAACATTTACGATAACTCAAGACGGAAAGACAGTCGGCAGTATATCCAATATGGAATGCACCTATGACATAGACGAACAGATCGATGAACTTCTGGACCCAAATCCAATTGCGATGTTAAAAAGTCATATGACGAAGAGCAGAAAAGATCTTGACCTGAAAATGACGCCTGTAATGAGTGAAGACACGGTAAAGAAAATAAAAGCCATGTCGATTTTGAATGTGGACTATAAAGTCAAAACAAAAAATGCTTATGTGGATATGTCGAACAACAAGTTCAAAATAGTGAAGGAAGTACAGGGAGACAATATCGATAAAGATGTTTTCGTAAAGACGGTAAAAAAAGATATAGCAGGCGATGATTTCGAAATGGACTATACGGCTTCCGACTATTATGAAAAACCGAAGATAAAATCTGATGATCCGAATTTGCTGGAGGAACAGGAATTTGACAAGAAAAATTATTCGCAGGTCATTACATATAATGTTTACAACGGAGATTATGTAGTAAAGCCGAAAGATCTTGCAAGGATGATGCCTGCAGACGGCAGCGGCGGGACAAAGCTGGATGAGGACGCAGTTAAAAAATATGTAGAAAAGACTCTTGCATGGGATGTGAATACTGCGTATGCACCGCGAAAATTCAAGACTGCATCAGGAAAGACGATCACTGTTGAAGGCGGGAACTACGGATACTCGATCAATAAGAAAAAAGAGACAAAGGCTTTGATCAGTGAGTTGAAATCAGGCAAAGATGTTGAACGCAAACCATACTATTCACAGGAACCGTATTACAAGGGCGGCGGTATGAACGACATAGGGAGTTCATATATAGAAATCAATCTGAGCTCTCAGGAACTGTGGCTTTTCAAGAATGGCAAGGTAAAGCTGAATACGGCCATAGTCAGCGGGAATTCCGGCAATCATGATACGCCTTCAGGAGTGTATCAGATAGCATACCTGCAGAGAAACACTACGCTGAAAGGCAACAACGATGACGGCAGCAGCTATAACAGCAAGGTCAGCTACTGGATGCCGTTCAACGGAGGCATAGGCTGCCATGACGCCAGCTGGAGGGGATCTTTTGGCGGGTCCATATATCAGAGTAACGGATCTCATGGATGTGTGAACATGCCTTCGGGAGATGCGGCGTCGTTATACTACAGCATAGAAAAGGGATTTCCTGTAGTAGTGCATTATTAGAAGTATGAGATCAGAAATATAAAAACTGTACAAAAAAGCCGGCATACATAGATATGCCGGCTTTGTGGCTTTAATAACTGAATCCGCCGGGTTCCGTATCGGAAGGAGCTTCTGCTGCTGTCTCTGCAGGAGCCTCGTCAGAAACCGGTTCCTCTGCAGGTGCGGGTGCAGCCTCTGCCTCCGCCTCTTTTTCTGCAAGAACTTTTTCATATTCTGCAAAAATCGCTTCTTTTATCTTGTTTCTTGTTTCTGAAACAAGAGGATGAGCAATATCTCTGAAATCGCCTTCTCCCATTTTTCTGCTCGGCATAGCGATAAACAAACCGTTCTGTCCGTCGATGATCTTGATATCGTGTACAACGAATTCATCATCAAAGGTAATAGATACAACTGCTTTCATTTTGCCTTCGTTATTGATTTTGCGTATTCTTACGTCAGTAATGTTCATTATGTGACACCGCCCTTTCGTGCTGCAACAATAAATAGTCATTGATGGTTAAAACCATATACAACATTATTATACATACAAATCCAAATTTTAACAAGTAGTTTTTTAAAAAATCTGACTATTGGGAAAGACTTGTATTGTTTGCACATTTTCATCTATGTCACCCAGATAGACCAGTGGCGTGTAAAAATCAACCTTTTTGACAGGAGGCGCTACAGAGGCTATGGCCACGCCGATGCCGCATACGTCTATGTCGAATTCTGCAAGGAGTTCGAGAACACCTTTCAGCGAACTGCCTGCGCGCATAAAATCGTCTATGATCAAAGCTTTGCTGCCGGGGGCGGCTGCTTTTTTTGACATGGACATTTTCTGTATCCGATTTGAAGAACCGGAATAATAGTTGATGGACAAGGTGGGACCTTCGCTGATTTTCGTCTCTCGGCGGACGACTACCAGAGGTATATTGAGAAGGCGTGCAGTCATCAAGGCCAGGGGGATGCCCTTTGTTTCTATAGTTACGACGCAGGAAGCGCCCGAATCCCGAAATCTGCGGGCAAAGATCGATGCCATGTTACCGACGCTCCGGGGGTCGAACATGATATCCGAAGTGTAGAGAAATCCCCCTCCCAAAAGGCGGGAAGGGTCGCTGAGCATGGTGCACAGGTCCTTCTGTATGCGCATACAGGCGTCGTCACCGACACAGGGAATGAATCGGACTCCGCCTCCGGTCCCGGGGACAGTTTCCAAGGTGCCCATATCCATGGCGGAAACTACATCGCGGACTGCTTTCAGATCCTCGCTGATGCTGGATTTCGCCGCTCCGAAAAGCCGGCAGAAGTGATCCAGCCCAAAGAATTCACTGGGAGAATCGGAAAGGATTTTTATCATTGCGCCTATACGGCAGTTTTTTTTCACGGCAGGCTGCCTCCTTAAACAATATCAAAGCAATTATATAGTATATAAAAATAATATTCGAGAGGTTAATTGTAAAATGAAATTGAACAACTGAAAAAAAGGTGATCCATAAAAGGATTCTCTGGTAGAATTAAGTTACTACATAAAACCTACTAAGGAGGTCACAATTATGGATCAGTTTAATTCTACTACATTTACACCTGA
>JAYFPY010000049.1:0-3148 GCA_034927505.1 Eubacteriaceae bacterium
ATTTGAGGTGGCTGCTGATATGGTGCGTATGTGTCCTGCACTGAATAAGAGGGTCAAGATACTTGCTTCTCAGAAGAGAATAATCTTTCATCCTACGAACAGTTTTTACCAGGTACTTTCTGCAGAAGCATATTCAAAGCACGGCTTCAATATTCACGGGGTGGTATTCGATGAACTCCATACGCAGCCGAACAGAAAACTGTTCGATGTAATGACGAAAGGCTCTGGGGATGCGAGGATGCAGCCATTGTACTTCCTTATAACTACCGCCGGCACTGATACGAACAGCATCTGTTATGAAACGCATCAGAAAGCAAAGGACATATTGGAAGGTAGAAAGATCGACAATACTTTTTATCCTGTAATATATGGAGCAGATGAGGAAGATGACTGGACCGATCCAGAAGTTTGGAAAAAAGCAAATCCATCTCTTGGTATAACCGTGGGAATCGACAAGGTAGAGGCGGCATGTGAATCAGCAAAGCAAAACCCCGGTGAAGAAAACTCATTCCGGCAGCTCAGACTGAATCAATGGGTGAAGCAGTCAGTAAGGTGGATGCCGATGGATAAGTGGGATGCATGCGCATTTCCTGTTGATGAAGAATCATTAAAGGGCAGAGTGTGTTACGGAGGGCTAGATCTTTCGTCGACAACTGATATCACAGCTTTCGTACTTGTTTTCCCGCCGGAGGATGAAGATGACAAGTTCATATTGATGCCGTACTTTTGGATACCGGAAGAAACACTCGATTTGCGTGTAAGGCGCGATCATGTGCCGTATGATGTCTGGGAGAAGCAGGGTATGCTAAAGACCACGGAAGGCAATGTCGTTCATTACGGCTATATCGAGAAGTTCATCGAAAGCCTGGGAGAGCAGTACAACATCCGTGAAATCGCATTCGACAGATGGGGAGCGGTACAGATGGTGCAGAACCTGGAGGGGATGGGGTTTACCGTCGTTCCCTTCGGACAGGGATTCAAGGACATGAGTCCTCCGACAAAAGAACTGATGAAACTCACGCTTGAAGGAAGGATAGCCCATGGCGGTCATCCAGTCCTCAGATGGATGATGGACAACATCTATATAAGGACAGATCCTGCCGGCAACATTAAAGCTGATAAAGAAAAGTCCACGGAGAAGATAGATGGCGTGATTGCGTCGATAATGGGACTCGACCGTGCAATACGGTGTGGAAATGATACATCAGAATCCGTGTATGATACCAGGGGCCTTTTAGTGCTGTAAGGGGAAACATTAATAATTCCGAATAATCGTCAGACTATTGGAACAATGTAAAAGCTGTGGTATATTATCGGTATCAAAATGCGGGAGAGAAAGGAAGAACCATATGCTTTCGTATAAAGAAATCGAAAATATAGTCGCATGCGCAATGGAAAAGTACAGGAAAGAAAATGCTGCGACAGGATGGAACAAAGAAGATCTGCAAAATGCCATAGATGACCTCGGCGGTGACAAGGCGGATCTTTATCGTGCAATGTCTGCGGCGATGGACATCTGCATTGGAAATAATGAAGGAATGGAACACATACTTTCATAAGTAAATAATGAAATATCTTTTCAGAGCATCTACCGAAAAAACGGCAGGTGCTTTTATTATGTCCATTTTCAGGACAAAGGAGGTGCCTATGAGCATATTTAGCGGTTTATTCAGATCAAGGGATAAGCCTGAAAACCGTACAGCGGGAAACGCATTCAGCTTTTTCCTGGGGAACAGTACGAGCGGTAAAAGAGTGACCGAAAGGTCTGCAATGCAGATGACAGCGGTCTATTCATGCGTCCGTATATTATCGGAGTCGATCGCAAGTCTACCGATCCATGTCTACAGTTATCGTGAAGACGGAGGAAAAGAGAAGGCAACGGATCAGCCGCTGTATTTCCTGCTGCATGATGAGCCGAATCCTGAAATGACATCATTCATATTCAGAGAAACGCTCATGACTCATCTGCTTCTCTGGGGCAATGCATATGCGCAGATCATAAGGAACGGCAAGGGAGAGATTATCGCCCTGTATCCGCTGATGCCAAATCGCATGAGCGTTGACAGGGATGATAAAGGTCAGCTGTATTACGAATATACACTGACTAATGATGATGCTCCGACAATGAAGGGCAGCACGGTGAGACTGTCACCATCCGATGTGCTGCATATACCGGGACTGGGTTTTGACGGACTTGTAGGCTACTCGCCTATAGCGATGGCCAAGAATGCGATAGGCCTTGCCATAGCAACAGAAGAATATGGCTCTAAGTTCTTTGCAAACGGCGCAGCGCCAAGCGGTGTGCTTGAACATCCGGGGACACTTAAGGACCCGGCAAAGATAAGGGAAAGCTGGCAGCAGACGTTTGGCGGAAGTTCCAATGCGCATAAGGTGGCGGTGCTTGAAGAAGGAATGAAATATACTCCTATATCAATATCACCGGAACAGGCGCAGTTTTTAGAGACGAGGAAATTCCAGATAGACGAGATCGCAAGGATATTCAGGGTGCCGCCTCATATGGTCGGTGATCTTGAAAGGAGCACATTCTCAAATATCGAGCAGCAGTCACTGGAGTTCGTCAAATACACGCTCGATCCGTGGGTGTCAAGGTGGGAGCAGGCAATAACGAGGTCGCTCTTTACACCGGATGAGAAAAAGAAATACTTTGTAAAATTCAATCTGGACGGGCTGCTCAGAGGAGATTATCAGAGCCGCATGAACGGGTATGCGGTAGGGCGGCAGAACGGATGGATGTCCGCAAACGACATCCGCGAACTTGAGAACCTTGACCGTATCCCGGAGGAAGAAGGCGGTGATCTTTATCTCATAAATGGAAATATGACGAAACTTGAAGATGCAGGACTGTTTGCGGGAACTGCGGGAAAGGAGGAGAACACTGATGGGACCAAATAAGTTCTGGAAGTGGAAGAACAGAATAATATCCGATCAGGAGGGTGAAGACAGCGTTACCGAAAGGACGCTGTTTTTAAATGGCACGATTGCCGAAGAAAGCTGGTTCGATGACGATGTGACACCTGCGCTTTTCAAAGATGAACTTGTAAGCGGAGAGGGTGACATAACGGTATGGATCAACTCGCCTGGCGGTGACTGCGTAGCAGCGGCACAGATCTACAACATGCTGATGGAC
>JAYFPY010000032.1:0-46512 GCA_034927505.1 Eubacteriaceae bacterium
TATTTTGTCAAAGAGGTGTTTGGAAGCAAATTTTGCAAATACGTCTGCCATGCCCGGTTCAACTCCGGATCCTACGATAGCCATGTTTCCGGCTTTTTCCCATTCAGCATGCTTTCCGAACTGGTAATCTCCCAGCTTTTCGTAAGTCAGTTTGTTCTTTCCCACCTGTCCTTCATCAGGTTTTGAAAGAGTCATTGCACAGTCCAGATATATAGTCTTTGTTGCGTAACAAGTGTCGAAAATACACTGGTTGAAATCAGGTTCAACTGCGTTCATGCAGAAATCGATTTTATGTTCTTCAATTACCGCTTTGATGCTCTCCGGATCTCTCGCATTGATCTTTGCAGATACGAATTTCCCGCCTTTGCATATTTTATCGGCAACTTTCTTTGCTCTTTTTTCGTCATAATCGGCAACTACTATTTTCTTTGCCCAGCTTGCTGCCTTACCCTGCTGCTCAATTATCTTTGCTGCTGAAGTCCCGACTCCGCCTGCTCCAATGATTAGAATATTCATAAATTTACCTCCATGTTTCAGTGCTGATGCACAACATAATAGTACGATACGTTATATTGTTATAATAGCAAATATTTTCTGAATATTCAATTATACGTTTGCTTTAAAACTGTACTATTTTGCTCATTTCTTTTCAACAAGAATAAGCTCTGCACTAAATCCCTTTAACGTGGATCGAAGGCTCAGCGTGTCGGTCGCAACAAATGAATTGAATTCTACACTGGGCATGGACGCCCACTTTTTTGCGATGGTTTCTCTTGATGACTCTTCGTTTCCTTTTTCCAGAAGGCGACGATATGTCATGGCGCAGTTTTCCTTTGATACTTTATATCTCGATATCCGGAACTCACCGGATATGCCCGCACATCTCAAAAGGAACTCCATGTCTTCATCGTAATTTCTTATGAATCCGTACACCGTCTGCAGCCTTTCGGCCCTGCTGAGATTCTGTCCCATCACTCTGTCATAATTATACACCAGCACGCTCATGGATCTGATCTCGCCGGGCAGTTCATCCGGCGTAGATATAATGTAGTTCTCTCCGCCTGCAATGATTTTTTCCCCCAGGCTTTTGATAAGAACATAGGGACCCGATACCGGTTTAAGCATCGGCTTTTGCAGCAGCTCATCTATGAACAATTTTTCGGTGGATACAGGGACATCTTCGCTTTCCATGTCAAGGTCTATAATGACAGGCTTTGCCTTCTCTTTTGAAGTATACTCTGAATAAAGCCCCTTGACCTGTCCTTTTATTACGTCTTCTATCTCCTCCGTACTGCATTTGCGAAGTTTGGCGGCGCTTTCTCTACTGCTGACTTTTCCTGTGAATTTTCTTCTGTATTCCTGCGGATGCATACCGTACCATGTCTTGAAATGTTTTATGTAATACCGCACTGCAGAAAATCCCGTCTCCTCGGCAATGACGCCGATTTTTTTATTTGTCCCCAGCAGCAGCTTTTCCGATTCTTCGACTCTTATGAAACTTAGCAGATCCTGAAAGCTGAGTCCGGTGGCCTCTTTGATCACATGGGAAAGATAATAGATGCTCAGATGTTCTCTGTCAGCTATCTCGTTCAACGTCAGTTTCCTGTAATAATTGTCATACATGTAATCGGTTATTCTGTTGAGACGTCCCGCAAGGATCTTGTTCCCCTTTTTCTTCGTCTCGTTCACAAACTTTCCATCTTCCATGAGGAAGTACTGAAAGTCCGCCTGGAGACATGCAATAAGATTGTGTGTACTCTCTATTACTTTGTGCTGATATCCATATCCCTTCTGAAGGACTTCCATCATTATCCGCGCCAGTATCCCCCGCAGCACATCAAGACTTTCATCGTCATCGTCTTCCATATCCGTAACAAAGAAATTGTTCTTTAGATTTTTATAGTAAGCAGAAAAGTAGGTCAGATCCAACTGCAGCATCATTACGATATTTTCCTCATCGTTGATCCTGTTAAAACTGTGTATCTCCCTGTCGTTCAGAATAAAGATGTCGCCTTTTTTAAGCTCGTATGTATAGTATCCGTTTCTCAGTTTTATTCTTCCCTTCAAAACATATACCACTTCCAGTTCTTCATGAAAGTGGATCGGATACTCGTCTATCTCTGCAACAAGCAAATTGATTGGAAGCTCATCTTTGTAAGTTATTTTTTCTTTCAGCACGTTTTTTTCCTCCCGATAATCCCAAGAACCGATATTATGTAAACCTATCGGTAAATTACAATCCTGTAATATCAACAGACCGAAATTGTTCGTATTTTGCCGTTTCTTTCATTTATCCACAGCCTTATCCCTTTTGTATACAATTTTGTCCACCGGCTCTTGTGGATAAGTATTTTTTTGAAACCCCAGTGTTTTCAATGCCTTATCAAGACAATCCCATTTGTCAATACCAAGTTATCCACATTTGTTCTCGTCGTTATTATAAATGGATAATTTTGGAATCATCGTATTCCCTCAGTGTGCAGATTTCAACGTTTTCAGAAAGTTATAGCAAATCTGTCTAACTAATATGTTCATTATATAACAAATTTGCTCTTTTGTGTTATACTATTTTTGATTAGTAAAGGAGCAAACTAATGACAGTAAAAAAACTATATCGTGACGATGTATATCAGCAGACTGTTTCTGCTACCGTCACCGATCTCAAAATAATATCTGAAAATACCGCAGCTGTTTATCTTGACCGGACGGTGTTCTTCCCTGAAGGCGGAGGACAGAGCTGCGATCTTGGCACTATCGATGATCTGGAAGTGATCGATGTTCAGGAAGACGGAGACGATGTAATGCACAAAGTCAAAGCGGCTTCTCCTGCAGATTTCCCGGACCGGGGCAGTTCAGTCTTGTGCCGGATAGACTGGCCACGCAGATTCGACAATATGCAGAGACACTGCGGCGAACATATTTTGTCCGGAATGTTTCATCGGGAATACGGCGGGGTCAACCGCGGCTTTCATATGGGCAGCGAATACATGACCATCGATATCAGCCTTGAAGACGACCCAAAATATACCCATATCGATATGGAAATGGCTCTGCATGCAGAAGCATGCACCAATGAAGCTATATGGGCCGATCTTCCCGTTGTTACACGTCATTATTCTTCCCGCAGCGAAGCTGAAGATCTCCCGTTGAGAAAAAAGCTTAATATCGATAATGATATTACTATAGTCAGTGTAGGCAGCATCGAAAATCCTTCCGACTGTGTTGCATGCTGCGGGACTCACCCTTCTACATCCGGACAGGTCGGTCTGGTAAAGATTTTCAAAGTTGAAAAAAACAAAAAAATGTTCCGTATATATTTTGAAGCCGGTAAAAGAGCCTTGAAGGATTATGATGAAAAGCATAGCATCATCACTGCAATCAGCAGGGATTTTTCTGCAGGCCCCGAGGGTCTTCCGGAAAAGATCCGTTTGCAGGAGGAACGTCTGAATAAACTCAACTCCCAGTTGACCGACATTAAAAAAGCGATGGCAAAAGAAAAAGCAGAAATGATTTCTGCTTCTCCGGATATTTATTTTTGCATCGACCCGCTTACGGTGGATGACGGTCTGCACATCGGCAAACTTGCCGACAAAGCCGTGCTGGCTCTGCACGTAGAGAGCGCCGGCACGCTGCTCCTGTTTTCCGACGGATCCGTCAACTGCGGTGCACTGGTAAAAGGCAGCGGTCTCAAGGGCGGCGGAAACAATACGATGGCCCGCGCCATGGGCAGTTCCGATGAATTGAAAACCGTCGTCGATACTTTTATCAACACGCCTGCGGTCTAAATGGCCCTGCCCTACAGACTTTTCAAATAATCTATTTCGGCTCTGGTCAATTTTCTGTAATGGCCTTCTTTGAGTCTAGCCAGATATATTTCGCCGATAGCCATCCTGTGAAGCTCCTGCACAGGACATCCCACAGCCTTGAACATTTTTCTCACCTGACGGTTTTTTCCTTCATGTATCGTAATGTCCACAACAGCAGATCTTTCTGTCTGTTTTACAATAGTCACCCTGGCTTTTCCGGTCACAAAACCTCCGATATCGACGCCGCTTCTCAATTTATACAGTTTTTCTTTTGACAGCACGCCGGCAACTTTGGCTCTGTACGTTTTACCTACTCCATGGCTGGGATGGGCAAGGTTGTTGGCAAGTTCCCCATCGTTGGTCATCAAAAGCAGCCCGGTAGTATTGTAATCCAGTCTGCCTACAGGATATATCCTCTCGGGGATGTCGCCTACCAGGTCCGAAACTATGGGCCTGTCTTTTTCATCGTTCATCGTAGTGACCATACCTCTAGGCTTGTTGATCATTACATACACTTTTTTACCGGCCGGTTCGATAAGTCTTCCGTTGACCTCCACCACATCATCAGGGAGGACATCATATCCCGGTTCTTTCATTACTCGTCCGTTTATTTTTACATTTCCGTTGACAGTCAGTTCATCAGCTTTCCTTCTGCTGGCCAGACCCGACTGTGCGATATATTTGTTCAGTCTCATTTTGTTTTTCCACCTTTGTCTGAAATGGTAACATGAATGAGAAATTATTACAATAATCTTCTTGCTGTGTTATAATTTATCTATGATTAATCCGGTTCAAAAACAAGTATTGCAGCTGGCCGTCAAGGCCGGCGAAATAATGATGCAGAGCGGCGCCGAGATATATCGTGTCGAAGACACCATCAGCAGGATCTGCGCTGCATGTCGAATCCCCAACGTCGAAGTTTTTGCAACACCGACCGGAGTTTTTGTGTCCATCGATCCGGGAGATGAAGACAGCGATGTACTGACCTACATCAGCAGGATACATTCCTCTGCCGTCAATCTAAATAAGATATCCGACATCAATGAATTTTCAAGAGTTTTTACTACTACCGATCTGTCGATCGAAGACGGTCTGAAAGAACTTGATACTATCGCAAAACAAAAAAGATACCCTGTTCCGGTGCGCCTTCTTGGAGCCGGTCTGGTATCTGCTTTTTTCTGTGCTCTGCTGTCAGGATCCCTGGTGGATTCTCTCTGCTCCGGACTGATCGGAGTATGCAGTTTTGCACTGAGTATTTTCCTGTACAAATATGACATCAATTATTTCATCCGCGGATTTTGCTGCTGCGCTCTTGCAACAGTCCTGGCCCTGCTCAGCGTCAGCCTGTCCATAGGCTCTTCGGCAGGATCCATGGTCATCGGCTCTCTCATGCTGTTCGTTCCGGGTGCCGCCATAACCAACGCTATACGGGATTTTCTTTATGGAGATATGCTGTCGGGCGTTGCCAGAATGACAGAAGCTCTGGTCATTGCAGTGTCCCTGGCCACCGGCGCAGGTATTGTAATAAAGCTCTGGTCCATATCCGGCATGACCACGCAGACCGCTTCGGAAACCGGCAATATGGCCGTCGCTCTCCTGATGGGTCTTGCTGCTACTTTTGGTTTCTGCATCATCCTTCATGCGCCTGCAAAGAACATGCTCGTCGCCAGCATTATTGGCGGCGTTGGATGGGGAGTCTACCAGCTGTGCAACGACTACGGTTCCATAGTCGCCTGCTTTCTTGGAGCTTGCGCCGTCGGCCTGCTCAGCGACATTTCTTCGCGAGTCTTCAAACAGGCTTCCACTGTGTTTACCATTCCGGGCATTATGCCTCTGGTACCGGGGGCCGGGATGTATTACACCATGCTTGAACTTATCAACGGCAATCTGGAAAAAGCCGCCATCACCGGTGCTGAAACCATATTCCTGGCATGGGCCACAGCCATCGGTCTTCTTACTATCGGTTCATCCATCAAGATCTTCCTGGCGATCAGACGCAAGATACTTCGCGTCACCAAATAAGATCATTCCCCCTCTTTCACAATACCTGAGGGTATCCTGAGAGATACCGTATTTTTTACTTACATATTACAACCTCGAGTCCGCTCCAAGTCAAGTGCAAAAAATCAGAGCCGAGACATCTGCGCCTCCGCCCTGCATTTTTACTATTCTTCTTCGGTGCCTTCTTCCATTTCATCAATGGATATCTGATTCATCATCACGCTGTCCTCGTAGCCTTCGGGGACCTCGATGGCTTCCTCGATGTCCTCTATCTCCGGCAGTTCTTTCAGTGTCTCAAATCCAAAAAACTTGAGGAAAGTATCCGTCGTGCCGTATAGTATGGGACGTCCGATCCCTGTGGATCTGCCCTTTTCTTCCACCAGTTCTTTCTTTGCCAGGCCTTCCAGGACCCGGTCGCATTTGATGCCTCTTATAGCATCTATTTCACCTCGAGTCACAGGCTGCTTGTAAGCTACAATAGCCAGCACTTCCAGAGCTGACTGGCTGAGCCTCCTCTTTTTCACCGGCGTGCACAGTCTTTCGATATACTCTGCATTTTCTTCTGCAGTTACCATCTGAAAACTCTTGTTGATCCTTCTTATCTGTATGCCGCTGCCGGCTTCTTCATAATCCTTTTTCAGTTCTTCAAAGTACTCTATGGCTTCCTTTTCCGATATATTGAACACCTCTGCCGCCGTCTTTGCTTCCAGCAGTTCACCCCAGGTGAACATCATGGATTCAAATGCGGACTTGATCGATCTTCTGCTGGTCATCTGTCTCCGCCTCCTGTTTCTCTTCTATAATATCATTCAGATGTTCCGTCGCCTTTACATCTATCCGGCCGTACAGTCTTCGCTGATCAGCCTCCAGTCTTTTGTCCTTTACCATTTCCATCAGTGATGAAAAAGACAGCGCTACATCATATTTATCGTTTTTTTCCTGTACCATATCTTCAAATGTCACAACTCTATTTTTGTCGGCTTCAAATAGTTTTTTTATGAAATTCCTTCTCTGTTCGGCAGATATCTTCTGACGTTCTATTCTTTCATATCTTTCTTTGATCTCTTCCACTTTCTTCTTTCGGTCCAGGAAAGCGTTGAAAGCTTTTACAAAATGTTCTATGTCCATTATCAAATATTCATCCGGTTCATCGGTATATCTTGAGATATCCTCCTGAGGCTTTTCCTTGACGAGGCGGCCCCGCAGTTCTCTTTCCGCCAGCATTTCCGAGATGTTCTTGAACCGTTTGTATTCAAGTATCCTTGCTACCAGTTCAGTCCTCGGATCCTCCATCATATCTTCTTCACCGTCGTTCTTGATCTTTGGAAGCAGCATTTTCGATTTAAGGTCTATCAGCTCAGCCGCAAGCACCATAAAATCAGATGAAACTGACACGTCCATCTGCTGCATGTCGCCGATATATTCCAAATACTGTGCTGTGATTTCGGATACCCTTATATCATAAATGTTCATCTTCGCGTTCTCTATCAGATAAACGAGAAGATCGAAAGGCCCCTCAAATACATTCAGCTTTACTTTATAACCCATTTTTTCTCCTGCATTTCGGATTTCTTACCCTTAAGATTATATACTATCCCTGACTCCATTACTACTTTTTTCTCCTATCGAACATTTCTTTGATGTTTTTATCGAAGGGCGGTCTGATGATGCCTTTTTCCGTTACTACAGCCGTAATGTACTCGTGGTCAGTCACGTCGAACGCCGGGTTGAAAGTTTTCACTCCCTCAGGCGCCATATCATGAGCATACCATTTCTTATATATTTCTTCCCCGTCCCGCAGCTCTATTTCTATATCGTCTCCTGTCTTTGTCTCCATGTCGATGGTCGAACTTGGAACGAACATATAAAAAGGTATGTCATATTTTTTCGCCAGTATTGCAACGGCGGACGTTCCTATTTTATTTGCACCGTCTCCGTTGGCGGCCATTCTGTCACACCCCACGACTACTGCATCTACCCAGCCTTTTTTCATTACCGATGCCGCCATATTGTCGCAGATCAACGTAACGTCCACTCCCGCCCTTGTCAGCTCCCAGGCAGTCAGCCTGGCTCCCTGCAGGAGAGGTCTTGTTTCATCGGCAAAGACTTTGAAACCGTATCCCCGCTCTTCTCCCAGATGGATCGGAGCAAGACATGTGCCGTATTTTGAAGTTGCCAGCGCGCCTGCATTGCAGTGAGTCAGTATGCCCATTCCCGGCGACAGCAGCTGCAGTCCGTATTCACCCATACTGCGGCAAAATCCTTCGTCCTCGTCCCGTATGGCCTTTGCTTCTTTCAACAGTTCTTCTTTTATATATTCCAGTTCGCTCTTCCATGCCGGACCAAAGCATAGACCTTCCTCCATGGACAGCAGTTTCTTTTCCATCCTGTCCAGCGCCCAGAAAAGATTGACAGCCGTAGGTCTGGACGAAGCTATATAGTCGCTGACCGCTCTGTATTTTCTGTAAAACTCTCTGAAATCGCTGCCGGTCAGATCTCTTGCAGCGACATACATCCCAAAAGCCGCAGCAACGCCTATGGCCGGTGCCCCCCGAACTTTCAGCTGATGTATAGCTTCCCACAGGTCATCTTCGTTATTTATTTCTATCCAATCTTCCTCCAGAGGCAGTTTTGTCTGGTCCAGGATCATGAATTTGTCGTTCTCATATCTAAGTGGTGAAATTTCGATCATTTCAGTTACCTCCGAGAAATATTATACCATATAAAACCGAGAGGAGACACTAATGTCTCCTCCCGGTACAACCTTATATTACATATGGTCAGTTATTATCTTTACAGATTGAACTTTTTCTTTACTGCAGCCAGTGCGCTGTCCAGTGCTTCAAGAACCTTATCAATAGTCTCATAAGACTGAGTGATAGGTGGTTCGATTCTAACTGTCTGAGCATTTACCAATGTTCCTGCAGTCATAACCTTTCTTGCGAACAGTTCCTTAGTTACTTCATGTCCGATTTCATCTGTAGGGAATTCCATACAGATCAGCATTCCTGCTCCTCTTGATGTAGTCAGAACTGTAGGATACTTGTCATGCAGCTTCTTCAAGCCAGCCAGATAGTGTTCTCCCTTTTTCTTTGACTGTCCAGGTATGTCGTTTTCCAGCATGTATCTGATAGTTGAGATGAATGCTGAGCAAGCGAGTGGGTTACCACCGAATGTAGGTGATCCCAGGATCCATGGATTTTCAAACATCTTTCCTTTTGTTCCTGTTCCTACGCCTGAGTTTTCATAAGTCCAAGGTCTTGCGATGATTCCTGTGATAGGAACCAGACCACCGGATGAAGCTTTACCAAATACCAGGATATCCGGAGTAACGTCTTCAACGTCGCATCTCCACAGTGTACCTGTACGTCCCAGACCAACCTGGATCTCGTCGAATATCAGAGCAACGCCATGATCGTCAGCGATCTTTCTCAGGTCTTTCAGGTATCCGTTTGGTGGAATGATTACTCCGCCTTCGCCCTGTACAGGCTCAACGATGATTCCTGCAACCTTTTCGCCAACTGCTTCCAAGTTTTCGATAGCGATTCTTGTTGCATCAGCATTACCATATTCAACGTGCTGAACCTGCTGGATCATTGGAACATAGTCTTCTCTGTAAGCGCCTTTACCTGTCATTGAGATAGCTCCCATTGACTTTCCGTGGAATCCGCCTACTGTTGAGATGTACCATCTGCCGCCTGTTGCCAGTCTAGCCAGTTTCAGTGCCATTTCGTTAGCTTCTGCACCACCGTTTGTGAAGAATGAGTACTGCAGATCTCCCGGTGTGATTTCAGCCAGGATCTTAGCAAGGTAACCTCTCAGCGGGTCTACCAGTTCCTGCGAATGCAGTGAGTATCTGTCGAGCTGAGCTCTTACAGTCTTCTTTATTTCTTCGTTACCGTGTCCGCAAGCGAATATACCAAATCCGCCCAGGCAGTCGATAAATTCAGTTCCGTGAAGATCTCTGAATACTTCGTTGTCGTCTGACCATTCTACGAAAGCTGAGTCAGTTGAAACAGATTTTCTGTATTCAAGCCATCCCGGGTTAACGTTCTCGTTGAAGTTTGCAATCGATTCGTCGTGGATCGATTTCTTGTCTGCTTCTGTCAATTCCGGCTTTTCGATGTAGCCAACTACTCTTTTCGCAAGATCCAGAGCATTTTTTTCATTTCTTACAGTCATTTTATGACCTCCTCCATTTATTCACCGCCCAATGTCGACGGCTTATGATATAACGTTGTACCCTAATAAAGAGCAATTACCGTGCCAAAAGGTGTGTATAAATATACAGTTACCAGTTTGCGGTCTCCTACCTTTTGATTTTTCAACATTCTTGCCTTTTTCCATATTTTTTTGTTTTTTATGACCACAAAGTAATCGTCAAAATTGGCAAACAATTCTCTCATTTATTGTACTTTATTCCTTCATTATTTCTCATTTTTGAGAAATAATAGACAAGCACACATCAATAGGGTAGAATAATAAACAAATACTGGAAACAAAAGGAGAAACAATGCTGGCTTGGCTCACTACAACTTTATACGGAAAATCCCTGTCGGTTTTTCTTATATCTATGGTCCCTGTTATAGAACTGAGGGGAGCAATACCCTACGGTGTAGCTCAGGGGCTTCCACTCTGGCTGGTGTATATCCTGGGGGTCGCAGGCAACATGGTGCCTGTCCCTTTCATTATATTGTTCCTGAGGCACATATTTGCCTGGCTGAAGAAAAACCCGCGTACTGCTCCTGTTGTAGACAGGCTGGAAAGAAAAGCCCATATCAACGGTGAAAAGGTCAAAAAATACAGAAGTCTGGGATTGTTTATCCTTGTTGCCATTCCTCTTCCGGGGACCGGCGCATGGACCGGATCTCTAGTAGCTTCCGTTCTGGACATCCGGCTCAGGAATGCCTTTCCGGTAATACTGGCCGGAGTGGCCACCGCCGGCGCGATCATGATGTTCGTCAGTTACGGCGTAAAAGCCCTCTTTTAATATCTATTATATGTATCTGATCACAGTGATGTATTCCCGTCCTTTTTTCGATCGGCCTCCGGTCTGAGAAAGGACTATTTTGCCTTTGCCCCGCAGTACGATCTTGTCTCCTTCCGCTGCCGTCCTGTCCGGTTTGGTTGTTTCCATGCTGTTTACAAATACTCTGCCCCCCGCTATAGCTTCTGTGGCTTTGCTCCTGGACATGCCGAACCCGCATGCGACCACGTTGTCCAGTCTGCAGGATGACACTGTCTCTGTCACAGTCTTTGTCCTCGCCTCGGGAACTATCAGCCGGGAGATCGGCAGTTTTTCCGCTTTCAGCTCCGTACGGCCTGCTTTGCTGTAATTCCTCAAGACAAAATCCGATATTTCCTTTACCGCTATTATATCCGCCCCATCTTCACGGACCAGGATATCTCCTATCTTTTCTCTTTTTATGCCCAGACCGAGCAGAGATCCCAGATAGTCCCTGTGGCTCGGCTTTTTGCTGCCTTTTGCAGTCTGTACACGGATCACGTCCAGATAATCCTCACCTTTAAGGGTTTCGTAATCCGGAAGGCAAACAAGGATACATCTTTCGGCATCATCATATCCTCCGTAATATATACACTCTGTATCGCCGGCGTCTTTCACCGGTCCCCGGACAGCGGACTGCTGATGCAGATCCAGAAAGCCCGTTGCAGAAGCTGCGTAACGTTCGGCACATTGCCGTATTTTATCTTCTACTTTAGCTCTTGTCAGATCGTCTTCATTCATGTCGATGCTCCTTTCTTCTATGATTCCATTATACACAGTGTTTATTATATAACAAGCGCGTTGATAAACTTGCTTTTGGGATTATATTACAGCAACTTCGTACATTCTTCCGTTATCGCCTCGTGTTTTTCAACACTTTTGTCTGTTTTACATGTACAAATTAGTTAAACGCATTGTGCTTAGGCCTGACGTTTCCCAGCCCCTTGCACATCCAAACTAACTAACTTGCTCTCTTTTCACCTACTTTTGCTTATCAAGTTGACAGAAAATTATTAAATATGTTAGGTTTAAGGCAACAGATGTTACTCGTTAATTCGAAAGGAGAGTCTCAATATGGCACAGAATTGCGCTGGTTGTCCCGAGGCAAAGGCTAAAGCTGAAAAGCTGAAAGAAATAATAGCCAAATACAAGGACACACGAGGAGCGCTGATTCCGGTTCTTCACGAGGCCCAGGAAGTGTATGGATACCTTCCAATGGAAGTGCAGCTGGAGATCGCTGATCAACTCGATATTCCGCTCGCTGAAGTATACGGTGTAGTTAGCTTCTACACACAATTTTCTATTTATCCGAAAGGTGAATATAGGATCAATGTATGCATGGGAACTGCATGCTATGTAAAAGGTTCGGGAGAGATCCTGGACAAATTCAGAACACGTTTATCTATCGATGTCGGCGAATGTACCGAAGACGGCAAGTATTCTCTGGATGCCTGCAGATGTATCGGTGCCTGCGGCCTTGCCCCTGTTGTCACGATCAATGACAAAGTATACGGCAAGCTGACTGCAGATGATGTTGACGGCATTATTGAAGAATATGAAAATCTTTAGAAAGGAGTGAGCCGAAAATGATAAAAACAATCAAAGATATCCAGAATATCAGAGAAAAAATGCAGGCGGACTTGATGATCCGTACTGATCCAAAGGCCACACCTACAAAAGATGGCGGCCGTATGCATGTGCTGGTCTGCGGAGGTACCGGATGTACTTCTTCGGATTCCATGCTGATCATAGAAAACCTCGAAAAGCTAATCAAAAGCAACAACATGTCTGACGAAATAAAGATCGTCAAGACAGGATGCTTCGGGCTCTGCGCTGAAGGTCCTATTGTTATGATATACCCTGACCACATAATGTACACCACAGTAAAACCCGATGACGCTCAGGAAATATTCGACAGCCACATCAAGGGAGGGGAACCTGTCCTTCGCCTGCTGGCAGGAAAATCATCGGAAGGCAAAATCGAAAATGCACTGGAAAGCGTAGACTTTTTCAGTAAACAGAAAAGGGTCGCTCTCCGTAACTGCGGAGCAATCAACCCTGAAAACATAGATGAATATATTGCAAGAGACGGTTACAAGGCATTGGAAAAAGTTCTTTCGGATATGGATCCGGAGGATGTGATAGATACCATGAAATCAGCTCAGCTCAGAGGACGCGGAGGCGCCGGATTCCCTACAGGAGTCAAATGGAGCTTTGCGGCAAGCCAGCAGGTAAAACAAAAATACGTATGCTGCAACGCCGATGAAGGAGACCCGGGTGCTTTTATGGACAGATCCGTCCTGGAAGGCGATCCTCATTCAGTCATTGAAGCAATGGCCATAGCTGCTTATGCTATCGGTGCGGATCAGGGCTATGTATATGTCAGAGCGGAATACCCGATAGCCGTAAAACGGCTGTCCATTGCCATTGAACAGGCAAAGGAATACGGCCTGCTGGGAAAAAGTATATTTGGAAAAGATTTTGATTTCGATCTCGAGATCAGACTGGGTGCCGGCGCATTCGTATGCGGCGAAGAAACAGCTCTGATGACTTCAGTCGAAGGCAAGAGAGGCGAACCGCAGCCAAGACCGCCGTTCCCGGCAGTCAAAGGGCTATTCGGACAGCCGACTATACTGAACAACGTAGAAACCTACGCAAATGTACCCGTGATCATACTCCGAGGTCCTGAATGGTTCTCAAGCATCGGTACAGAAAAATCGAAGGGCACGAAAGTGTTCGCCGTAGGAGGCAAGATCAACAACACAGGTCTGGTAGAGATCCCTATGGGCACCACTATGAGAGAAATCATTTACGACATAGGCGGAGGCATTCCAAACGGAAAAGAATTCAAGGCTGCCCAGACAGGCGGTCCGTCAGGCGGGTGCATACCTGCCAGCGAGCTTGATACTCCTATCGACTATGATTCGCTGATTGCTCTGGGTTCAATGATGGGCTCCGGCGGGCTGATCGTTATGGACGAGGACACCTGCATGGTCGACCTTGCAAAATTTTTCCTGGAATTCACAGTCGACGAATCTTGCGGTAAATGTCCTCCGTGCCGTATAGGTACGAAGAGGATGCTGGAGATCGTAACCAGGATCACAGAAGGTAAAGGTACTCTTGAAGATCTGGACAAGCTGGAAATACTGGCAAGAAACATCAAGGCCAGCGCGCTTTGCGGCCTTGGGCAGACTTCACCTAACCCGGTCCTCTCAACGATGAAATATTTCAGGGATGAATACATCGCCCATGTAGTCGACAAAAAATGTCCTGCCGGCGTATGTAAATCCATGGTGCGTTACATCATCGATGCAGATACATGTAAGAAGTGCGGCATATGTGCCAAGAACTGTCCTACAGGATGTATCAGCGGAGACAAGAACACACCTTACGTTATCGATCAGGACAAATGCGTCAAGTGCGGTGTCTGTGTCACTAAGTGTCCATTCAAATCCGTACTCAACAATGCTTAAGAAAGGAGCGTAGACAATGAATAAAGTAAATATCACTATTGACGGAATTCCCCTTTACGTTCCGGAAGACTATACAATACTGGAGGCAGCCAAAGAGGTCAATATACAGATCCCTACTCTCTGCTTCCTCAAAAATGTCAGCGAACTCGGCTGCTGCCGTATGTGTGTCGTTGAGATCAAAGGGAAAAAAGCCCTTCAGGCATCATGTGTACATCCGGTAGAAGAGGGTATGGAAGTATTCACTCACACGCCGAGAGTCATGGAAGCCAGGAAGGTCGATCTGGAACTGATCCTTTCGAACCATAACGCCAGCTGCCAGACATGTACGCGAAGCTGGATGGACTGCGAACTGCAGACACTTGCCAACAAACTTTCTGTTGATACTGTAAGGTTTGAAGACAATTCAGCGAAAAAGCCGCTGGATATAGGCGTCTCCATCGTAAGAGATCCGAACAAATGCATCCTCTGCAGAAGATGCATCAGCGCATGCAAAAACATCCAGACCGTGGGTGTCATCGACACTATGAACCGAGGATTCAACACAGTTGTGGGTGCTGCATTCGATATGAGTCTGGACGAGACTCCATGCGTCAACTGCGGACAGTGCATCAACGTATGTCCGGTCGGCGCTCTCCACGAACGCAGCGACATCGACCCTGTATGGAATGCTATCTACGATCCTTCCAAACATGTAGTCGTACAGACTGCACCTGCAGTAAGAGCCGCGCTGGGCGAAGAATTTGAAATGCCTATCGGTACAGCTGTAACGGGACAGATGGTCACAGCTCTTCGAATGCTGGGATTCGACAAAGTTTTCGATACAGATACCGGAGCCGACCTTACCATCATGGAAGAAGGCGCCGAGCTGATAGACAGAATAAGAGGCGGCGGCACACTGCCGATGATAACCTCATGTTCGCCGGGATGGATAAAGTTCTGCGAACACAACTTCCCTGACATGCTGGACAACCTGTCCACATGCAAATCGCCTCATCAGATGTTCGGAGCAATACTGAAAACTTATTACGCCGAAAAAGAAGGCATAGACCCGAAAGATGTTTTCGTTGTATCGGTCATGCCGTGTACTGCGAAGAAATTCGAAGCCAGGCGTCCCGAGATGCAGGTCAACGACCTTGCCGATGTAGACGTAGTTCTCACAACGCGTGAACTGGCAAAGATGATATACGACGTGGGCATCGACTTCCCAAGTTTGGGAGAAGGCTCATTTGACAGTCCTTTCGGCGGAGCTACAGGCGCCGGCGTGATATTCGGAGCTACGGGAGGAGTAATGGAAGCTGCTCTCAGAACAGTTGCTGATATCCTTACCGGGACTTCTGCCGACAACATTGAATACGAAGACATCCGTGGACTGGAAGGAATAAAAGTTGCAAACATCGACGTAGCCAATGTAAAGATCAGAGCAGCGTGTGCTCACGGGCTGGGCAATGCAAGGACTCTGCTGGAAAAAGTCAGGAGCGGCGAAGAAGAATTCGACTTCATCGAGATCATGGCTTGTCCGGGCGGATGCGTAAACGGAGGCGGACAGCCTCTGCAGCAGTCAGACGTAAGAAGCTGGTGCGACATCAGAGAAGAAAGAGCAAAGGCTCTGTACAAGGAAGACCGCAACACTTTCATCAGGAAGTCGCATAACAACCCTGCTATCAAAAAACTGTATAAGGAATATCTGGGCATGGCCGGAGGCAGCAAATCACACGAACTGCTCCACACCCATTATCATGAACGACCGTGCTATAAAGAATAAAATACCAAAACATATTGTTACCCTTATTAAAACATCCCGGAAATCTGTTCCGGGATGTTTTATTTTCATATTTTTGATTTCGATCAAGTTACTGTTCCTGATAGTACATACTGTTTTTTATGCTCTTTCCGTCAAAGATTCCGGAATTGTAACTGTACATGGTATCGTTGAATTCCTTCAGCAATGACGTCCCTCTGTTGGTCGTGCCGTAGAATACCAGTTTTGCCTTTGATTTAGTTTTGTCCACCGCCTCCTGATAATCATTGATGAACACCTTCAGGTCATCGTTTCTTTTTTCCGAGAAAGATCTGTTTGCAATAACAACATCAGATGGGATATCCGTATTGGTCTCTTCTTTCCATTTCTCGTTAAGATCATACGCCTTGTTCACATTACTGTTGCCTTTCATTATTGATTTTGCATATGGCTGTGCAACAACTGCAATATTTCCGTAATCATCAAGAGCCTTTTTTATCTCGCCGTATGAGTTCAGGACTTTGAGAGTATATGAGCCCGTGCTCAGTCCCGCCTGATTCATCAGATACTGGAATACCCTGGTCGCCGTTGAGTCCTCGCCCGCAACATATATTGTCTTGCCCGAAAGTGCCGACAATTTTGTGCTGCCCGGATAATAATTGTTTGCCAGAACAAATATCCCATTGGAAGAAGCCGGGCTGATCTCGATCAGATCTCTGCCGGTCTTTCCATACATGGATGCTGCAGATGTCGTCGGCAGTACAGCAACGTCATAGTCACCGTTTTCTATTTTCTTTTCAACATCTTCTATCTTGTCATATCCTTTGACATTGTAATCTCCATCTATATTCTTGAGAACGTCCGTCCCTGCGCCCTCATATGCCGCCACTGACACAGAACTGCTCAGTTTTGTCGGATCTTTTGTTTCCTCAGTGTTGTCCGATGTATTATTACCGCAGGCAGTCATCATGCCTGCACACAAAACTACAGAAAGCACCGCTGCCAGTATTATTCTTTTCTTCATTTTTTGTCCTCTTGTTTTCAGCATTATACTTATCTGAACATTATACACTTAAGACAGCTAAAAATCACGTCATACCTTTGAATAAATAGTTTTTGTAGACACGCCTTTTATTGCTCCCAACTTTCCCGACAGAGCGCTGATGGTATCCTGCTCCGCATCCATCGCCACACTGATCACGGAAAGATTTTTTTCCGGGTGGGGCACCCCCATGCGTCCGATTATACTTTTCCTGTACAAATGAAGCAGCCCGTTTATTTCATCGGCTGCTTCGCTGTCTTCCACTATGATCCCTATCAAAGCTACTCTCTTTGCCATTATCTGCGTTTTCTCCTTCCGCCTCCTGCAACGTTCATCCTTGCGATAGCCTTAGCTATGGCTATCTGCGCCCGCGCGATCTCGTTGGGATCGTGCTTTTTCTCCGTCTCCAGCCAGTGTTCCGCATATTCTTTGGATTCCTCGGCGCGCTTGGCGTCTATATCCTCCTGCCATTCAGCCGCGTCCGTATACAGGATTATACTGTCTTTGACGTCGATGTATCCGCCTGCAACAGCCGCCACCTTATATTCCTTTCGGCCGGCTTCCTGTATCCAGAGTTCATCCACATCCAGCAGCTTGCACGCCCAGGCATGACCGGCCATGAACCCCTCATCTCCCATAAGGGTCCTGGCGATCACAAGGTCGACTTCGCCGCTGTAGAACAGCTTTGACGGTGTTATTACTTCAAGTTTTATGCTGGCCATTTATTTTTCCTCTGCCTTGCCGGCTTTCTCTTTATCATCCGGTTTATTATCTGCTTTGATTCCCTGTTCTGCCTTTTCCTGCTCATATTTTTCAATGACATCTTCGATGCCTCCGCACAGGAGAAAACAGTTTTCGGGAATATCGTCATACCGGCCTTCCAGTATTTCTTTGAACCCTCTTATGGTCTCTTCCATCGGCAGATACTTTCCCTTCATGCCGGTGAACTGTTCTGCAACACTGAACGGCTGACTCATGAATCTCTGCACTTTTCTGGCTCTGTTTACAACCAGTTTGTCGGCATCGGACAATTCATCCATACCGAGGATAGCAATTATATCCTGCAGGTCTTTGTATTTCTGGAGCACCTCCTGTACACTTCTGGCCGTATTGTAATGCTCTTCTCCTACGATGAGCGGATCCAGGATCCTCGATGTAGAATCAAGGGGATCCACTGCCGGATAGATGCCCAGCTCGGTTATTGCCCTCGACAGAGTCGTAGTTGCATCCAGATGTGCGAACGTCGTCGCCGGAGCCGGGTCCGTCAGGTCGTCGGCAGGAACATATATGGCCTGCACCGATGTGATCGATCCCTTTTTCGTAGATGTTATACGCTCCTGCAAAGCTCCCATCTCAGTTGCCAGTGTAGGCTGATATCCCACTGCCGACGGCATTCGTCCCAGCAGTGCGGATACTTCCGAACCGGCCTGAGTGAATCTGAATATATTATCTATGAACAGAAGAACGTCCTGTCCTTCCACATCTCGGAAATATTCCGCCATGGTCAGTCCCGTCATTGCCACTCTCATACGCGCGCCCGGCGGTTCATTCATCTGCCCGAACACCATGGCCGTATTGTTGATGACTCCCGACTCTATCATTTCGTAGTAAAGATCGTTCCCTTCTCTTGTCCGCTCGCCAACGCCGGCAAATACAGATATGCCGCCGTGCTCTCTGGCGATGTTGCTGATAAGCTCCTGGATCAGTACGGTCTTTCCTACTCCCGCGCCGCCGAAAAGTCCAACTTTTCCGCCCCGTGTATACGGCGCGATAATATCTATTACTTTGATCCCTGTTTCGAATATCTGAGAAGAAGTATCTTGATCTTCAAAACTTGGAGCCGGTCTGTGTATAGGCATTTTTTTCGTAGTTCCCACCGGTCCTTTTTCATCAATGGTATCTCCGGTAACATTGAACAGCCTGCCTAACACTTCCTTCCCCACCGGTACCTCTATGGGGCCGCCGGTGTCTTCAGCTTCCATGCCCCTTTTCAGTCCGTCTGTGGAAGAAAGCGCTACGCACCTGACAACATCATCGCCGACGTGCTGCGCTACTTCCGCCACTATCAGCCTGCCGTCCATGTGGACATTGATGGCGTTGAGCAGCTCCGGCATCTTGTCCGGATCAAACTTTATATCAATAACAGGACCTATTATCTGATGTATGATTCCTTTGTTCATTTTCATCTCCTACTTTTGTGCTTCCGAGCCGGATACTATTTCGATTATTTCGTTTGTGATGGCCGACTGTCTCGCTCTGTTGTAATACAGAGACAAGTCGTCCAGCATAGCCCTGGCGTTGTCTGTCGCATTCTCCATAGCCATACGCCTCGCTGCATGTTCGCAGGTGGCTGATTCGACTATAGCTCCGTACACCATTATCTCAACGTACTTGGGCACCAGATAGTTGAACACATCTTCTACCGAAGGTTCATATTCCACATCTTGATGATGCTTCAGTATCTCCGGATCCGGTTCTACTTCGAATGGCAGCAGTGTGATGTTCATTACCTGCTGCTCCATCTGACTTATATATGAAGTATAAAGGAGCACCACTTCGTCTATCTCTCCTTTGTTGTACATTTCAATGATCGGTTTGCTCATTTCCTGAGTCTCGAGAAACGGTATAGTCTCTGCCGGTGCAGTATACGACTTGTATATATTGTAGTCTCTCTTTTTGAAATATTCATTCCCCTTCGATCCTATGGCTACGATCAGAGGTTCCTCCCAGTCCGCCTTCATCTCTCGCTCAGCTTCCTTGATCACATTGCCGTTGAATGCTCCGCACAGTCCCCGGCTGCCGGTGATGATGATGTAACAGGTGGTTTTGATCTCCCGGTTCCCTGCCAGGTACCTTTGCGGCACCTTGTCCGCATTATTGAAGATCTCTTCGATCGAATGGGTTATATAGTGAAAGTACTGATTCGTGCTTTCATAGGTGGCTTTGGCTTTTCTGAGCTTTGCCGCCGAGACCAGCTTCATCGCATTTGTTATATGCTCCATGCTGGTAACACTCTTTATTCGTCTCTTGACGTCTTGCATATCGCTGGATGCCATAGCTTCACCTTCCTTTCTTTACTGTTCTTCCTTTTCAGGGATATCCGCATTTTCCGTTCTCATTACCTGCTGGCTATGAAGGATGTAGTCTCCTGTTGAATGTTTTTTGAATTGTTCGATAGCATCCTTGAGATCTTCCTCTGTCGATGCCGACAGTTTGCCTTCTTCTTTTATAGCCCTTCCTACTCTGTCGTAATGAGTATCCATATATTCCAGGAATTCCTTTTCGAAATCCTTGATAAATTCCATTTCGATATCCTTCAGGTATCCGTTGGCTGCAGCAAAGATGATCATTACCTGATGCTCCACCTTCATCGGCCTGTACTGACCCTGCTTCAAGATCTCCATGAGCACCTGCCCGTGATCCAGCCGGGCCTTGGTATCCGCGTCCACATCCGATCCGAACTGGGAAAAGCTGGCCAGCTCTCTGTACTGAGCCAGTTCCAGTTTGATCTTTCCGGCGACCTGTTTCATTGCCTTGATCTGTGCATTGCCTCCTACACGGGAAACGGAAATACCCGCATTGATGGCCGGCCGCTGCCCTGTAAAGAACAGTTCTGTCTCAAGGAATATCTGCCCGTCCGTGATGGATATCACATTGGTCGGTATGTAAGCCGATACGTCTCCTGCCTGAGTCTCTATGATCGGAAGAGCCGTCAGGGATCCGCCGCCCAGTTCGTCGGATAGCTTTGACGCTCTCTCGAGGAGTCTGGAATGGAGATAGAAAACGTCTCCCGGATAAGCTTCGCGCCCCGGCGGTCTTCTCAGCAGCAGACTCATTGCACGATAAGCCACCGCATGCTTTGAAAGGTCATCGTACACGATCAGCACATGTCTGCCGTTGTACATGAACTCCTCCCCCATCGCACATCCCGCATAAGGCGCGATGTACTGGAGCGGCGCAACATCCGAAGCTGTTGCCGAAACCACTATCGTATATTCCATAGCCCCTTTGTTTTCCAGCGTCTGCACCAGCTGTGCCACTGTGGATTTTTTCTGACCTATAGCAACATATATGCATATGACATCTTCATCTGCCTGATTGATTATCGTATCTATTGCAATAGCTGTCTTTCCCGTCTGCCTGTCTCCAATGATCAGTTCTCTCTGACCCTTTCCGATAGGCACCATAGAGTCGATGGCCTTCAGTCCGGTCTGCAGAGGTTCCTTTACGGACTGTCTCTGCAAAACGCCGGGCGCAGGGCTTTCTATCGGCCTGGTCTTTTCTGCCGTTACAGGTCCTTTACCGTCGATGGGCTGGCCCAGAGCATTTACCACCCTTCCGATCAGCTCTTCGCCCACCGGCACTTCCACGACCTTCCCTGTAGGTTTTACTATATCGCCTTCCCTTATTTCTACATCCGATCCTAGGATGACGCATCCGACATTGTCCTCTTCAAGGTTCATCGCCATGCCGAAGATGTCTCCCGGAAATTCCAAAAGTTCTCCGGACATACAGTTGTCCAGTCCGTAAACTCTGGCAATACCGTCTCCTACCTGTATGACGTTTCCGAAGTCCGATACTTCAAGCTCGTTTTTGTACTCCTTGATCTGCGCTTTTATAACTGCACTGATTTCTTCAGGTCTTAAATTCATACTTTGATTCCTCCTGCCGAACCGGGCATCATGCTTTGACGACGGATCTCATATCCTCAAGGCGTTTTTTCAGCGATGCATCTATGATCTTTCCGTTTATCAGTATCTTTACTCCCCCAATGAGAGAGCGGTCTGTTTCGTTGTCCAGTTTGACTTTACTTTTTATCAGCTCTCCTGTTTCTCTCTGCAGCTTTTCGATCTGCTCTCTTTCGAGAGGCTGCACAGAGTATACGATGCCGTAGGCAAAGCCTTCTTTTTTGTTCTTAAGGCTCTTGTATACTTTGACGATCTTTTCATAATGTCTGGTCCTTCCTTTGTCCACCAGAATATACAGGAAATTCAGCATCGCTCCAGTGATGCGTCCCTTGAACACATTTGTCAGCATGGTCTTTTTTTCAGCTGCGGACAGCGCCGGATCATTGATCAGCTGATAGAATTCCGGCTCCGCCTTGAATATTTCAAGGACAGACTCACATTCCGCCTCTATGTCGTCGACCTTGTCCAAGTCCTCTGCGGCGCTGAACAGGGCGCTGCCGTATGTCATATCGATCGTCAGCTCTGCCATCCCGAAGTACCTGCCTCTTCTATTACTTTATCCACCAGTTTCTTCTGTTCTTCACTGCCGGAAAGCTCCTGCTCCATTATCTTTGACGCCGCCATCAGCGCCAGTGTCGTGACCTCTGATCTCATTCCGGCCAGAGCCTTGACCTTTTCACGCTGTATTTCTTTTTCGGCTTTGGATGTCATCTCACCGGCCTTTTCGCCAGCTTCCGTAATGATCCTCTTTGCCTGTTCATCAGCTTTCATCTTCGAATCTCTGATGATGTCCCTGCCTTCAGACTCCACTCTTGCGATCTTCCTCTGGTAGTTCTCCATTTTAAGATCAGCTTTTTTGTTGATGTCTTCCGCTGCAGCGATGGCATCTTTTACAGCATCCTGTCTTGCCTGCATGAAGTTGTGTATCTTTTCAAAGAAGAAATGCTTCATTACAAAATATAAAATCACTACATTGGCCACTATCATCAGTGCGGACCAGTCCAGCTGTATTATTCCAAGGTTCATAGCATTTCCTCCTTTCTTCTCGGTTCAAATGAAATAACGTACACGATCACAGCTGCCCGATGAACGGATTTGCGAACATCAGTATTATGGAAATGATCAATGCAAAAATACCTGCGGTTTCAGTCAGCGCAACGCCTACCAGCATGAGCTTCAGCAGAGTTCCCTGTGCTTCCGGCTGCCTGGCAGTGCCTTCTACTGTCTTGCCCGCATTGAATCCAATGCCTATCCCGACTCCCGCCATTGCTATCATTGCAAGTCCTGCACCCAGTGCAGACATTCCCAGTACGAATGCTTCCGGTGTAATATGTGACATATCGTTTTCCTCCTTGTTTTCTCTCTTGGTTTATATCTCTCAGTCTTCAGTTTCTCTCTTCATACCGTTAGAAGTGAAGACCATTGTTAACATAACGAATATATATGACTGCAGTATCGGCTCGAACATGTCGAAGAAAAAGTTCAAAGGCAGCGGTATCACCAGCTGGAAGAACGGTACCTGCGATCCCAGCATGGATGATAATGATTCCAGCCCTCCGTAGAGCAAAGTCATTACTATTACTCCCGCCAGTATATTTCCGAACAGTCGCATGGCCAGCGTGATCGGAAAGAACAGATCGTCCAGCACTGTCATCGGCAGCATGAACACATATGGCGATGCCAGATCCTTTATATAACCCTTCGCCGTTTTTGCTCTGATGGCATTATAGTGGATCATTACGAATGATATCAGCGCCAGCGGCACTGTAGTATTCAGATCCGCAGTCACCGGCCGGCAGTCCAGCAGACCCAGCATGCTGCCCAGCCCCAGAAAAGCCAGCAGCGTTCCTATATACGGTGCGAATTTCAAATTCTCTTTCCCCATAGTGTCCCGCACCATATTGTACACAGTCTCTACGAAAAGCTCAGCCACTGCCTGGGCGCCCCGCGGTACTTTTTCCATTTTTCTGGTGGATACAAAAACAAATATCAGTATAACGATACTGATTATCCAGCCCCATATAACAGTTTCAGTTATATTCAAAGCTCCTATTTTGAAAATTATCTTAGGGCCCAGTTCCATGACGGCATCACCTCTCTTTCCTCCGGATGTCTAAAAATCTTTATAGTCATCGTCTTCATCGTCCCATGAAGACGGGTCTTTCCATTTTTTCGGTTCGGTCCAGCTGTTGAGCGGATTTTTCTTTGCTCCGGGCAGCCGGCTTTCTATCCCATATATTATTATCAAAGACAGATGCAGAGTTATAAACCCTATGACGCATGCCACTGCGCATCTGCCGCTGATCCTGAGGCACAAATAGAACACGATTCCGTATATGGGCATCCTTATAAAATATCCGCCCACTACCGGCCCCTTTTTTCGGCTGGTCATCATTCTTCTCGCCGAAAGGATCAGTATATTGAAATTGATCATCGTAATGAAAGTTCCTGCTGCAATACCCGCCAGAAATTTCAGATCTGCACCTATGACCGGCAGCGATATCAGTTCCGCCGCCGCCGCTGTGAAAACACAGTGGATGAATATCCGATTTCTGAATTTCGCCAAATCTTTCATAGATAGTATTATACGCTGATTCATTGAAATGTAAACAATAGTTTGAAAATTAACATATATTTTTGACTATCTTGCGGCGTGCTTTTCGTTGATTTTTCTTACTTTTCGTCTTGTTTAATGTAATATTATGTAAAATTTGCTCACTTATTGGCTATATTGTCAACTACATTCCGCACCCACTTTTTTGATATGAAGCGGAATGTCAAAATCACTGATTTTACAGCTTCCTCGGTCTTCAGTGCCAATATGCACATGAATATCGGCCAGTGAAAAACCAAAGCGGACAGGAATGCGATCGGAACGCCTATGGCCCATACCGTACCCACATCCACCGTCATGGCAAACCGTGTATCTCCTCCGCACCGCAGGACCCCGACAACGTTTATTCCGTTGTAAAGCACCAGCGGCATTGTTAAACCGTAAACGATCAGAATCAAAAATGTGTAGTGAGATCCGGCGTCTGTAAAGTTGAACAGAGACACCACCGGCTTTGCTATGGCGATCAGTAGTCCGCCGCATATCACGCCTATAATAACTCCTATCCTGACCAGCCTCTTTGCCAGACCATAAGCTTCCTTGGGTTTCTCTTCTCCCAGTTTCTGTCCCACCAGGATCAGTATGGCGTCTCCCACGCTGAAAGCCGCCATCTGAAGGATGTTCTGTATGGTGTTGGCCGCCTGTACCGAAGCATATTCTGTTATCCCTATTCGGGCGAACGCCGCCACATAAAGAGCCGTGCCCACGCCCCACATGGATTCGTTGATAGTTGTGGGGATCGCATTTTTGACAACCTTTCCCAGGAAGCTTCTGTCCCATCCAAAAAAGTATTTTAAATTTCCGGATATTATATTCTTCATTCCGAATACTGCCGTCCATATGCATATGACCTGTATGCTTCTTGAGATCACAGTAGCCAGTGCTGCTCCCTTTATGCCCATTGCAGGCATGCCCAGATGTCCGAATATGAACAGGTAGTTCAGGAATGTATTGGCAGAAAAAGCAACGATGCTGACTGCCAGCGGTATATGTGTCTGCTGTGTCGCACGAAGAGCACATTCGAATGGCACAGTCAGCGCCACGAACACAAAACACAGAGCCCCTGTCTTTACATACACCACGCCGTGCTCTATGGTCTCGGGTATATTGGTGAATATCCTCAGCACATACTGAGGGAAAAAGAAAGAAGCCGTGAAAAATATGATACCGATGGCGAAACACACTGTCAGCGTGAATCCGGTAGTCTTCCTGATGCCGGGCAGGTTACCCGCTCCCCAGAACTGCGCCATGAATGTGGAACACCCGCTGGAAAATCCATAGCAGATCATCCAGAATATGAAGTATATCTGCACCGATACGCCTACAGCCGCCAGCTGGCTTTCTCCCAGGCTTCCAACCATCAGATTGTCCACCAGGTTCAGAGATGAACCTATCAGGCTCTGCAGCGCTATGGGGACTGCCACCTTTGCCAGAGTCCTGTACAATTTTCCGCTGTTTTTATCAAGTCTTTCGTAAGCCATGTTTTACCTCTCCGGCCTATTTTATCATATTTTTTCTATGAGAACAGCAAATCTCCGTAAGTCGGTATCGGCCATTTGTTTTCCGGCAGGATCTTCTCCAGTTCATCCGATGCGGCTCGGACTTTTTCCATGATCTCCAGCTGTTTTTTACCATCGGCGGCTTCTTTCAGTTCATTGATCCCGTCCTGAAGCCTGTCCAGCGATACCGATGCTTTTACCAACAGACTTTTTGCGATGGGAGTGCCCATTTCCGGGACTGTCTCCTTCCACAAAAGCATTTTCTCCGCCAGTTCCTTTTCGTATTCCATGACAGCCGGTATTATCTCTCTTTCCATCATGTCGATCATAGTAAGAGCTTCAATGTTCACAGTCTTGTCATATTCTTCGACTATGATCTCTTTTCTGGCCCGGATCTCGCATTCCGTCAGTACCCCCTGCCTTTCAAAAAGAGAAACATTTTTTTCATCATCGAACAGCTCCGCTGCTTCAGGTGTAGTCTTCAGATTCAGGAGCCCTCTTTTTCCCGCCTCGGCTATCCATTCATCCGTATAGTTGTCACCGTTGAACACTATCCTCTTGTGCTCCCCATACGCTTTTGCAGCAACCTCCTTCGGTTCCGATCCGGCTTCCAGTTCATCAGCGAATCCTGCCAGCACATCTGCAACCATAGTGTTTATCATGTATCCCGGACAGGAAACGGCAGCCCTTGACCCCACCATGCGGAATTCGAATCTGCTCCCGGAAAAAGCAAATGGAGAAGTCCTGTTTCTGTCCGAAGTGTCTTTTTTGAAATCCGGCAGCACGGTTATCCCCATATCCATTTTCAAATTCTTTCTTTCAGGAAGAGTCTCTCCCTTTTCCAGGCTGTCAAGAACATCTGTAATATCCTCGCCCATGAAAATAGAGATTATTGCCGGCGGCGCTTCGCTGCCTCCCAGTCTGTGATCGTTTCCCGCACTGCCTACGGATATCCTGAGAAGATCCTGATACATGTCCACCGCTTTGATTACCGCAGTAACGAACAGAAGAAAGCTGTCGTTTTCCAGAGGAGCCCTGCCCGGCATGAGAAGGTTTTCCCCTTCTTTTGTTGCAAGTGACCAGTTCACATGTTTACCGCTGCCGTTTATACCGTCGAAGGGTTTTTCATGAAGCAGGCATCTGAGTCCGTGTTTTTCCGCCGTTTTTTTCATCATTTCCATAGTCAGCTGATTGTGGTCGGCTGCAGTATTTGCATCTTTGAAAATCGGAGCCATCTCATGCTGCGACGGAGCAACTTCATTATGCTCCGTGTTTGCAAGTATGCCCATCTTCCACAACTCCACATCAAGATCCGCCATGTAGGATTTTACTTTGGTCTTGAGAACGCCGAAATAGTGATCGTCCATCTCCTGGGTCTTCGGCGGCTTTGCACCGACCAGCGTTCTTCCTGTGAATACCAGGTCCTTTCGCCTGCCGTACAGTTCCTTTGGTATAAGAAAATATTCCTGCTCGGAGCCAATAGTCGAAATCACCTTTTCAGAGTGCCTGTCTATTGCATCCAGCACTCTCTTTGCCTGCTTGTCCAGAGCCTGCGCCGATCTGAGCAGCGGCGTCTTTTTGTCCAGGGCTTCTCCGCTGTAAGACAGGAAAACTGTCGGTATGCAGAGAGTATCTTCTTTGATGAACATGTACGAACTTGGATCCCATGCCGTGTAGCCCCGGGCTTCGAAAGTGGCTCGGACTCCTCCCGAAGGAAAGCTGCTGGCATCCGGCTCGCCCTTTATCAAAGCCTTGCCGGAAAAATCCAGAAAGCTGTCATGCTTTTCAGCTGTAACTCCGGTCATTGGCTGGAACCAATGTGTATAATGAGTCGCTCCCCGTTCCTGTGCCCAGTCTGCAACTGCGCTTGCTATAACATCAGCCATTTCTTTCGTTATCTCATCGCCTGTTTCCATGTGATCCATCAGCCTGAAATAAACATCTCTGGGCAACTTTTCTTTCATTGCTTTTTTGTCGAAGACCATTGTTCCGAATACATCTTTTATCCTTGTCATCTTTCTTACCTCCTTACATTCCGCTGGCGCCGTAGTTTGACAGAACTCTGGCACTGGGATCATCTACATCGCAGCCTTCCCATTCGCTGTTGGGCATCCAGAAACCTGCGATCATTTTCGCCTGCCCCGGATAGTATTCTTCGAATATCTCCCTATACAGCAGCGATTCTTTTGTGAAGGGTTCTGCATGGTAACTGTACCCTGCGCATTTTACCGCAAATTCACCATCCGTATATTGTGTCTGTGCGTAAGCTTTCAGATCATCCACCATCGAATGGCCTACTGCATCGCTGAAAGCAGCCTTTTCTCTGTACAGTATATCCTCCGGCAGATAATCTCCTTCGAATGCTTTCCGCAAAAGATATTTGCCTTTATCATAGGTGTTCATTTTCTTTTCCGGGTCTATGCTCATCACATATTTTACAAAGTCCAGATCGCCGAAAGGCACTCTTGCTTCCATAGAGTTTACGCTGATGCACCTGTCGGCCCTCAATACGTCATACATATGCAGTTCTCTGACTCTCTTTTTTGATTCATCCTGAAAAGCCAACGCAGTCGGAGCAAAGTCTGTATACTTGTATCCGAACAGTTCGTCGGATATCTCCCCGGTCAGCAGTACCCTTACGTCTGTCTGCCTTTTTATCGCCCTGCATATGAGATACATCCCCATGCCGGCTCTGATGGTGGTGATATCGAATGTTCCCATTGCCTTGATGACATCTCTCAAAGCACCCAGGACATCATCCTCTGTAATGATGATCTCTTGATGTTCGCTGCCGATGTACTCCGCTGTCTCTCTTGCATACTTCAAATCGATGGCATCCTTTTCCATGCCGATGGCGAAAGTTTTTATAGGCTTTTCCGGCATCAGTTTCTGTGCCACCGCGCACACGAGCGAACTGTCCAATCCGCCGCTGAGAAGGAATCCAAGGGGCGCATCTGCATCCAGTCTTTTTGCTATTCCGGCTGTCAGTTTGTCGTGTATTTTCCTGCAGATCACATCCACACTGTCGTGTGACACTTCCTTCACATCAGTCACATCCATATATTTTACAAAAGCACCGTCTTTGAAGTAATATCCCGGAGGAAACGGTTCGATGTACTGTACCAGACCCACCATGTTTTTCGGTTCGCTGGCAAATACGAAGCCGCCGTCTTCTGTACGTCCGTAATACAGCGGCCTGATGCCGATGGGATCTCTTGCCGCTATCCAGCTGTCGGTTGCCCCGTCGTAGATCACCATCGCGAATTCCGCATCCAGTTTTTCAAACATATCCACCCCGTATTCCCGATACATCGGAAGGATTATTTCACAGTCACTGTCGCCTTTGAACTCATGGCCCTTTTTTCCAAGCTCTTCTTTTACCGTCCGCCATCCGTACAATTCTCCGTTGCATATAACGCAGCTTTCTCCGTCCCGAAACGGCTGCATGCCTTTCACCGACATGTCCATGATCGACAGCCTGTGGAACCCCAGTCTGCCCGACGGCGTTTCTTCTGTGCGTGACATGTCCGGACCGCGGCTCTTCGTCCTTTGAAACCCTTCCATGAACTGATCCTTTGTAAGCTTTTTTGTTGTGCAACCCATAATAGAACACATAGTATTCACCTCCAAAAATATAAAAGCGGCCATCATCCTATCGAAAATTTCGATCAATAGGACGAATAGCCACATATCCGCGGTGCCACCTATGTTGAATCCTTTGAGGATACCACCTTTTCCGGCCAAACAGCCGTATCAGCTATGACGGGCTGAACCCGGCGCACCTACTTTCATCATGATTTCAGTTTGCACTCAGAAGTGTTTTTCGTATCAGGGCCTGCCGCTGGGTTCCCACTGTCCCCGACTCACTGAAGGCGGTTTTCTGACCTACTCCCCTTCCTCATCGTTTTTGCTATGTTCAATTTATGTATACAGAATACTTCTCTTTTTATTTCTTGTCAACAATTTTTTCTATATTTTTTTGTTTTTTTAGTGAATTGTGACAAAGTTGTCTCACTTTTGTCGGTCATTCACCTAGCATTACTATTTTCAATCCGGCTTCGGCCAGCATTTCCACCGACAATTCATCCGGATACCCTTCTTTCACAACGATCCTTCTGATCCCCGCATTTATGATCATCTTGGCACATATGATGCAAGGCTGCGTCGTGATATACATGGTCGCGCCTTCTATGCTCTGTGCCAGTGTAGCGGCCTGTATGATCGCATTCTGCTCCGCATGGAGAGCCCGGCACAACTCATGTCTTTCACCGGACGGTATACCCTGCTGTTCTCTCATGCAGCCGCCTTTTTCTCCGCAGTGAGGCACTCCTTTGGGTGCTCCGTTATATCCGGTCGCAATAACATGTTTGTCCTGAACTATAACAGCTCCGACCTGTCTTCGCAGACATGTGGATCTGCTGGCTGCCAGTTCTGCCATTTCCATAAAATACTCATCCCAGCTTGGTCTCAAGTCCATACGTTCCTCCTTCTGTTCGATTCAGCAATCTCAGTAATATACTTCTGCCAGATACAATCCTCCCGCCGGCGCAGTGTGACCGGCATTCCCTCTGTCTCTGCCTTCAATTATCTTTTTTGTTCCGTCCGGGTCGATCTTTCCGCGGCCGACATCTACCAGCGTCCCGGCTATGATCCGCACCATGTTGTACAAGAATCCATCCCCGCTGACATGGATCTCGATTTCCCTTCCGTGTTCACATTTGTCGTATTCCTTTATTTCGATGTCCGTCACAGTCCTTACTGTCGTCTCCAGTTTTTTTCCGCCGGCTGCCTGAAAACATTTGAAATCATGTTCTCCCTTGATATACTCCGCTGCTTTTCTCATGGCTGCTGCATCAAGATCGTCTCCTACATAATAGCAGAAATTTCGCATAAAAGGATCTTTCTCTTTTGAATTTATTATTTTATAAATATATTTCTTCCCTTTGCAGTCGTACCGTGCATGGAATCCCTCCGGTTTTTCTTCCACCTTTTTGATCCTGATACTCCCCGGCAAAAGATTGTTGAGAGCAAACTTTATGTTCCCGGTCGGTATGGCGAATCCACCTGAAAAGCCGGCTCGCTGTCCCAGGGCATGTACGCCGGCATCCGTCCTGCTGGTGCCGTCTACCTTTACCTGCGCAGCACAGAGTACTGACAGAGCCTTTTCTATTTCGCCCTGCACAGTAGACCTTCCCGGCTGTCTCTGCCATCCGGAAAAAGGAGTGCCGTCATAACTGATGGTAAGCAGAAGATTCCTTTCCATGTCCTACTCCGGAAGCACTATTTTTTCTTTTTTATTTTTCGATCTGCGATACAGCACAAATTTATGACCTATGGCCTGTACGAATTCCGCATTCATTTCCGCTGCAAGATAATTGGCTATATCTTTCGCCTTTAGATCGCAGCTTTCCTGTATCTTTGCCTTGACCAGCTCTCTGCTTTCAAATCCGTTTTCAAATTCTTTTTTGATGTTTTCCGTCATTCCGCCCTTGCCCAAAAATACAGTGGGTTCAAGATCGTGAGCCATCTTTTTCAGATAGCTCCTCTGTTTTCCTGTCAGCATTGTTCCTCCTAAAAAAAGTCATGCAAGACTATTATATATACCGCTGCCGCTCCGCATAGAAAAGCGCCGAAAGGCAGTCTGCTTTTTTCATTTTTGTTTTTTCCGGACAATTTCGCCGCCGCATATATCCCGCAGGCAAATGCTCCGGCTCCTATGGCGATCCCGGCTCCCCACAAACCTCCTAAAAGGCCAATGGCACAGCAGAGTTTTACCTCGCCGTAACCTATGCCGGCCTTTCCCGAAAACAACTTTACCGCAGCCTTTATTATCAGCATGGTACAGCCGCCTGCAGCTGCTCCCAGCAACATGTCGTACATGCCGTCATGAAAAGGTATGAATCCAAAACCTGTTATTGCCAGCAGCAGCACTGTCTGGTCGGGTATCGCTCCGTATTTCTTGTCTGCCATACCTGTTTCCAGGAGTATCCAGCATGCGATAAAAGCCGCAACAGCATAACGGGGATCTGCGATCCCCATGTATACTCCGATCACAATGAAAGACGCTGTAAAAACATATTTCCAGGGGTGGCTTTTCACCCGCTGCACGCCCTGCCTGTCTTCAGCCGGAAACTCTCCGTTCCTGTCCTTCAGCCAGACCGCCGGGAAATGATCAAAGGCATACACCGCACCATTGCCGGCTATGACTCCCGCGCCTACAGCTGCAGCTGTCACTATCAGTATCTTCAGGATCTCACTCACTTATTCTTCCCACGCATCTGCCACCGCCTGTGCTACGATATCGGCGACTCCCGGATGGAATGCACTGGGTATTATGTTGTCCGGTGCCAGATCCTTTTCCGCGATCACACCTGCCAGCGCATATGCGGCAGCTTTCTTCATCTTCTCGGTTATTCTCTTTGCGCGGACGCCTAGAGCACCCTTGAAAATCCCCGGAAAAGCCAAAACATTGTTTACCTGATTCGGATAATCGGAACGTCCGGTCCCCATTACCGCGACTCCGGCTTTCTTTGCCTCTTCCGGCAGTATCTCCGGTTCCGGATTTGCCATTGCAAACACGACCGGATCCCCAGCCATGGTTTTTATCATTTCTCCCGTGAGGATCCCAGGTGCGGAAACTCCCACAAAAAGGTCTCGCCCTTTTACCGCCTTTTTCAGATCGCCGGAAATGTTCTGCGGATTAGTGTTCTGAGCCAGCTTCATCATGGCCGGGTTCAGTTCGTAATTGTCCACAGTCAGTATCCCGAACTTGTCGCATATCACAATATCTTTCACGCCCAGGCTCATCAGCATTTTCGCTATAGCTGTCCCTGCCGAGCCCGCTCCGTTGATTACTACTTTGGCTTCCTCGACCTTTCTTCCTGTCAGCTTGAAAGCATTGATCACGCCTGCAGACACTACGACCGCAGTGCCGTGCTGGTCGTCATGGAACACCGGTATATCCACTTCGGCCTGAAGCTTTTCTTCTATCTCAAAGCATCTCGGCGCCGAGATATCCTCCAGATTGATCCCCCCCATAGTCGATGAAATGTTTTTTGCTATCATCACTATCTCGTCCGGGTCCTGTGTCTCTATGCACACAGGAAAAGCATCTATCCCTGCAAACTCTTTGAACAGCAGCGACTTCCCGTCCATGACAGGTATTGATGCCTCGGCACCTATGTTCCCCAGTCCAAGGACCGCTGAACCGTCGCTGATCACCGCAACAGTATTGCTCTTGTTTGTGTATTTGAAAATGTTTTCCGGATCCTTTTCTATCTGTCTGCACGGCTCTGCGACTCCGGGTGTATACGCCGTCGAAAGATCGTCTTTGTCTCTTACCGATACCTTCCCCTTCGTTTCCATTTTGCCTTTATGTTTTTCGTGCATCTCCAGCGATGCCTTGTAATAATCCATGGGGTCCCTCTTTCTTTTATTTTTTTATTTTGAAACTGCTCTTCAAACCGATTATGCTATTGAACACCTTTTCGGTGTCCGTAGACAGTTTACTGTCTGCAATATAATATCCGTGTCTGAAAAACTGGAATCGGTCTCCGCCTTTTGCTTCGCTGATAAGAGGCTCGGCATAACATGTCATTTCCTTTACCGAATCCGGGTTCAGCCGTTCTTCTCCCTGTTCGTCCTCGACCATCAGATATCCGTATTCTCTCACCTTTATAGCGACTGCCGAAGCGGCATCTACCCAGTGTATGGTGCCTTTTACCTTCCTGCCCTCGCCGCCTTCACCGGATTTTGTCGCCGGATCGTATGTGCATCGAAGTTCTTTGATCGTCCCGTCGTCGTTCTTGACTACCTCTTCACATTTGATGAAGTACGCCCCTTTGAATCTGACTTCGTTGCCCGGGAACAGTCTGAAATATTTTTTTACAGGGACTTCCATAAAGTCGGCCCCGTCAACGTAAAGCTCTCTGCTGAAAGGTACTGTACGCCCTCCCATTTCAGGGACATTCCTGTTGTTTTCCATGGCAAGTTCTTCTGTCTTGTCCTCGGGGTAATTCGTTATCACCACTTTGATCGGGTCGAATACCACGTTTCTTGAAGCCACCCTGCTCTGCAGGTCTTCTCTCACGCAGTGTTCCAAAAGTGCCATCTCTACTGTACTGTTTGCTTTAGCCACTCCTATCCTTTCGCAGAAATCCCTTATGGCTTCCGGAGTATATCCTCGGCGTCTCAGCCCTGCAATAGTAGGCATCCTGGGATCGTCCCAGCCTTCCACACTGCCGTCGTCTACAAGACCTTTCAACAGTCTCTTGCTCATTACTGTGTTGGTGATGTTCAGTCTGGCAAATTCTATCTGCTGCGGCTGCGGATCCCACCATCCCAGCTGGTCCAGCGACCAGTCGTAGAGCGGTCTGTGATCTTCGAACTCCAAAGTGCATATGGAATGTGTTATGCCTTCGATGGCGTCTTCCAGCGGATGTGCAAAATCGTACATAGGATAGATGCACCATTCACTGCCGGTGTTGTGATGTTCCACATGTGCGATCCTGTAGATCACCGGATCTCTCATATTGATGTTCGGGCTGGCCATATCTATTTTTGCTCTCAGAACTTTTTCTCCGTCTTTGTATTTTCCCGCTTTCATCTCTTTAAAGAGTTGCATATTTTCTTCGACAGTCCTGTTTCTGTAAGGGCTTTCCTTCCCCGGCTCTTTCAGAGTCCCTCTGGTCTCCCTGATCTCATCAGCAGAAAGATCACATACATACGCCTCGCCTTTCTTTATCAGCTCAACAGCCGCTTCGTACATCTTCGGGAAATAATCCGAAGCCCACAGCTTTTTGTCCCATGAGAATCCCAGCCATTTTATATCTTCTTCTATGGAATCAACGTATTCCACATCCTCTTTTACAGGATTGGTGTCATCGTAACGCAAATTACACCTGCCGCCGTATTTCTCCGCTGTAGTAAAATTCAGGCAGATGGATTTGGCGTGCCCGATATGCAGATAACCGTTGGGTTCAGGGGGAAATCTGGTATACACTTCGCCTCCGTATTTACCGCTTTCGATGTCCTTATCTATGATGTTATGAATAAAATTGGAGCTTTTGTTTTCGTTTTCTGACATGTTTTATCTCCTTCATTGTTTTTTAATATTTTGCCATAGCATTATACCATAGTATGGTATAATAATCTATATTTCAAAAGAATGGAGTACCGACATGTTAAAAGGAAAAACCATAATACTGGGGGTATCCGGCAGTATTGCAGCATACAAAATCGCAAATCTTGCCAGCTCTCTGAAAAAACAGGGGTGTGATGTACACGTGGTAATGACAAAGAATGCCTGCCACTTCATTACGCCGACCACATTCGAAACCCTCACCGGCAACAAATGCCTGACAGATACTTTCGACAGAAATTTTGATTTCAATGTGGCACATGTTGCTCTGGCACAGAAATCCGATCTGATAATGATAGCTCCTGCCACCGCCAATATCATCGCAAAACTGGCCTGCGGGATCGCCGACGATATGCTGACGACCACTGTGCTGGCAGCCCGCTGCCCCAAACTGATATCCCCGGCAATGAATACGGCCATGTATGAAAATCCGGTGACCAATGACAATCTGAAAAAACTGGAAGGCTATGGTTTCGAAATAATAGAACCGGCCACAGGCATGCTGGCCTGCAACGAAGAAGGCAAAGGTAAAATGCCCGAACCGGAGCTGTTGGAAAAACATATCGTAAAATACCTGGCTATGAAAAAAGATATGGAAGGAAAGAAAGTCCTCGTAACTGCCGGGCCTACCGTGGAAGCCATAGACCCGGTCCGGTTCATTACCAATCATTCCACAGGCAAAATGGGATACGCCATTGCAAGAGCCTGTATGCTGAGAGGTGCGGATGTGACTCTGGTCAGCGGACACACTTCCGTGGAACCGCCACTTTTTGTAAAGGTGATCGACGTTACATCTGCAGATCAAATGTATGATGCAGTAATGCAGAATTTCGACGATACCGATTATGTATTCAAAGCCGCTGCCGTGGCAGACTATACGCCCTCTGTCCACTATGACGAAAAAGTCAAGAAAAAAGACGGAGACATGGCGATCGAGCTTCACCGCACACATGACATCCTCGGCGAGCTGGGAAAAATCAAAAAAAGCAATCAGTTCATCTGCGGTTTTTCAATGGAGACTGAAAACATGCTGGACAATTCCAGAAAAAAAATGTCCAAAAAGAATGTGGACATGATGATAGCCAATAACCTTAAAGTCCACGACGCGGGATTCGGTACGGATACTAATATAGTGACCGTCATCACGCCTTCCGGAGTGGAAGAACTACCGAAAATGAGCAAGTTCGAAGTGGCCAACGCCATAATCGACCGCGCCATAAACGCCGGTCTATAACCGCAGTCAAAAAACCGATCCCTCCGGTCATCTTCATGTTCCGGCTTTTGGGATCGGTTTTTATATTTTATCTTTTTGATTTGAATTCAACTGTAAATGTCGTCCCTCTTTCTTTTGTGCTGGTCGCACTGATCTTGCCGTTGTGATCGTCTACGATAGATTTCGCTATGGCAAGGCCCAGACCGTATCCACCTTCCTGATTCTGCTGGGTCCTGGCTTTGTCCGATCGGAAAAACCTTTCGAAAATGTGAGGCAGATCTTTAGGATCTATCGGTTCACCTCTGTTGTTTACCGAAAGACTGCAGCCCGTTCCCGTTTTCCAAAGGTCGATTTTAACAGTTTCACCTTTGCCGCTGTATTTACATGCATTATCAACAAGTATATGAATCAGCTGCGTCAGTTTGGTTGCATCCCCCTGGATCTTTATGGAAGTATCTATGTTGGTATAGTCTAAATCAAGGCCCTTTTCAAAAGCTACCGGTTCAAACTGAAGAGCACTGTCCATGGTCATCTCTCCCAGATTCACTTCCGACATTACCGGCTTTGACTTGCTCGCATCCGATCTGGCCAGGTACAGCAGATTATCAACAAGGTTCTTCATATGCGTTGCTTCGGCCTGAGAACTTTCGACCCATTTGCTCTGGTTTTCTACAGAGTCCCTCCTGTGAGACAGAATTATATTGTTATTGGCCAGGATCACTGTCAGCGGCGTCTTCAGTTCATGGCTGGCATCTGCAACAAACTGCTGCTGCTGGTTCCATGCGCGCCTTACCGGTTTTATCGTAAACTTCGACAATATATAACTGATTATAAACAGAATGACCATGCAGGATACAAAAAGCAGACTGGAATATGTAACAGTAGAAGCCACATTCTTCTGTATCTGAGAAGAATCCGCAAAAGCGATTATCATGCTTCCATCTGAATTATATATCTTCTTGTAGTACAGATCTAACGATGACAGTTTGCCCGTCGAAGTAGCAGAATCAGTATTATATACCAGTTTTATCGCCGAGTTCAGCATGGAACTGGACATATATGCTATGCCCTGTGCCTCTCCTGAATACTGGCCGTCCTTTGAGATCGTGACAGTGTATGTAGCCATACTGTTCCCCGCATCATTGTCTCCGTTGCTGCCCAGCTGCGGCCTTCCGGCGGAATTTTCGTCTATCTGCATCCGCATCACCGACTTGGTAAGAGAGCGGTCGATGTCGGATTTCTGGTTTGAATATGCAGTTACTACAACAGTACAAAATCCAATGAGCATTACACTGCCCACCAGGATCATGTTGATCAGTATGAATTTTTGCTGTAGTTTTTTTAGCATTATTCGGCTACCTCTAATCTGTACCCTACTTTCCTCAACGCATTTATGCTGACATTCGTCTTAAGAAAAGAAAACTTTTTTCTTAAAAAGGAAACGTATGCTTCCACGTTGTTGTCCGTAGCATCCGAGTCATATCCCCACACTTTCACTATCATATCTTCCTTAGTGACCGCCGTTTTAGGATTACTCATCAGCAGCTTCAGTATCTCAAATTCCTTGAAATTCAAATGAATGGACTTGTCTCTGCATTTCAGATCGCAGGTGGACAGATCCAGCGTCAGATCTCCGAATGCGGCTTCATCCAAGACCACTTCGCCCTGTCTTCTGGATATCGCCCTGATCCTTGCCAGCAGCTCCTTCGGTTCAAACGGTTTTGTCATATAGTCATCAGCTCCGCAGTCCAGACCCATTACCTTGTCATCTATGCTGCTCTTTGCTGTCAGCATGATGATCGGCGTCTGATCCTTATCCTTGCGAAGCATCTTTGCCACTTCGTATCCGTTCATCCCGGGCAGCATTACATCCAATACTATCACGTCATATATCCCGCTGCAGGCATAATCATATCCGTCATCGCCGGTATGAACTACATCTGTCATATATTTTTCTTCCGACAGAATCTGTGCCAGCGCCTCAGCCAGTCTGACTTCATCTTCTACAATCAATACTCGCATATTTCCCTCCTGATTACTTTCTTGTATTATATCATAGTTACGTCAACTGAAAAAAGGCTGAAAGCAATGTTTCAGTATTATTTAAGACCCGTCTATTATTATATCGTCAACAAGGAGGTACACGATATGGACAATTCCCTTTCACTGATGATTTCAGATCAACATTCGCTGGCCGAAGCAATGAACCAGTCCGGCGAGAAATTCAAAGCAGACCTCTTAGCGCTGCTCATATGGCTGATGGACAGCTGATAGAACTCATATATTATTTAGAGAAATGACAAACGACACAAAATGCCGATATGCTTTACCTTGCGGTCCTGCATATCGGCATTTTTATTTCTATATACTTGATGTCGTCAAAGAGTGACTATCTTTCAACTACCATAGCAGTTCCCTGTCCACCGCCTATACACAGTGTAGCAAGTCCCTTCTTCGCATCTCTCTTGATCATTTCATTGATCAGCGAGATAAAGATCCTGCATCCGGAAGCTCCGATCGGATGTCCCAGCGCAATAGCTCCGCCGTTTACGTTTACTATCGACATATCAAATTCCAGATCGTGTGCAACAGCCAGTGACTGAGCAGCAAAAGCTTCGTTTGCTTCGATCAGATCCAGATCTTTTACTGTCCATCCTGCTTTTGCAAGAGCCTTCTTTGATGAAGGAACAGGTCCGATACCCATGATCTTAGGATCAACGCCTGCTGAAGCATATCCCTTTATTGTGCACATAGGTTTGATCCCCAGTTCATCAGCTTTTTCTTTGCTCATTACTACTACTGCAGCTCCTTCATCATTGATGCCGGATGCATTTGCAGCTGTTACCTTTCCGTCTTTCTTGAAAGCCGGTCTCAGTTTTCCGATGCTTGCTGCTGTAACGCCGTCTCTCGGGAATTCATCTGTATCGAATATTACCGGATCTCCCTTTCTCTGCGGGATCTCTACCGGTACGATCTCATCTTTGAATTTTCCTGCCTTGATAGCAGCAACAGCCTTCTGCTGTGAAGCAGCCGAGAATTCATCCAGCTGTTCTCTTGAAAGGTTCCACTGTTCAGCAACGTTTTCAGCAGTGATACCCATGTGATACTGGTTGAATACGTCAGTAAGACCATCATATACCATCATGTCTACCATTTTAGCTTCGTTCATTCTTGCTCCCCATCTTGCTGAAGGCACTGCATATCCTGTCTTGGACATGTTCTCTGCACCGCCTGCAACGATGATGTCAGCATCTCCTGCTTTGATGATCTGAGCTGCCAGTTCGATAGCTCTCAATCCGGATCCGCAAACCTTGTTCAAAGTCATTGAAGGCACTTCTATCGGAATACCTGCTTCGATGGATATCTGTCTTGCGATGTTCTGTCCCAGTCCACCCTGGAGTACACAGCCCATGAGCACTTCATCGATTTCTTCCGATTTTATACCTGCTCTTTTGATTGCTTCCTTTACTGCGATAGCTCCCAGTGTTGAAGTCGGGATGTTCTTCAGAGAACCTCCGAAACTTCCAATAGGTGTTCTTGCTGTACTTACAATTACTACTTCTCTCATTTGGAAAATTCCTCCTTAAAATATAAGTTACATTTGTATTTCAACTTTCAATTTAGTCGTGTCGATGAAAATAATATCATATTTTTTAAGCATTTTCAATACATTGGGCCCGCCTCTTGTTTGTTATATTTTTAACTATGTTTAGATGATTATATCGTATATGCAGGAAAAGTCAAGTATTTTCAATACAAAAAGTGTTAATTTCTTAACACTTTTTGTCTTTCATGCTATACACCAAATAATCAGTATCAAAATGGCAACTCAAAACCGCTGCCTTATTTGAATTTGATTATATGTTTTTCTATCAGCTTGCACGGTCTGTAGGAAAGCTTGGCCTTTCGCAGATTGGGTATCCCCATGTCTTCTTCTCTATTGATATACTTTGCCCGATAAGCCACATGCCTGCAGAACTCATTGTTTATTGCCTGATACAATCCTCTGAAATTCACATTTGCCTTCTCCACATGTTCAGTCACTGTATTTTTGTTCAGCACCCCGCCGATCGCTATGGCCTCAATGTTTCCATCTATCAGGATCGCTCCCGCTTCGTATCCGATGGTCTCGATGTTCAGAAAAACATCTTTCATAGCTTCCTCTTCCATCTTCAGCATTTCCATTTCGTGTTCGGGCACATCTTTTCTCTTGTTGAAATCGCTAATGAACCGCATGGCGTCTTCTGCCATGGCCGATGTGAGAGGGACATACTCGTACTGATATGTCTTGTTGAAGTAGTTCAGATGATTTTTCTTACCGTGGTAGTCTCTCCCCTTCAACTCTATCAGATCCTGTGTCCTGTAAACGTAGTCGTAGTTCGGTCTATCTTCGATGACCTTCAGTTCGCCCGGACATGCCGCCTTCAGGTCGTCTATCATATGCAGGGGGACCAGCCGCATGCTGAATTCATATCCGGCTTTTTCAAATATCTCCCTGGCTTCATAAATAGTTTCCCTCAACGACTCCGGATCATACTTTCCGTCTCGAGTAAGGGGCGGGAACATGAAAGGAAGGATGATCCCTTCCTCCAGTTCCAGATGGCTGATCCCCGACAGGCACATATAATCACCTATCTTACGCCAGCTGAATTTGTTTATGTCTCTCCACATATACAGTGCCGAAAACGAAAGCCCTGACGTCTGATAATCATATCCGTCCAGGTATTCCTCCAGTGTGTCTTTATCTTCTATTGTTATTCTTCCGTCGAACATGAACATAAAACCGGACCTACTTTATTATCTTTGAAATCTCTTTGAAGCCTTCGCTTTTTGAGCCTTCAAGCAGTTCGAAGAGCACCGATTCATATGTAGTGATTACAGCTCCCGCTGCAGCCAGTCTTTCGATGGCAACTTTCTTGTCATGTTTTTTTCTGCTGGAGCAGCAGTCTGTTGCTACGAACACATTGTATCCGCTTTCGATAAGTTCGATCGCCGTTTTCTGAACGCATATGTGTGCTTCAATGCCAAATACGATCACTGATTTTGCGCCGGTATCCTGAAGAGCTTTCAGGAACTCATCGTTTTTCAGTGCGCTGAATGTATTCTTTTCTATCGGCGTGAAGTCGCCCAAAGCCCTTGCTATTGTATCTGTAGTTTCGCCAAGGCCCTTTGTATACTGCTGAGTGACCAGAACAGGTATGTCCAGCACCCTCAGGCCTTCTATCAGTTTTGCCGTTGTTGATTCAAGTACTCTTGAGTCCTTCATTGCCGGCACCAGTTTTTCCTGATAATCTATGGCTATTGCCACTGTGTCGCTTTTGTTCATCAATAATTTGCTCATTTGTCGATCCTCCATTTCTTTATATCTTCGATCAGATCATGATTTGTCAAGTCGAATTTCAATGGTGTTATGCTGGCGTAAGCCTCCTGATCAGCGATAACATCTATTCCCGCATTTCTGCTCTTATATACTACTGGTTTGCCGTGGTACCAGTATTCGGTTTCACCGCTTTCGGTTTCTTTCGGCGTGAACCATTCGTCATATTCTCTTACCCCAAGCCTGGTGTATCTAACACCTTTTATCTCGCTTTTCGGCATGTCCGGCACGTTTATGTTCATGGTTATCACTCCGCGGTCATTCTCTTTCATGGCACGAAGCGTGTTCACAGCCAGCTCGCATGCATATTCAAAATGCACCGGCTCGTGATTGTTTACCGATACAGCAACTGACGGCTTGCCGCACAGCGCGCCTTCTATGGCTGCCGATACAGTGCCTGAATAGAGAGTGTCCGTTCCCAGATTGCCTCCATGGTTTATCCCCGAAAAAACCATGTCTATTTTTATGCCTTTTGCTTTTAGATATCCGATCCCCAGTTTTACGCAGTCGGCCGGGGTCCCGGTAACTTCAAGAGCCATTTTGGTGTTTTCAAATTTGACTTCTGAAATATTTATCGGCTGTCCGACAGTTATAGCGTGCCCCGTTGCGCTCCTCTGCGTGTGCGGTGCAGAAACATATATACTGTCTTCGGCAGCAAGAGCCTTTACCAGTTCCTTTATTCCTTCTGCCTGTATTCCGTCATCATTGGATACCAGTATGTTCATTCTTTCCTCCGTTTTTTATTCTTTCACTGTCTTTAGTATGCAATGTTTTATTATATCACATCAAATCAAATCATCCCACGCCTGCACTCTACAGGCTTTCCGTGGCTCCGCCCATGACTTTTCCTATCGTATCATTTATCACCAGGTCCGCCTTGTCGTCATACTGGGTCTTGCTTTTGTTTATCAGCACAAGATGACTGCCGCTGAAATAATTTATCAGCCCCGCCGCAGGATACACCACCAGAGAAGTCCCGCCAACGATCAGCACATCGGCCTTTTGTATCGCCTTCACAGCGCCGCTGATCACTGATTCATCCAGGGCTTCCTCATACAGCACTACGTCCGGTTTTACAACGCCTCCACATTTTTTGCATTTTGGAACATGGCCGTCACAGTTGGCCGGATCCATCACATAATCCAGATCATAAGCTGCACCGCAGTCCATGCAGTTGTTTCGCAGGACAGATCCGTGCAGTTCGAATACATTTTTACTGCCGGCTTTCTGGTGAAGTCCATCGATGTTCTGCGTCACGATCGCTTTGATTTTACCCATACGTTCCAGCCGTGCCAGCGCGTAATGAGCTTCATTTGGCTCAGCCTTCTGATATATCATATTATTTTTGTAATAATCATAGAAAGTCTCGGTATCATGACAGAAAAAACTGTGAGATATCATGTCTTCCGGTGATTTCCCATAAGCCTGCTGTGCATTGTACAGCCCCTGCTCCGATCTGAAATCCGGTATATTGCTCTCTGTTGAAACTCCCGCTCCTCCGAAAAATACAATGTTGTCGCTGTCTTTTATAATCTTTGTCAATTCTTCATACATAATGTGCCCTCCAGTCGTTTATACGATTTTTTACTGAACAACATTATACCATTTTGGCCGTCTTTAATCCACCGCCCCAGGCGGCAGTGGGCAGACATTGTGTCGAAAGGGCCGACAATATGGGCCTATGGCATATCCATAAGAGAAGATGTATAATGTAATGAGATGTTCAAACTAGCGGGGTATGATAATATGAACAGGGTAAACGTAAAAAGAGAGCGGGCCGGCGGCTTTACACTCATCGAAGTTGTAGTGGTCCTCGTTATACTTGCAGTTACTGCGGCAATACTGATACCGTCTTTTTCGGCATATATAGAAAAGAGCCGGGAAAAAGCAACCATCAGCGAAGCTCGTGTGTGCGTTGTATCTGCGCAAACATATGCATCTGAAAACTATGGCACTGATTCGTCCGTGGGAGATTCTGCAACAGCCGCCGAGATATCGTCTATTGCCGATCTGGCTGAAACGGACGGAATGATCAGCAGCATCGCTTTCAAATCAAGCCAAGTCCAAAAACTTATCTACACATCAAAAAACAAAATAACTGTGATATATGAAAACGGCAAATACAAGGTCGCTTCCTCAGGAACCGGCGGCTGGTCGGATTTCTCAGGTCTCAATGCCGATGCATCGACCTTCGCCGATGCAGAAAACAATCTCAATACTCTGGCGGGTCTGTTCAGCGCATTCCTCGAAGAGAATCTTCCGGACGGAGCATGCCTGCTCAGCAACACGGCGATCAACCTAGGTAACTCCGGCAACTCATCAGATTTGACCGTATATGATTCTTCCAACAACAAAATCGGGACCCTATCGGCTTCTGATTTCAAAAGCAAAATGAACGCTGCCGGTTTTACCGCAGGCACTCTGTATGTACATATGAAGAAATCACGCGGGAACGGCACTACGCCGGCTTATTATGAAATCAAAAAATCGTCAAGCATAGTCGGTGGGTATTACACGGGCACCCAGACAGTTTACTTTGATCCGGCATCTGGCAAAATCATTACCAAAGCAGAAACTCTGAACCTTGTTGATTAATGCCTTCTGCCCTGCATTTCAGTAAGATGCTGCCAGTATCTCACCGGCATGAAGTTCTTCTGGCACCGCGGATTTATCCGCTGTTTTATTGCTATAGTATCAAAATAGTTTTTCCACAGTTCCCGATAGACCTGTTCCCCCGGTGCCATCGGCGGCAGTTCTTCCACAGTGAATTCGGTTATATACCATCTATTACCGCTGTACACCAGTGCCTTTTTTCTCTTGAGATCATGGATCATAAAGGGTTCGTTTTTATATCTGTCGCAGAAATGATTTGCCAGAAATTCAATAACGTCATTGTCCGGTTCAACCGGACTGTACAACACCTTTTCACCCAATACCGTAAATCTTATCAGTCCGTTCAGCCTGTCTATCTCCCTGTTGACTTTTTTCTCAGCGCTCTGGATATCGAATACGATGGGATTCCCGTGAAGCATGCTGACCGCAGAACCTTTTGAAAAACCCAGCCTTACATAATTGAGTATCTTTGTCTCTCTGTCATGCACACAGGATCGGAAAACCTTGTATACTCTCCCAAGGTCATATGCTGAAATTTTTTCTTTTATTGCATTATAAACAATATCGGCCTTCTCATCGTCGGTGCCGACCATCCTGCAGGGCTGCAGCATGCTGGCCTGATAACTGTCCCTCTCAAAGATGCCCGATGTCTTTTCATCATAATAATGTTCGTATATACAGGTAAGCAAGCCTTCGAATGTTCCGTCATACAGGTAGTCTATCATTTGACGCCTCCAGTCTTCTGATTCCTTCGTCAAACATGGATATTTGCTGGCCGCTGCTCATATCCAGAAGTCCCGATCTGATATTTTCAGGTGTGAAATTTCTGTCGCCGTAATACCTGCCGCCGCATGTCAGAAAGTACTTTGCCCTTTTCAGTACCACTCCCATTTTTTTAAGATCTTCATATCTTACCGCACGCACCCGTCTCTGCCTGGTTATCCGCAGCGCGGATACAGTCCCGATCCCGGGTATCCGCAGCAGTTCTTCCATTTTCGCCTTGTTTATTTCCATAGGGAACATATCAAGATGTCTCAGCGCCCACGTGACCTTGGGATCCACCTCGTCTTCCAGATACGGATGCTTTGCGTCCACTATTTCATCTGCAGAGAATCCATAGAATCTAAGAAGCCAGTCCGCCTGATACAGTCTGTGTTCCCTTGCCAGAGGCGGTGCGGTGAATACATCCGGGAGCATTGGCGAATCTACCACCGGGATATATGCACTGTAGTATACCCTCTTCATCTTGAATCGTTTATATATGTTTTCACTTGTCTTTATTATCTGTAGATCCGATTCATTCCCTGCACCTATTATCATCTGTGTAGTCTGCCCCGCAGGCGCGAATACTTCTTTTTTTCTCCGACCGACCATCGGAAGATCCTCATCTCCCATTGCACGAAGCAGATTGTTTTCCGAATTGATGTCCTGCCCCTTGAACATAGTTCCCGGCCCTTTTAGAGCCTTCCTTTCTATCAGCGTATTTGTGATTTGTTGCATGGGAGAAACGATTCCTCCAAGGGTCTTTTGAGGCGCCAGCCTCCCCAGACTTTCACGGCTGGGAAATTCAGCGTTCACGCTGAGTCTGTCCGCTTCAAGGCCGATCCTGTGTACCAGTTCCGGCGATACTCCGGGTATTATCTTTGCGTGTATATATCCGGCAAAGCCGTACTTGTGCCTCAGAGTCTGCAGACATGTCAGTATTTTTTCTGCCGTATGATCCGGTGATATCTCCACCGCCGAACTTAAAAACAAACCTTCGATATAGTTCCTTCTGTAGAATTCTATGACCAGCCGGGCTAACTCATCCGGTTCAAAACCGGCTCTTTCCACATCAGCAGTACGCCTGTTGACGCAGTATTCGCAGTTATATGCGCATTTGTTTGTAAACAGCACCTTCAGCAATGATATGCACCGCCCGTCCGCCGACCATGAATGACATATTCCGGCCTCTGCAGCATTTCCGATCCTGCCGTTGTTTCTCCTGGCCACACCGCTGGTGGAACATGATACATCGAACTTTGCACTGTCCGCCAGGATCCTGAGTTTTTTATATATATCTTTCATTTCAACCATGACGCCCTCCTCGACTCGTCTCCCAAGTCTTTCTCGAACTCATGTTTATATTATAACACATTACGAACGTATGTTCAATATTGTATCCGCAAAGGATTGTGTCAAGTTACAGTGGGAAAAGAGCAAACACCTTTTTTGATAAGTTTTCTTTGATCAGATACCCCTGAACGATTTTATCGTCTTCAACGAGCCGCACAGCTGTCCACGATTTATCCATGGAAGGTTGTGCTG
>JAYFPY010000001.1:0-3986 GCA_034927505.1 Eubacteriaceae bacterium
ATTTGAGGTGGCTGCTGATATGGTGCGTATGTGTCCTGCACTGAATAAGAGGGTCAAGATACTTGCTTCTCAGAAGAGAATAATCTTTCATCCTACGAACAGTTTTTACCAGGTACTTTCTGCAGAAGCATATTCAAAGCATGGCTTCAATATACACGGAGTTGTGTTCGATGAGCTTCATACGCAGCCGAACAGGAAACTGTTCGATGTAATGACGAAAGGCTCCGGGGATGCGAGGATGCAGCCATTGTACTTCCTTATAACGACTGCCGGCACTGACACGAACAGTATCTGCTATGAAACGCATCAGAAGGCAAAGGATATACTTGAGGGAAGAAAGATAGATAATACTTTTTATCCTGTAATATATGGAGCTGATGAGGAAGATGACTGGACCGATCCAGAAATTTGGAAAAAAGCAAATCCGTCTCTTGGTATAACCGTGGGAATCGACAAGGTAAAGGCGGCATGTGAATCAGCTAAGCAAAACCCCGGTGAAGAGAACTCCTTCCGGCAGCTCAGACTGAATCAATGGGTGAAGCAGTCAGTAAGGTGGATGCCTATGGATAAGTGGGATGCATGTGCATTCCCTGTCGATGAGGAATCATTAAAGGGCAGAGTGTGTTACGGAGGACTCGATCTTTCATCTACAACTGATATCACGGCTTTCGTACTTGTTTTCCCGCCGGAGGATGAAGATGACAAGTTCATGCTGCTGCCGTATTTTTGGATACCGGAAGAAACACTAGACCTTCGTGTAAGGCGCGATCATGTGCCCTATGATGTCTGGGAGAAACAGGGTATGCTTAAGACCACGGAAGGCAATGTCGTCCATTACGGCTATGTCGAGAAGTTCATCGAGAGCCTGGGAGAACAGTATAACATCCGTGAAATTGCATTTGACAGATGGGGAGCAGTGCAGATGGTTCAGAACCTGGAAGGGATGGGGTTCACTGTCGTTCCCTTCGGTCAGGGATTCAAGGACATGAGTCCTCCGACAAAAGAACTTATGAAACTCACGCTTGAAGGAAGGATCGCACATGGCGGTCATCCGGTACTCAGATGGATGATGGACAACATCTATATAAGGACTGATCCTGCCGGCAACATCAAAGCTGATAAGGAAAAATCCACGGAGAAGATAGACGGCGTGATCGCATCGATAATGGGACTCGACCGTGCAATCAGATGTGGGAACGATACTTCCGAGTCCGTCTATGATACTAGAGGAATTATCATACTATGAAAGATACATATGTGATATAATTTTTACACAGAGCCATTAGATAGGTTTTAGTATAAGCAATAAAGGATAATTAATAACATGGGAAAAACAATGTGGAGTAATCCAACAAGCTCGTATTTTTCAATTCATTGTGCTAAAAAAAAATATGTAGATGATTTTATAGAACATGGATCAGTTAAATTTGGGACCCCATCAGAATGGGTACAAGAGGCAAAGGAAAAAGGTGAGGGCCGTGGAGATTCTTTAGAAGGCTTAATAGCAACATATTGGTATTTAGATATTGAAAATATGAAGAAGATTGAAGATTACTTTGCTGATCTAAAAATTATTAGAAACAATGTTGATGGAAGAATTTATTTAAAAAATGAAAGATCTATGGATTTGCCGTGCTTCTGTATATATAGAATGCCAGTAAGCGCTTTTGATTGCCCTGACTCAACTGGTATGCAGAAAATATCAGGAGATGTTCCGAAAGAATATTTTCAAACTTTTGCAGATAATATTACACCATCATATGCTGATGGATTAAATGATAAAGAAAAGCCGGCATTTTATCTAATTAAAGATTATGATGAATTTTTTAGAAGAGTGAAGAAATATATGACAGATAGGGGTGTAAAAGCGCAAGATGTTATTTGTTCTCCAGTAAAGTTTTATAATCTGGAACAATATGAAAAGTATGGATGGTGGATGTGCAAAAGCAAATCGCCTCGTGAATTGTTTTGGAAAAGAGATAAATTCGCATTACAGTCCGAAGCAAGAATAATAATTAATACTGATGATTTACATATAAAGAAATTACTAAAGGAAGGCCCAATAGAACTAGGGAATATGGAAGATATCGCAGTGCCAGTTTATAAATACTTGTATGATGGTATGAGAGTTGAAATGAAAGTTGACGTAGGAAAAGATAATAGATAAACATAAGAAAGGGAATGACACATGCTTACATATAAAGAAATCGAGAATATCGTTGCATGCGCGATGGATAAGTACAGAAGCGAAAATGGGACTTCAGGTTGGAACAAGGATGATATCAAAAAAGCCATAGATGAACTTGGCGGCGATAAATCGGATCTTTACCGTGCGATGTCTGCAGCTATGGACATTTGCATTGGAAATAAAGAAGGAATGCAACACATACTTTCATAAATAAATAGAGGAATATCTTTTCAAAGCATCTACCGAAAAACGGCAGGTGCTTTTATTATGTCCATTTTGGGGACAAAGGAGGTGCCTATGAGCATATTTAGCGGTTTATTCAGATCAAGGGATAAGCCTGAAAACCGTACAGCGGGAAACACATTCAGCTTTTTCCTGGGGAACAGTACGAGCGGTAAAAGAGTGACCGAAAGGTCTGCAATGCAGATGACAGCGGTCTATTCATGCGTCCGTATATTATCGGAGTCGATCGCAAGCCTGCCGATTCATGTCTACAGCTACCGTGAAGACGGAGGAAAAGAAAAGGCAACAAATCAGCCGCTGTATTTCCTGCTGCATGATGAGCCGAATCCTGAAATGACATCATTCATATTCAGAGAAACGCTCATGACGCATCTGCTTCTCTGGGGCAATGCATATGCGCAGATCATAAGGAACGGCAAGGGAGAGATTATCGCCCTGTATCCGCTGATGCCAAATCGCATGAGCGTTGACAGGGATGATAAAGGTCAGCTGTATTACGAATATACGCTGACTAATGATGATGCTCCGACAATGAAGGGCAGCACGGTGAGACTGTCACCATCCGATGTGCTGCATATACCGGGGTTAGGCTTTGACGGACTTGTCGGATATTCTCCAATAGCGATGGCCAAGAATGCGATAGGCCTAGCCATTGCAACGGAAGAATACGGCTCTAAGTTCTTTGCGAACGGCGCAGCTCCAAGCGGTGTGCTTGAACATCCGGGGACACTTAAGGACCCGGCAAAGATAAGGGAAAGCTGGCAGCAGACATTTGGCGGAAGTTCCAATGCGCACAAGGTGGCGGTACTTGAAGAAGGAATGAAATACACTCCAATATCGATATCACCGGAGCAGGCGCAGTTCCTCGAGACAAGGAAATTCCAGATAGATGAGATAGCAAGGATATTCAGAGTGCCGCCTCATATGGTCGGCGATCTTGAAAGAAGCACGTTTTCAAATATCGAGCAGCAGTCACTGGAGTTCGTAAAATATACGCTCGATCCGTGGGTGTCAAGGTGGGAGCAGGCAATAACGAGGTCGCTCTTTACACCGGATGAGAAAAAGAAATACTTTGTAAAGTTCAATCTTGACGGACTGCTCAGAGGAGATTATCAGAGCCGCATGAACGGGTATGCGGTAGGGCGGCAGAACGGATGGATGTCCGCAAACGACATCCGCGAACTTGAAAACCTTGACCGTATCCCGGAGGAAGAAGGCGGTGAGCTTTATCTCATAAATGGAAATATGACGAAACTTGAAGATGCAGGTCTGTTTGCGGGGACTGCGGGAAAGGAGGAGAACACTGATGGGAACAAATAAGTTCTGGAAGTGGAAGAACAGAATAATATCCGATCAGGAGGGTGAAGACAGCGTTACCGAAAGGACGCTGTTTTTAAATGGCACGATTGCCGAGGAAAGCTGGTTCGATGACGATGTGACACCTGCGCTTTTCAAAGATGAACTTGTAAGCGGAGAGGGTGACATAACGGTATGGATCAACTCGCCTGGCGGTGACTGCGTAGCAGCGGCACAGATCTACAACATGCTGATGGAC
>JAYFPY010000011.1:0-72676 GCA_034927505.1 Eubacteriaceae bacterium
ATGCAGCACAACCTTCCATGGATAAATCGTGGCCAGCTGTGCGGCTCGTTGAAGACGATAAAATCGTTCAGGGGTATCTGATCAAAGAAAACTTATCAAAAAAGGTGTTTGCTCTTTTCCCACTGTAACTTGACACAATCGATTAGAATATATACTCTTGACAAATGTTGTGATTTGGTGTATTTTTAACAGACAAAGGGGAAATGAATCAGGGGTATACTAGGTTATGTGATGCAAACGACCTTCGCGGATGATTGGCGGGGTTGTTTTTTTATTTAGAAAACAACGCTAAAAAGTGAATACTCCGGGGATATAGAAGTCGGTTTGGGACCCGGCACATGTAATGATGCATTTTTTGCAGCCTTGCGCGGATGATTGCGCAGGGTTTTTATTGTATATAAATGAAATTATTTTACAAAGGATCAAAGAAAAGAGGAGATTGCAATGAAGAAGAAGGGGAATGCGGGGAACAACTATCGAAGCCTGGCAAAACATAAATGGCTATGCCTGGTTGTGGCAGTTGTTATGGCCCTGGGCACCGGCGGTGCCATCAGTGGAAATTCCTGGGCGGCCGATCAGAAGACAGGCAGTGATGAACAGCAGACACAGTCAGTCGATCAGAACGCGTCAACCGTACAGGAAGCAGCAACGGAAAATGAAAATTCTGATTCTGCTGCAGCAGAATCAGAGAAATCAGCAACAGAAGAAAAAGCAGCTGCAAAAGAAAGTGCAGGAGAGGTTTCGCAGTCGGCGAAATCTGATTCAAGTTCAAAGAGCACTTCTAAATCTAAAAAAGCAGCTACAACAAAATCCAACATCACACAGTTTGATTTTGGATTCCCGGAAGGAACTAAGCTGACAGATGGATACTATCAGGAGACAGCCGGCAGTTACGGCAAGAAATCTGTAAAGACGCATCTGACATTCAAGGCCGGAGGCAACAACCTGCTGGCAGCAGATGAGATCCAGATCAGACTCCCTGCGTGTATATACGGCGGGACCAACGGAGATCCGTCAGCGTATTTCAACGAAAGCGCATTGAAGACTTATGTGCCGGGTCCGTATAAAACAGCTGCGGATGTCCCTTCGGGCAACAACAGTTTCTATTATTATATAGATGATAATGGAACGACCGACGATAAAACAGATGATACCATCGTGATAAAGAACTGCAAGCCATGGGGCGCTGCAGATGCTTTCGATCTGGATCTGTATTATACTTATTCTCCGGAATATCTGAAGCAGAGTGCCGACAGCAGCAGTTCCACAGGCAGGAGTTATACAAATTCCTTTAAGGGAACTGTGAGTATACCGGGCGCAACGAAAACTTCGGAGACCAATAAAGTAAAGGTAATAACAGATGTAAAGCTGGGACCTCTTTACAAATCAACTAATACGAAATCAGAGACATGGAATGAGACGTGGCCTGCTGCAGCAAAACCAGCTGAACCGGAAAAATACACATATGTAGTATGGCAGTTTTATCAAAACCTAAGCGGATACAGTACACAGCCGTACACTGTAAGTTTTCAGGAATCAATAGAGTCTCCGGGAGAGATAATCGCTTATACAAATCCTAACAGTACAGGATCCTGGAAAGCCGGCAGTCAGACAAACTTCAACAGCGACTGGGCATCGGCGATCAAAGTTGCTTTTAACGATTCGTCATATGGCACTGATAAAAACAACAGCAACTCATATTATTATGTAATAGCAAAATATCCCAAATCTCAGCTTACTGCTAATAAAACAGTAAAAAATACAATAAAAACCAGCATGACCAGCAAGTACGGGACTACAGATTCAAAGACAACAACAGCAGAATACAAATACCAGACCGTCCAGAATGAATATACTACCGGGCCGGGACAATGGTCTTTTGTGCCGTCAAAAAGTGGCGCTCAGGAATCTGGAGTTGGCCGCATCGATATTTTGAAAAATGGAGGAAGCATAAACTTTACTCACACCATAAGTTCTTCAACTAAGGCGTATGGTATGACGGCAGATACTATGACGAAGAATGCCGATGGCACTTATTCGTATACCGGGCTTGGAAACAACGCATATACTTCAAAACTGTATGATGATTACGTTGCTTTAGGCAATAAAATATTATCAGCGGGAGATTATTCTCTTGTATCGCTGGACAATATCAAATATACAGAGTATAAGATCAAACAGGATGAAAACAGCGGCATTTCGCAGCCTGCTGATACAGACTACGCAAACTATAAACCGATAGAAGTATACGGAAAAGTCGGCGGCACTTGGACTAAATATGCAACAGTCCAGCGCACCGGCGGCAATACGTATACGTACACCGGGGAAAACGGGGCTACATCCAGCGGCACTAAACTGACACTCCCTGCAAACGTTACGGCGATCTATTTGAAACATACCAGCAAAAAAGCAGGTGTGGATATATCTGCAAATCCAACAGTAAAGGTCAATGGGACCAGCAATGTCAAAGCTATCATAGGTGACAGCAGTTCTGTATCGTACCAGAATATTGCGGGATTAAAAATAGACTGGAAAAATGGTCAATACAATGGTCTGGGACAATATTACCTTAGCAAAGGAGATATCACAGATATAATAAATGCAAACGATAAGGCGGAGAATGGCACGAGCACTGCAATCAACCGAACAAGAGCAGAAAATGAATTGTCTGCATTGAAGGGCTTTTCAACAACAACGCTGAGCAGGATAAGCGGCCCGACGACGAATGGCAGCGGAAAATATGATACGGCCACATTCAGGATACTCGGCGGCAATTATTTGACATATTCATCTGATGTGAGTCTTGACACTGCAAAAGCGGCTGTGCCTGAACAGAAAACAGCCAAATTGTATACATTGCTTCCGGCAGGGACTACAGTGGATGTATCTTCCATAAAAGCATATGAATGGGGCAGCATTGAAGCTGCCAAGGTAACGGGTATCCAGCAGAAAGACAACTGGAAGGGCACCGGCAGGACCATGCTGATCATCAGCGCAGCGACAAACAATGAAAATTACTATAACACAGGAGGAACGAACCCGACATTGTACTCGGGATTCTATGCGGACTATAAAATCATAAACACATGGGACAATATTGTTGAGAACGGAAATGCAACACACAATTATGCAGCATATCAGAGTACTTCAGGAGAGTATATCAACGGAGCAGCCGATGACGGCAGCACGCTTCCATCATACAATGCATCCGGCACAGATCTCAGACTTGCTTTCAATGATCTCAACGAGAATGGTGAAGAAAAAGGAAAGACTACCGGATATGCATATCAGAGAATAGATTTTACTACTCCGTCAGCATCGGAGACCGGATTCAGAAAATCTGTAAAGAATCCTGACGATACAGTTTACACGCAGGAAACAACAGCAATGGCCGGTGGAGACTACAGATACAGTCTGAGGATGGCAAATGCAGCAGGAACGACTGCAAAGAATCTGATATTCTACGATACACTTGAATCATCATATGGTTCGAATCATCACTGGCAGGGAACATTCAACGGCGTAGATGTATCTGGCGCAACAGCAGCAGGGGCCAGTCCGGTAGTGTATTATTCTACCAAGATACTGACACCGAGGACGGACTCAAATGATGAGCTGGATAACAGCAGCGAATGGGTGAAGGCAGCAGAGTACACAGGAAAACTTTCTGCCGTCAAATCCGTAGCTATAGACCTTAGGAAAACTGCTGATGATGCAGACTTCACATTGGGAGAAAAGAAAGCTTTCACATGCTATATCAACATGAAAGCTACAGGCGATGTGCTGGCTAACATGGGAAAATACAATGAAGATACCGACTACTATGCATACAACCAGGCGGTAATACAGCAGACATATAAATCCGGCGCAAGTGCAGAGACTACACCAAATCTGATGGACTGCGTCATGACGAAAGTCAAACTTCAGGATCCGCCGTACATGGTAGAACTTGAAAAGACAGCGACACCGACAGCGGGAGACAGTGAAGAGAATGCGGCTGCAGTAGCAAAATATACTGATATAGATTATGATCTGAATGCAAAAAATGCTACGACAGCAACAACGGTTGAGAACGTAAAACTGGAAGATACTTTCCAGACGGGTCTTGCATTGCCGAGCACTTCAGATATCAAATACTATGTGGGAGACAAGAAGACAGACTTAAAGAGCGTTACTGATACAGACAGCAGAGTAAAAGTTACCATCAGCGGACAAAAACTGACATGGACAATAGATAAACTGGCCGGAAGCGAAGAAGTGCATCTGGCAGTACCTGTACAGACTACGCAGGCAGTTGGAACTATAATAAAGAACAACTTTAAAGTAACAGAATACAATGATGTTGCTTTTACCGGAATCGAAAGTAACACGACATATCATAAAATCAGTGATGAAACAGTTGCTTCTATAGAGAAAACTTCAGATCCGAAATCCGGTACAGAAGCTGCACCGAAAGAAATCCCGGCATTCACAAATATAGCTTATACGATCGCGGCCAAGAACGGCCGGGAGACAAAGGCTTTGAAGAATGTGAAGATCGAAGACAGTTTTGACAGCAATCTGGACATCAGCAAAGCTTCGGAAGATACAGTGGTATTCTGGACGAGCAAGGATCCAACCAAGAAGAATATCTCAGAAGACGATAACGTTTCCATGAATAAAACCGGAAACAAGATCACGTTCACAGTCAAGTCCATGGCGGCAGGCGAGAAATATTATTTCACAGTCGATGCAGGGTCTAAGACAGGAACAGCGGAAACAGTAATAAAGAACAAAGCAACGATAATCGGATACAACGGTGGAGATGTAACTATCGACAGTGACTACACCTATCATAAGATAGCAGCCGATGACAGCAACTCGGCAGTCAAAATCGAAAAGAGTTCGAGCCCGGCATCCGGGACAGAAGCGGCGCCTACAGAAGTCGCAAAATACACGACTGTTCTGTACACACTGAAAGTAAGCAACATTTATGATCAGGATGTAGAAAACGTAAAAGTCAGCGATGCTATACCTGAAGGACTAGTCATAGACAAAGACAGTATCAAGGGAGGCACATCGGCTTCTCCAACAGAAAAGATCAACGCAGCTATATCAGGACAGACCGTGTCAGTGAACATCGACAAGTTAGCTAAGAAGAGCAGCTACTACATTACGATACCGGTAAAGGTCAATGCAGCCGAAGGGACCTTTGTCAACCAGGCAAAGGTGACCGGATATAACGGAGGCACACTGACGAAGGCCGAAGAAAGCAACAAGACATACCACAAAGCGACGGCCAGTGCAGTATCCATAGAGAAGACTTCGGACCCTGCATCGGGAACTGAAACAAAACCGGCAGATGTTGCAATGCACAGTGCCGTTATGTACACATTGAAGGTCCACAACAGCGCAGCGGAATCAGTTAAGAATGTTGCAGTCGAGGATGATCTTCCGGCAGGAATGGAATTTGACAACAAGACGGGGATCAAGGGTGGTACATCAGCTGATCAGGCAGCGGCAATTGCGACAACAGTAGCGGGACAGAATGTAAAAGTAACGATACCTGAAATAGCAGCAGGCGGCGATTATTACATTACAGTACCTGTAAAGGTTGAGCCGACAAAGGGCGATAAGAACAAAGATGGAGATTACATTTTTGTCAATCAGGCTAAAGTAACAGGTTACAACGGCAGCGCTCTTGACGAGGCGGTAACAAGTGAAAAGACTTATCACAAGGCAACGATGGGTTCACTGGATATTACAAAATCCGTTGATAAGACGATTGCAGAACCGGGAGATACTCTGACTTATACGATCAAAGTAAAGAACAGTACTGCAGTAGGCGTAGAAAATGCCATAGTGACCGATACAGTGCCTGAAGGACTGACCGTGAAAGAAGCCGGAGGCGGTACTCTAGCGGACAGTACAATGACATGGAGTCTTGGATCGGTAGCAGCCAACAGTGAGAAGACAATAACATTTACGACGGCAGTTCCGGAAGACGTCAAGGACGGACATGTTTACAAGAATTCGGCAGCAGTGAATTATACTGATCCGCTGGATCCGGGAGATGCTGCGTCCAACGAAGTTGAAACAAAAGTTGAAAAACCGATAGTTGGAATAACAAAAGCCGTAAATAAAACGGAAGCTACACCGGGCGAAGATATTACTTATACTATCAACGTCAAAAACGATGGAAGCGGAACTGCGAAGAATGTTGTCGTAACAGACAAGATACCGGAAGGACTTAAATTCAAGGAAGCTGACAATAACGGTACGGAAGCTGACGGTACGGTAACATGGAATGTGGGAACCATGGCTGCAAACAGCGAAGTCACACTGACATTTACAGCGACGATCCCGACTGATGCAGTCAACGGAACAATTTACAAAAACACAGCAGAATTCACTCAGGATAAATATCCTGAAGGAAAATCGGAAGAAGTTGAGACGAAGGTACTGAGGGGCATACTGGAAGTCACAAAGACAGCAGATGTGAAGAACCCTGCAGCGGGAGACAGTGTAAACTACACTATCACTGCTGAAAACAAAGGCGGCACAGTTGTCAGTGATGCGACTATTGAAGATACCATACCTGAAGGAATGACCTTCGTATCGGCATCAGGAAACGGCACTTACGCAAACGGCATCGTAACATGGAGCATAGGCGACATGAATGTCGGCGATAAAGTAACAGTAACAGTTGCTTTGACGGCAGCAAAAGATGCCAAAGACGACACGATATACAAGAATGTGGCAAAGGCTTCAGGAGATAAGGAAAAACCTTATGACACAGAAGCCACAGCTGAAGAAAGTGTTTCTGTTACAAATCCTCCGCAGAGCGGAACCGGATCGAAGACAGGAACGACGAGCAAAGGCAGCGGCACCGTGGCAAAATATACAGGTGCATCATCGACCAAGACCGGGGATGACTTCCCTACGACAGGACTAATAGTGCTGTTGGTACTGACAGGAGCTGCAGCAGTGTTGGCAGTAAGAAGGCATGAAGTCAAATAGGATTGAATGCAACCGATCATATTTGATCTTTTGATCCTTTTGCAGGCGGTGGATCTACCTAGATCCACCGTCATTTTTTACAACAAAACAAAAGAACCGAAGTGTTTCTTCGGTTCTTTTGTAAAGTGTGTGTGTGTATTCAATAAAAGAAGGAAAGTATGTATGGATATGATATCCATACCCTTAACTCATTTTCAATTATAGCTTACTTTTGTGAAGATTGTGTGTAGATACAAATGTTTTTTATAATTGTTGTGAGGCCATCAATCTGTACCATTCCATATCGACTTCAGCCTCGGCATCATAGACGGTCTCTCCGTTTATGACCAGTAATGCCACTTCAGGCAGCACGGCATTCTTTTTTCTCCTGAATTTGAAAGGATCCTCGCTGAATACAGCAAGATCTGCGTATCTGCCCGGTTTCAGCGATCCTGAGAGACTGTTTATCCCAAACCTGTCTGCAGCAGTAACAGTTCTTTTATCTATTTCTTCATGAGGACCGTGCATCGGTGTGTCAGAATACGGGTCATCCTCTGCGGCGGGAACAGATCCTGCTGCATCTTCGGGAAAGAGAAATCTTTGGGGGATGCGTTCATTTTCGTAAAGAGCTGTGCCGTATTTTTCTGCATTTTTTATGAAAATTGTCGTATATCCCTGCGCCTGCAGGTCGGTGCCGATTTCTTCATCATCGGACAAATCGAAACAGGCAGAGGGCAGAACACTGTCTGTGCCTATAAAACCGGGCAGAACAAACATTTCAGACAAATCGACGATCTGTGTGTTTTCGTCAGATAAAGAATCGACAAGATCCGCGCTGCCGGCGGCCTGTATGACCCCGCCCTTGGCAGCTATAGTATTGCAGCGGGGGTTTTCAGGGTCCTGAGTGTATACAAAAGCCCCTGTAAAAATCACATCTGCATACATTATTTAGAACCCTTCAGATCAAGATTTGAAGCGAAGCCTTTTTTAGTCATCAGAACGGAGATACGTTTTTTTGCCGCTTCGGTAAAATTCGGTGCCAGCAATGAATATGCATGGACTACGGCATCTTTTGATACTCTGTCAGCTTCACTCTCGTCATTTACGACAGCCGCAAAGTTGGTCCAGCATGGACCCATTATCCAAAGGGCATCCGCCAGCAGCTTCTTCTGGACAGGTTTTAGAGGATTCATGATGCCGGTTTCTTCCCAGCTGTTCATGACTTTCATCAGCTGATCCAACAGTTTTTTGCATCTCGGCCTGTAAAGATCCAACAAGATCGGATCATTTTTCAGAAGAGCAAAGACTTCAGCAAAGAAAAATCGGTATTTATATATTACCTTTGAATAATCATCAAAGAAGTTCAGTATACCGTTTTCGGAGTGACCGAAATCCTCTCTGTAAAATAGCATGTCTACATTTGTAATGATATCTTCTGTCCAAATATCTCGGATAAGATGTTCTTTGTTATCGAAGTAATAGTATAAATTTCCCGGGCTGATCTTAAGTCTTTCTGAAAGCTGTACGGTACTCACACTTGTAGCGCCCTTTTCGTTGAACATTTCAACAGCTGCCTGTTTGATTTTTTCTCGAGTTTTCATATTGTTCTCCTTATTGGTTTTTGTATATTTTAGCAAGCCTTGATCCAAAGCTGCATAAAATTTCATAATTGATTGTATTGCACTGTGATGCTATATCCGATGCCGTAACTGAGAGATCTCCGTCAGTGCCCATAAGAGTCACTGTATCTCCTTCTTTGACATCAGGGATTTCTGTAACATCTATCATGCATTGGTCCATACAGATATTTCCCGCCACAGCTGCAGTCTGTCCATTGACCAGTACCTTCCCTCCGGAGGAAAGCAGCCTGGGATATCCATCTGCGTATCCTATTGGGATCGTGGCAATGAGAGTATCATCTGCGGCTGTAAAATGACGGCCGTATCCCACAGTTGTCCCTGCAGGGATCTTTTTGAGCCGCGTAATACGTGCTCTTACCGACATGACAGGTTTAATATCAAGCCGGCTTTTATCGACATCATCTGACGGATATTCTCCGTAGAGGATGATGCCGGGACGGACAATATCCATCCATGCTTCAGGTGTTTCCATTATGGCGCCGCTGTTTGCGGTACATGATTCTTCAAATTTCTTTCCCGCCTCGGCTAAAGCAAAAACACATTTATTGAACAGTCCAAGTTGTTTCTCGGTAAAAGTTTTGTCCGCCTCGTCTGCAGTCGCATAATGGGTAAAAAGGCCGCGGATCTTCAGGCCGCTGCAGTCAGCAATTTGAATTATTTCTTTGACAGTCTTTTTTATAGCTTTGTCGGTGTCGGCAGCCAGCCCTATTCTTTCCATCCCGGTGTCCAGCGCGATGAAAGAGTGCATTACTTTGTCCTGTGCTGCCGCCCTGTCGGAAAATTTGCGAGCTTGTTCAAGTGAGCCGATCAGCGGTGACAGACAATGATCCAGCATAACATCGACTGCAGCATCAGGGCATAGGCTGAGGACTGTGATAGGAGCTGCAATGCCTGCTTTTCGCAGGTCAAGGCCCTCATCAACAGTGGCAACAGCGAACTCCTCTACCCCCTCGCTGCGCAGGAGTTCAGCGGATCTGACCGCACCGTGTCCATAGGCATCGGCCTTCAGGACAGCCATTATCCTGCGGTCAAGTCCGACTTGTTTCCTGATATTTCTAATATTGTATTTCAACGCGTCAAGGTCTATTTCTGCCCAGGCAGATCGTCTTCTTTCTGCATCCACATTATCACCTGCTTACAGCTGGGGTTTTCTCATGATGATGTCTTCTCGTCCCGGACCGTTGGATACCATCGTGATCGGAAAACCAATCAGCTTTTCTATTTCGTTTACATAGTTCTGGCATTCCTTTGGAAGTTTCGCAAAATCCCGGATCCCGGTAATGTCTGACTTCCAGCCCGGAAGCTTCTTCCAGACAGGCTTTGCTTTGTACAGATCTGTAGTATTCGGGAAAGTTTCTATAACCTCTCCGTTCAGTTCGTAACCCACACAGATAGGCACCTCGTCAAGATATCCCAGCGGATCCAGTACTGTAAGAGCAACTTCTGTGGCACCCTGCGTACGGCATCCGTACCTTGTTGCAACGGCATCGAACCAGCCTACACGGCGAGGTCTTCCGGTAGTTGCACCATATTCCCCTCCGTCTCCACCGCGCTTTCTCAGTTCTTCTGCTTCATCTCCGAAAAGCTCGCTGACAAATGCACCGGCGCCGACGGCGCTGGAATAAGCTTTGACTACAGTAACGATGTCTTTGATCTCATAAGGCGGGATGCCGGCGCCGATAGCACCGTAGCCTGCCAGTGTAGATGAAGATGTTACCATAGGATATATGCCGTGGTCTGTGTCTTTCAGAGCACCCAGCTGACCCTCAAGAAGGATCTTCTTACCAGACTTTATGGCATCGTGAAGATAAGCTGATACATGACAAACGTACGGTTCGATCATGTCGCGATATTCACACATAGTATTGTATAGTTCTTTTTCGTCTATCAGCGGTTTATGATAAAGATGCTCCAGGACAGGATTTTTTCTGTCGCATACCATCTTGATCTTTTCCTTTAACTCGTTTTCAGGCATGAACAGTTCATTGACCTGAAAGCCGATTTTTGCGTATTTATCTGAATAGCAGGGTGCTATCCCGGATTTTGTCGAACCGAAGGACTTTCCTGCCAGACGTTCTTCTTCATACTCGTCAAAGTGCACATGATAAGGCATCAAAAGCTGTGCCCTGTCAGAAACAAGGATCTTTGGCTTGGGTACATCACGATCAGTAAGCGATTTGATTTCGTTGATAAGATATGGGATGTTCAGTGCAACACCGTTTCCAATGATGCTGATCGTATGATCGTAGAAAACTCCTGATGGAAGCAGATGCAATGCAAATTTTCCATAGTTGTTTATTATAGTATGCCCTGCGTTGCTGCCGCCCTGAAAACGGATTATGATGTCCGATTCCTTTGCCAGCATATCAGTGATCTTCCCTTTTCCTTCGTCGCCCCAATTTGCGCCGACTATTGCTTTTACCATTTTTGTTCTCCCTTATTTATACATTGATTTCGGCTGTCATGCCGATTGCGTCTTTGTTGGCCCGGAGTACAGGTTTGATCTGTTCCTCCAGGAATTCTTCTGTCTGCTGAACAGCACACCCGACAAAATTCGCCGGATCCATAAGAGCCTGCAGCTGATCCATGTTCATTCCGAAAGCCGGGTCTGCGGCTATTCTTTCCAGCAGATCGTTGTCAGCGCCCTCTTCTTTGACTCTCTTTCCTGCAGCCATAGAGTGCTGACGGATCTTTTCGTGAAGCTCCTGTCTGTCTCCTCCGGCTTTTACGGCATCCATCAAAATGATTTCTGTTGCCATGAAAGGCAGTTCACTCATCAGCCTTGTCTCGATGACTTTAGGATATACGACCATTCCGGAAGTGATATTCAAATACAGCTCCAGTATGCTGTCCACAGTCAGAAAGCCTTCGGAAATACTGATCCTTTTATTTGCCGAATCGTCCAAAGTCCTTTCGAACCATTGAGTTGCCGCAGTGATGGCCGGATTCAAAGCGTCAGCCAGCACATATCTTGAAAGACTGGCCATCCGCTCGCTTCGCATAGGATTTCTCTTGTAAGCCATCGCAGAAGAGCCGATCTGATTCTTTTCAAAAGGTTCTTCTATTTCTTTCAGATTCTGCAGCAGACGTATGTCGTTGCTGAATTTATGAGCACTCTGTGCGATCCCGGAAAGGACATTCAGGACTCTGCTGTCGACTTTTCTCGAGTAGGTCTGCCCTGATACAGGATAGCATTGGTCAAAGCCCATCTTCTGAGCGATAAGCCTGTCCAGTTTCTTGACCTTTTCGTAGTCTCCGTCAAAAAGCTCAAGAAAAGTAGCCTGAGTTCCGGTAGTTCCTTTTGAACCCAGCAGTTTGATCTGATCTATCATATATTCCATGTCGGAAAGATCTAAAAGAAGTTCGTTCATCCACAGCGTAGCACGCTTGCCCACGGTAGTAGGCTGAGCCGGCTGAAAATGAGTAAAGCCGAGAGTCGGCTGATCCTTATGTTTTTCCGCAAAAGCGGACAGTTGTGCCAAAACATTTACCAGTTTATCTTTCAGCAGCTGCAGACCTTCCTTCATTATTATGAGATCCGTATTGTCTCCCACGTAGCATGAGGTTGCACCAAGGTGTATGATACCCTTAGCCTTGGGACACTGCAGTCCGTAAGCATATACGTGGGACATGACATCATGTCTTACGATCTTTTCTCTCTCTTTGGCCTCTTTATAGTTTATATCTTCTGCATGGGCCTTCAATTCTTCGATTTGTTCATCCGTAATATCCAGACCCAGTTCTTTTTCTGATTCAGCAAGGGCGATCCATAGTTTTCGCCATGTGCGGAATTTCTTTTCCGGAGAGAAAAGATATTTCATCTCCTTGCTGGGATAACGTTCAGATAAAGGACTTGTGTAATTTTTCATCATTGCCTCCTTTAAGTTGCGCACGGTAAATTATATCACTTTTAGAATAGTAGTACAAGAATAAATGGTGTATTTTATCACCAAAGTTCAAAAGAATTTCTATAGTTCCGAATGATCCAATGGCTTTCATGCTCGCAGATCTGTGATTTTTTCTTGAAAGGAAGCTATTACTGTGCTATTATATTTATCATGTGTGGCCTTGTAGCTCAGGGGACAGAGCACCGCTCTCCTAAAGCGGGTGTCGGGCGTTCGAATCGCCCCAGGGTCGCCACTGATAGAACCGTTCAAATCGTTGGATTTTCAACGAATGTGAGCGGTTTTATTTTGCCTTTTTAAGAGCCTGCTGATTTTTATCATTAGCGTTTTTATGCCTTTTTCCGCCATTGACTGTTGTACCACCTGTTGTAATTTGTGAATCCAGTATTCCGGCAATCTTTACGGCAGTGTCCTTATTTCCGTGAGTATATATGTTTGCTGTGGTAGAAATATCGGAATGCCCCATGAGATATTGGGCATCCCTTATATCGATACCTTTGTCTTTAAGGTCGGTACAGTAAGTATGTCGTAAACAGTACGGCACGAAGTCTTCAGCAAGCGGTTTAGGGCCGTATATTTCTGTTTTGGTCCTAGTCTGGCCGGATAACGTCTCGTACTTGATGTCCTTAGTCTTTGCCCCCATAGCGATATTCATGTCATGCCTCAGCCTCTCAGTGAGCCTGGTAAAGCTCTGCTGATCGTGCTTATTTCCGGCTCTGGTCACAGATATATATTCGTATGGTTCCGGATCTATAGCAGCTATGGTGTTCCGCAGGTCCTCATCCAGAGGTACATACCTGTCAGATCTGTTGTTCTTCGTGCCCCGGATATGCAGAACATATCTCTCATCATACGTCTGTATATCTCTCCCCTGTATCTCCCTAAAAAACAATGAAATGACAAAAGAACAGTTCTATTACCAGGAGATACAACAGTTCCTGGCATCACGTCGCAGGGGGATGATGATCAAGAGCGAGGCATACTTCGACGGTAAGCACGATATCCTCCTCCAGAACCGGCAGGCTCTCGGCGAGGATGGGAAGCTGGAAGACATCGAGAACGTGCCGAACAATCATGTTGTCGATAATCAGTTCGAGTGTATGGTTTCGCAGAAAACTAACTATATGTTCTCGAAGAAAATAACTATCAAGACCGAAAACAAGAAGTATCAGGAAGCACTGCAGCCGTATTTTAACAATCTGTTTCAGCTGAAGCTTCAGAAGATCGGCAAGGAAGCGATCCTCGGGGGCATCGACTACGTATATCCGTACTACGATGACAAAGGCAATCTCGACTTCGACATATTCATGCCGTTCGAAATCATCCCGTACTGGACCGACTCGATGCATATCAACATGGACGTGGCCGTCAGGGTATTCGACGTGGAAGCATATGAGGGCGAGACAAAGAAGATGGTCACCAAAGCGGAGATATTCACAAATACTGGTATAAAACGATTCGATGTCACAGAAGATGCGATACTTCCGGACATGGATCAGCCCATATCGTCATACATCGTTCGAAAAGAAGATGATGAGACTGTGACTGAGTACGATTGGGAACGATTCCCGATTATACCGTTCAAATACAACGATCGGGAGATACCGCTGCTGGCCAAGATAAAAAGCCTACAGGACGGTATCAACACAATGCTAAGTACTTTTGAAAACAACATGGAAGATGATCCGAGGAGCTGCATACTCATCCTGGAGAACTACGATGGCGAGAATCTCGGCGAGTTCCGACACAATCTTTCTGCATATGGAGCGGTTAAGGTACGATCTGTGGATGGGGGCAAAGGCGGCGTGACAACACTGCAGATAACAGTAAACGCGGAAAACTACAAGTCCATACTTAAGCTGTACAAGGATGCGCTGATCGAAAATGCGCATGGGTTTGATTCAAAGGATGATAGATTATCAGGATCCCCAAACGAGATGAACATCCGCAGCATGTACAGCGATCTGGACCTGGACGCCAACGGTATCGAGACGCAGTTCCGGGCATCCCTTGAAAAACTGCTGTGGTTTATCGATCAGGACCTGAAAAATAAAGGCAAAGGCGACTTCGAGAACGAAGTCGTCGAATTTGTGTTCAATCGAGATATCATGGCCAATAATGCCGAGGACATCAATAACTGCAAGAACAGTTTGGATATCGTATCGAAGAAGACAGCTTTGGCGCATCACCCGTATATTGCGGACGTTGACGCGTAACTGAAGCAGATAAACAAGGAAAAGCAGGAAAACATCGACAGTTTCGGGTTTGGAGTTACGGATCCAGACAAATCCTCTGCAGGAGACGACGATGACAACGGTTCACCGGATGATACAGGAGATAACGAATAATGAAAAACGCGGACTATTGGAAAAAAAGAGCTGAAGAGCTCGAGAATATGGCGCATCAGTCCGCTACGGAGACGGCAAAACTGGTCAATGAGCAGTACATCAAGGCATTATCGGATATCGACAAAGAGATTCGGTCATGGTACCAAAAATTCGCTGACAACAACAAAATGACAATGGCGGATGCCAAGAAAGTACTGACCAGTGCTGAGGTCAAGGCATTCCGGATGGACCTGAAGGAATACATCGCTATGGGCGAAAAACTCAACAGCGGTGTCAGACCCGAATGGATAAAACAGATGAAGAGCGCATCGGCAGTACATCACATAGAGCGACTTGATGCGCTAAAGATGCGTACACAGCAGGCCTGTGAGAGATTGGCAGGCAGTCAGCTGGTACATATGGACAACATGGCCAAGAAGGTCTACAGGGAAGGTTACTACGGCGAGAGTTACACCATACAGAAAGGCGTAGGACTCGGCTGGCAGGCCAATGCTTTGGATGAGGCCAAGATGAATACGGTCATCCGTAAGCCATGGGCCCCAGACGGTAAGGATTTTTCAAGCCGTATATGGGAAAACAAGTCAAAGCTGGTCAATGAACTTCATACAGAGATCACGCAAGGCTGTATCACAGGAAAGCCTGTGGATACCATGGCCAAGAACTTAGCAAATCGCATGGGAGTGTCAGAGTCGAATGCGAGGCGACTGGTGCAGACCGAGGCGGCGCATTTCGCCTCTGCAGCAGACCTGCAGTCGTATAAAGATTGCAGTATGGAAAAGTATCAGTATCTTGCTACACTAGACAGCAGTACATCGGAGATATGTGCTGACATGGACGGTCAGGTATTTGAATTGAAAGACTTCGAAGAGGGCATGACTGCTCCTCCGATGCATCCGAACTGCAGGAGTACGACCATTCCGTACTTCGACGATGAGTTTACAGAGGATGAAATGCGAGCCGCCAGAGACGAAGACGGGAAGACTACAGAAGTGCCAGCAGACATGACGTACAAGGACTGGGAAAATCAGTTCGTGGGGAGAAAAATGAGCGTTAAAAATGCCATAAGACCTGAGACTGCTTTCTTGAGTTCTCTCGAAAATCATGATATAATTAAATCAGTTAAAAGCTACACAGATGCGACTGATATATTGACGAGTTTAGGCGTGTCGAAAGTGTCGAATATAGAGAAACTTAATATCGATACGGCAAAACACATAACAGCAGGAGTGAGTGATATCAAAAGTGCATTCCCGGACATAGATATAAACAGTATAAGTGTTGGAAAAGTTTCAAAAGGATATGGTTCATTTAGTACAGGGTCATGTGAAATGACGTTCTCGCAAAAGCATTTGGAAAAGGATCTTACGTGTGCATATACTACTGCAATTCATGAATCAGCGCATGCGGTAGATAGGTATTTGAGCGTTAATACTTTAGGAAACTTCAGTGGATATGCAGGTGACGTTGTCAGTAGGGCCCTAAAACGTTTAGGTGTTATCCGAGACCCGAAAAAATTGCAACTTCTTAGATATGAAGTCGGAGGGAAAGACTATTATATGGACGATGATGAATTATTTGCTAGAGCTTTTGAATTAAATTACATAAAGAGGGATAGTAAATTGTCAAACATGATAATGAGAATCGTAAAGGAGGATTATAATGCTTTACATTCCACCGGAAATTGAAGAAGAAGAAAAAAAAATAGCTGAAGCATATTTCAATAGCGACTCAGATATCGGATTAGATAAATGGTTTAATGAACACGCTAGCAGGCACTATTTAAAGTGGAGCAAAGAAACAAAGAAATATCGTGCCGAACAAAAAGCGAAGGGAATATTGATATAGATCCACGAATAACAGGAACGTACCCAGGAGACCTTCGGGCCCTGGGTCTTTATTTACAAATAGTTAAGAGTACTGCCATAATGGCGGTATTTTTTATATCAAAAAATTACCGCGAGCCAGCGGAATATAAGAGGGCGTTCGCAGAACCGGGACTGGCCGGAGAAAAAGGATAGCGAAGAAAGGAAAATAAAATGCTGGATTGGTTAAAAGAAATCTTAGGCGAAAGTTACAGTGATGATATCGACAAGAAGGTATCGGGGAAGGTCGGAGAGCTGTTCGTAAGCAAGGCGGACTTCAACAAAAAGGTGAACGACCTGAAGGACAAGGACACCCAGATCAAGAGTCTGAACGACCAGATCAAAGACCGTGACGGTCAGCTTGAACAGCTGAAGGAAGTCGACAAGGAAGGCCTTGAGCAGAAGATCAAGGACCTGCAGACGGAAAACAAAACGGCCAAGGTCGACTACGATGCAAAGATCAAGAAGATGATACTGGATGCTGCAGTAGAAGCGGCAATCGGTGCATCCGGGGCAAAGGATCCCGTATCGATCAAAGCGCATCTGGACAGCTTCCTTAAAGATGCAAAAGTCGGGGAAGATGGAAAGGTCATAGGTATCACAGAGCAGCTCGACAGCCTGAAGAAGGCAGAAACGACATCGTTCCTGTTCGGGGAATCCAAGGCGGGTATCGCCGGGGCAAAAGCGAAGGAAACCGGAACAGGAAGCGGGGGCACACCACCAGCAGGCGGAAAGAAACCAGAGGATATGACCTATGATGATTTCGTCAAGGCGGAAGAATCATCCGGTCAGTAAAAAGAAAGAGGTAAATAATCATGGCAAAATTTGATTCAAAAACATTCAACCCAGAAGCGTTCGGAAAGTATATGAATGCGATCCCGAACGAAAAACTCAACCGACTGAGATCGAGCAGAGCGGTAGCTAGAGATTCAAGGCTTGTTGACGCATTCAAAAACAACACACAGACGGGATCGGTTTATGCTGTACTTCCGTTTTTCGGACTCGCAAATGGAGACGCTCAGAACTATGACGGCGTTGTAGATCTGACACCGGGTAATACAGCTACATATGAGCAGGGCGTATTCACATACGGCCGTATGAGAGGCTGGACTGAAGCAGATTTCTCGTATGACGTGACTGGCGGGGTAGACTTCATGGCGAACGTAAGGTCGCAAATAACTGACTACTTCAACATGATAGACCAGGGGGTACTGCTGTCTATCCTTGCCGGGGTATTCAAGATGTCTTCGACGGCGGGTGCGAAGTTCGTCACAAAGCATACGCTCGACATAGGTTCGGCAGATGTCCTTACCACCGACGACAATAAGATGGGAGCCACAACCCTCAATACAGCTATACAGCAGGCGTGTGGAGATCATAAGAGCAATTTCTCACTGGCAATCATGCACAGTTCAGTAGCAACGGGTCTTGAGAACTTGAATCTGATCACATATCTCAAACAGACAGACGCGAATGGGCTCCAGAGAGACCTGACATTGGCTACATGGAACGGAAGACTCGTCATCGTTGATGATGACATGCCGGTAGTGAACAAGAGCGTGGGTACTACAGGCGGTAAGCAGGACCTGTATACTACATACCTGCTTGGCGATGGAGCACTTGGCTTGGAAGATGTAGGCGTAAAAGTTCCTTACGAGATGTCCAGAGACGCAAAGACCAAAGGCGGAGAAGATACACTGATCGTAAGAAGAAGAAACGCTGTGTCAGTAAGCGGTATATCGTACAAGAAAGCTTCTCAGGCAAGCAACAGCCCGACGAACGCAGAACTGGAGACCGCTACAAACTGGGATCTGGTTACAGACGGCACAAATGCTATCAATGACAAGCTGATCCCTATCGCAAGAATCATCTCAAGGGTGTGATCTAAATGGCTGAGGCAACTATGCTCGATAGAGTAAAGAGCCGGCTTGATCAGTTAAATTACGAAGTGCAGCCATCTGGGAATGAAGACGCTGCACTTCTTTTCATGATCGATAAAATCGAGAAAGAGATCGAGATATTCTGCAATATCAAAGCGATACCGGACGATCTGACCCCAATGACAGTTGATAAAGTATGCGACAGTTACCTGCAACAGCTAAAAGCTGTAGGGGGGCTTACCGGATATAATTTCGAAAAAGGAGTCAAATCGATAACAGAGGGCGACAGCTCTTTCACGTTCATGGATGATGAGGACCCGGAAACGACGTTTTCTAAGTACATCCTTTGGCTCATAGATCATGAAGACGATCAGCTGATAGCTTTCCGAAAACTGAGGTGGTAGATATGACTCTCGAAAGTACACTGCGAACGGTGCAGGCGAGAATGTATACAGGCACTATGTCTGTATATGCGGCCAGCACAGGTACGCAGGATGACGAAACAGGAATCGTTGATGTATCAAATCCGGCTGTAATAACAAATCAGCCATAGCTACTGTTACAAAGGTTGTCGTAGCACTTGCGACAGCGTGGGGCATTTATAAAGGCGTTGTTTCGGCGGTAAATACAGTAACTAAAGTTCATCAAGGACTTCAAAAAGCATATGTCGCTATAGACAATGTTCTTTTCAATCTCAAAATGAGGAATGCGGCCGCTACAGGAGCAGAAACAGGAGCTCAAATAGGCTTCAACGCCGCTCTTTTGGCTTGTCCACTAACGTGGATAGTCGTCGCTATAGTGGCAGTAGTCGCTATTCTTATTGTGCTGCAGAAAAAATTTAATATCTTCGGCAAACTTTGGGGAATCATGAAGGGATTCGGCAAATGGATCGCAGGCGGATTCGTAGGCGCAATAGGCAAGGCAAAGAAAAAGATAGTAGAGTTCGGCTCAAACGCAAAGAAGTATTTTGGGAGCAGACTGAAAGCAACATTTGACGGTGCGAAAAAAATAGTCAGCGGATTCAAAGAACACTTTAGCAAGAAAATCAAACAGGCGGCGGCGGCATCGAAACTTATAGAAACAAAATGCGGCAAATCAGTGCATGGGGCGAAGGGCATACTTGGCGGTATGAACAAATTCATCACAGGAGTATTTACCGGGAACTGGAAAAAGGCATGGAAGGGTGTCGTACAGGTATTCAAGACAATCTTGAACGGCATCAAAGACGGAGTGAAAAAGCCTCTGAATTTTGCGATAGACCTTATAAACAAATTCCTCGGCGCACTCAATAAAATCCACGTCAAACTTCCGAAAAAACTCGGCGGCGGTACGATAGGATTCAATATCCCAACGATCCCGAAACTGGCAAAAGGAACACGAAACTTCCAGGGCGGCGGTGCATGGGTCGGAGAAAACGGTCCTGAATATGTCGAAATGCCGAAAGGGTCAAGAGTCAATACAGCTGGAGAATCAAGACGTATGTCCGGAAACAGCATCAATGTCGCAAAACTGGCTGACACTGTGATAGTCAGAGAAGAGGCTGACATCAACAAGATAGCCTATGAATTCGCAAAACAGCTCAACGAAATGATGCCGGATGCAGTATAGGAGGTATAGCACATGGAGATACACTTAGCGTATAACACTACAGACCTGCAACTGCCGATATAGACATTGCAATCATCAGGTTTGCTTTCATGCTCCTAAAGCGGGTGTCGGGCGTTCGAATCGCCCCAGGGTCGCCACTGAAAAATGTACCGACGCATCACAGCGCCGGTACATTTTTTTACGCATTTATTTAACCTTCTATGGCAATAAGCTTTTTCTGTTCATCGATTTCTTTTTGATCTTTCTTAGGTATTTCCATCTTCAGAATACCGTTTTCGAACTTGGCCTTGATATCATCTTCGGTAACGCCGTCACCGACATAATAACTTCGTGAACAGCTGCCTTGATATCTTTCCCGGCGGATATATTTTCCATCTTTGTCCTTTTCATCATTTTCGGATGTTCTGTTGGCAGTTACGGTCAAATAACCGTCGCTGAGTTCTGCGTTCACATCGTCTTTCTTGAATCCCGGCAGGTCGATCTCAACGTCATATCCATTATCGGTTTCTTTCACATCGGTTTTCATCATTTCAGTGTCCTGTTTTCCGAAATAATTTGTGACTGCAGGGAAACCACCCATCCAGTCATCAAAGAAATTATCGTTCCATACTTTTGGCATCAACATAGGTCATTCCTCCTTCTATTATTAATTTATTTGCTATGTCTGATCGGGTTCCTTTGAACCACAACTATAATATAACTCTTTTTGTTAGCACTGTCAATAGGTGAGTGCTAAAAATCTGACAATTTCTTTAGCCGTTGAAACAGCAAACCGTTTTTACTTGTTTTCGATGATAGACCGGTACCCTTCAGGGTCTGTGTCTCCTTCTGAACTGATGGTAACTATAACGGAGTTTTCATCGAGGCCCAGAGCATCCTTCATATTTTTGAAAGCGGGGTCGGTGCATAAGGATATGACCAGACCGGTAGTGACCGCGCCGGATTCTCCGGAAACAACGATGGCATCCGGATTTTGCGGATGTGCAAGGGCCCGCATCCCCAGTTCTGTGATGCTGTCCGCACATTTGAAAAAGAAATCGGCATTTTCAGTGAGAACAGGAAGAGTAAAGATATTGGCTTCGGTACAGTTGAGTCCTGCCATAATAGTTGGTGTATCACCATAGATATCTATGGTTTTCCCCTGCTTTGCCGATTCAAAACAGCAGGCCGACTCTTCGGCTTCCACAATAGAAATAACAGGACAGTCTTTGCCGTAATGATCCTTCAGCCATCCGGTAACGCCGCCGGCCATGGAACCTACGCCTGCCTGCAGGAATATGTGACTAGGCACGGCTTTCATGTCATACAGCTGATCGGATATTTCTGCAGCCAGAGTAGTGTATCCCAGCGTGATGGCGTTGGGGATGTCTTCGTAACCGTCAAACCCTGTATCCTGGACTAGATAGTATCCATGCTCATCTGCAAATGCAGAGGCGTGTCTGACGCAGTCAGCGTAGCTGAGGTCCATGATTTCCACAGTCGAATCGCCCATGTCTCTGATGGCCTGAGCCCTGACTTCTTTTGAACCTTTGGGCATGAAGACATATGAACGACATCCGGCTATATCCGCAGCCCAGGCCACTGCCCGCCCATGGTTCCCGTCTGTAGCCGTCACAAAAACAGGATTCTCCTCACCGTTTTTTCTGCATTCTTCCAGTACTTCATTTACTGCGTAACCGGCGCCAAGCCCCTTAAAAGCGTTAAGGCCGAATCGTTTGGATTCGTCTTTTACATAAAGATCCGAAACGGCAAGCCGTTCCGCCAGGCCGGGCAGCGAGATCAGAGGCGTCACGCTGTAAGACGCAAGGCTTCTGTGAAAGCTGCGTACGGCATCATAATTCTCTTTCTTGAACATTTCCGGCAATTTATTTCCTATCGGATGATTTTTGTACATTTGAATTGTCTCAGACATTGATTTTCTCCTTTTATTCTTGTTATTAGTAGTCAATCGGGAAGCTGTGAGACGGCCACCAGGATGCCCCACAGTACAATTATCGGCAGACTCCACCATTTATAAGAGACCATGAGTGCTGCATATTCTCTTATGAAAGCTCCCGGCCAGTAGTACAGTGCTGTTCTGCATCCGACGCCGTCGGCTTTGAGTCCGACCTTTCGTGCATATGTCCCGGTGCGGAACACGTGATAATTGTTGGTAACGAATATGCATTTGTATTTTTTTTCGCCCGTCCAGTCGCTGTCCATAAGTTCTTTGGAATTATAGATGTTTTCGTAGGTGGTAGTCGAACGATCTTCCAAAAGAATGGATGACCCGGGGACGTCCTTTTCTGTCATGTATTTGAACATGGCTGCCGCTTCCGAAATATCCTCATCAGCGCCTTTGCCGCCGGAGGCGATAAACCTGGCTTTCCGGCCGCCCTTTTCCCAGAGAGCAATGGCTTTGTCTATGCGTCTGGCTAAAAGAGGCGTCACTCTGTCTCCGCCCATCAGCCCTGCACCGTGTATGATGATGTAATCGCATCGCACATTCTTTGGCAGCAGTGTGTATAGCTGACTGTAAAAGAAAAAGGATACAAATGCGAATATATAATAACAGAACAGGAATACCAGCAGTATCATGAAATAGGTCACCCATATGTTCTTTATATATGCGGATACAGTTACAATGACAAATATATAGAAGAGCCATATGCCGATCCCGGCACAGAGAGCCAGCGCATTTTTGGGGCGAAGCCCTTCTCGTTTCATAGTGGTTATTCCCGCCCATATAAATACCGCAGAAAAAATAATGCTGGCAAGAGGAATGATAATGATCGGTACAGCGGAAAGAAATCCATACAGCCGGTCATCGTTCCAAAACACAAAGCACAGGTGAAAATAAAAGCATATCAATGCAAACAGTAAATATATTCCGTTTCTGAACCTTCGCTTTTCTCGGATAAATGAAATAACAAAGGCAAGTGTAAACAAGATCGTAGGTATCAGCCAAAAATTCATAAATAACCTCCTGCTGTTATTATAACAAAAAATTGATATAATATATATGGAGGCAAATATGGAAAAGAAAGATAACGAATTAAAATATAAAAAGCTGCCGGAAGATCTGGCAGAACAAATAAAAAAAGATATGGAGGAAGGCCGAAAAAACCCGGGCAGATTTCGGGATTCTGATGCAGTAAGAAGAGATCCTGACAGAGACAGAACTACACTGCTGAGGCCCGCTTCCATAAGAGATACAGAGAAGATCCTGCATCTTCCGTTCTACAACAGATACGCAGACAAGACTCAGGTGTTTTCGTTTTACAACAATGATGATATTACAAGACGCGGTCTTCATGTCCAGCTGGTGTCTAGGATAGCAAGAAACATCGGGAGGATGCTGGGACTGGATCAGGATCTCATAGAGGCAATTGCGCTGGGACACGATCTGGGTCACACGCCTTTCGGGCACGGAGGTGAAGAATATCTGAACAGACTGCTGAGGGAAAACACCGGAAGATATTTCAGTCATAATGTGCACAGCGTAAGGGTGCTGGATAAAATGTTCTGCAGGAATCTGAGCCTGCAGACGCTGGACGGGATACTATGCCACAACGGAGAATTCGAACAGCAGGAGTATCGGCCGATGAGAGAAAAGACTTTCGATATGCTGGATGAAGAAATGGAAAACTGCTGTACAGAAGGCGGAAAAGCTGTCAAAACACTGGTGCCTATGACGCTGGAGGGATGTGTGGTCAGGATCAGCGATATGATTGCTTATCTGGGCAAGGATCGACAGGACGCCGTTACTGCAAAGATAATCGACAGCTATGATATTTTTGAAGAAGAGGAAATAGGCACTAAAAATGCAGAGATCATAAACAATCTGGTGGTCGATATCGTAGAGAACAGTTATGGGAAAAATCACATTCTTCTAAGTGAAGGGACGTACAGGGATCTGAAAAGAGCAAAGGAAGAAAACTACAAATATATATACAGGAATGAAGGAACGAATAAAGAGTACGGTAGTGTGGAACCTATGTTCCGCGATGTATATGAAAAACTGCTGACAGATCTGCAGCATAAAAACAGACAGTCAGTCATATACAGACACCACATCGATTTCATAAGGGAACAGCAGAAATATTACCGGGGCGACGGATACGAAAACGAGGAACCGAATCAGATCGTGGTGGATTACATGGCCAGCATGACAGATGATTATTTTCTGGATCTTTATAAATACCTTTTCCCGGAAAAAAAGGTAGGGATCAGATACCATTCCTATTTCTAATAAGATATGTATTGTCGAACTTGAACTTTTCGGAAACAGTATGGCCGATGCAGCGGAACCCCAGACTCTCGTAGAAAGCCACGTCTTCAGGGGTGTTTGTAAACAGCATCACAGGAAGATGCTGCCGGTCGGCAATGTCGATCACGGCTTTCATCAGTTCATGGCCTCTGCCCTGCTTTTGCTTTTCCGGAAGGACGCCGAGAAAGTCCACATAAAGATGAGGCTCTGGGATATCCAGAGCTTCTTCCATCTTGTCCAGTTCATCGAACAGATCCAGTCTGAGAGAACGATCTTTGACGGACAGCCTGTCCACCGCAGAAACATATTCTTTGCTGAAGCTGCCTGCTGCTGCGTGTCGCTCTTGGGTATAGTGCATTTCATCAGAATGGACAAAGAGTACAGCTTCGTTTATATTTTCATCCAAAGCAAGACCTTTTCCGAAATGCAGGTCGTAGGCGCAGTAGAATCGCAGGGTGGCTTCCAGAGCGCTCTTTCTGGTTTCATTTTTTGGGAAAACACCCATTAGTTTCGGATAATCCGAGAAAGCTTCCATATATAATTCTATTACTTTTTCCGATTCGTTTTCACTGATTTCGTACATAGATCCTCCTGTTCTTTTTAAATACAGTTTGAGCATAAGTCAGAAGAAGCAGAATGTCAATGGACCCTCGCAGACATATTGTTACAATATTTTGACAAAGGGTATATAATTAAAATATGGAAGAAGGTGTTCAAAATGTTAAAAGGTAAAACGGCAATTGTAACAGGCGGTACTCGCGGCATCGGAGAAGCGGTCGTCAGGACTTTCCTCGAAAACGGCGCAACTGTCACACTGTTTGGTTCAAGGGAGGAAACTGTAAACAGAGCTCTGGAAAAACTCCATAAAACTTACAGCGACAGGCAGGTAAGCGGCATGTGGCCGGATCTGGCAGAGTATGATCCTGTAGCGAAGGCGTTGGATGAAGTTGCAGATAAGCAGGGGAAAATAGATATTATGGTCAATAATGCGGGAATTTCAAGCGCTCAGCCTCTGTCTGAATATAAACCGGAGGATTTCAAAAAAATAATGGATCTGAATGTTACGGCTGTCTTCAACTGCTGCAAAGCAGCGGCTGCATTAATGAAACAGCAGGGCGGAGGCGTCATACTGAACACCAGCTCGATGGTCAGTTTATATGGGCAGCCCAGAGGAGTCGGATACCCTGCATCGAAATTTGCGGTGAACGGGATCACAAAATCTCTCGCAAGAGAACTGGGGGCGGACAATATACGCGTCAATGCAGTAGCACCCGGTGTTGTGGAGACAGATATGCTCAAAGCGCTTCCTGAGGAAATGCAGAAGGCGGTCATTAGTAAGATACCTCTTAAAAGACCTGCAACGCCGCAGGACATAGCAAATGCATTTCTGTTTCTCGCCAGCGATTTGGCTTCGTATGTTTCGGGAGAGATCCTGTCTGTGGATGGAGCAACAATGGACTGAAGAAATCAAAAACCGTGACTTCCGGATCATATGGAAGCCACGGTTTTTAGTTGTTGAAAATATGTGTTATGCATGCGGTATATTTGTATGATTCGAGATCTCATCATTGATAGTAACAAGATCTTTTACAGACAGGTCGTGAAGATCCTCATGGCCTGTTATCCGTGCGAAGGTCTCCAGATCTTTCAGGCTGACAGTAAGGAAATTTCCCACTCTTTTGGCTGCGGCATCTCCGTCCAGCCTCTTTCGCAATTCAGGATCCTGCGTGGCTACGCCAACGGGGCATTTCCCACTGCCGCAGATACGATACTGCTGGCAGGCTGCGGCGATAAGAGCCGCGCTTGCGATGGCTACTGCATCTGCGCCCATGGCGATGGCTTTTGCAAAATCAGAAGCCACTCTCAGGCCTCCGGTAATGACCAGTTGTATGTCGCTGTCTTTTTCGTCCAGATATTTTCTGGCGCGAGCCAGTGCATAGATAGTCGGTATGCTGGTGGAGTCGCGCAAAAGCGCCGGGCTTGCTCCTGTAGCGCCGCCTCTTCCGTCGATGGTTATGAAATCCGGCCCGGCAAAAAGGATATGCTCAAGGTCCTGTTCGATGTGACCTGCTGCTATCTTGATGCCGATGGGTCTGCCTTCACTGGTCATACGGAGAGCATCCACCAGATCCTTCAGATCTTCTTTACTGTTTATGTCATCGAATTTTGAAGGGCTGATAACGTCCTTCCCCATTGGTTTGTTACGGATCTTGGATATCTCGGGAGTCACTTTATCTCCAGGAAGGTGACCGCCCATTCCCGGCTTTGTTCCCTGCCCGATCTTGATTTCTATTGCATCGGCTTCTTTGAGATTTTCCGGGGTCACGCTGTATTTGTTCGGCACATATTCAAAGATGTATTTGTCGGCGGCGGCTTTTTCCTCGGGAAGTATGCCGCCTTCTCCGCTGCACATGGCTGACCCTGCCATGGCAGTTCCCTTTGACAGAGAAACCTTTGTTTCCTTGGACAGTGCGCCGAAAGACATGTGAGAAACATACACAGGATTTTTCAGCACCATCGGTTTTTTTGCAGTCTTTCCTATTACAGTTTCTGTATTCACGTCGGCATCGGCTGCCAGAGGCGGCGGGTTCAGCTGTGCACCCAGTAGAAGAATGTCGTCCCATCCTGGCATAGGCATCTGCGTCCCCATAGCCGCAATGATCGTTTCGCCGCTGACCGCCATCTGATGGATCTCAGCCATGTAGCGGCAGCTCTTGTCGTGCCTTGCATACTCCGCCGGATACTCCAGAGGGCCTGCCTGAGAAGCCGGTTCATCCGGAGCCTTGAACTCCGATTCCGGGACCTGCTCGAAAACAGATTTAGGCTGGCCGCAGAGAGGGCACTCTTTGAAATCTTCAAAACTGTTGTCCTTATCTTCCTCGAATATGTATCCACATATTCCACATTTGTATTTACTCATTGATAATACCTCCTTACAGGGAGTATATCATACTGAGAAAGCAAAGAACACCTTGATGTATGCCGGTCGATATGCTGTTTGTTGCAAATTTCGGACCGTTTATGCCATGACAAAAGAACAGCGCTTCAGTTTGTGTATACTGTCATACAGGAAGTGAAAGAAAGCTGAATTAGGGAGCGGCTGAATCGATATTTTATGTTGCAACATACCTTCCCACAGGCTATACTTACAGCAGGGAACAACCGATATCCACGTGTGCAGAGATGCGCACTTTTTTTGTGCGCGAAATGAATCAGGAGGAACAAATATGAAGAAAAGGAAACTGATACTATGCACTGTGCTGGCCATGATCATGGCTGTGACGATGACCATCCCGGCAGTGGCTTCTGCAGGAACGGCAGGCATCAAGGAGTCTGTAAAGAAAACTGAAACAAAGTCTGATGCAGGACAGATGACGCAGGAAAAGAGTGCCGTAAAAACCGGTGTAAAAGCAAATGTAAGCGTGGCCGCAAACGGTCCCGGAGTCATCTATGTGGTAGGAACTGCAGGCACTTCAGTAAGTTCGAACATACCGGGATATACTACAGTATATATAAACAGCAGCGGATTCAAAACGGTACCGGTAGCGACAGCAGGGACGTATACGGTAAACAATGTAACAAGTGCAATATTTATGAGCAGTGTAAACAGAACCATAGCATCCGGGGGAACGTACTATGTGGGAAATATGGACAATGCTGCCAACATCATGACATTCAAAGCGGATAAAACAGGATATGTTGCTGTGAGCGCAGCACCATACGGCGGATATGTTTCTCTGTATGCAGGCAGCAAGGCCCTGTCGGGAAAAGATTATCTCAGCAACGGGGTGACTAGTTCGGCATCCAAGTGGATGAATGCTGTATGCTACGGAGTGAAAAAAGGAAAGACATATTCTTTCCGCATGTCTCCGTCATATTTGCCGGTATACTGGTATGCGATCACCTATCAGAGCAAGGCAATAAAAGAAAAGAGCGGATCCAAGAAATCTAAAGCGAAGACTATAAAAAGGAAAAAGAACAGATATGGTGCAATTGCTGCAGGATCCGGAACTAAAGACTGGTACAAAATAAAGACGTCAAAGAAAAAGCTTACGATCAGGGCTACAGCAGGAACAAACGACAGGATCAAAGTCAAGCTTTATCACAAGAGAGGCAGGACCTCAGTCTCCAGGACATTGACTTTGTCCAGAGCATACGGATATACATATACTGCAAAAGGCAATGCCGTCAAAGGCACATGGTATGCGAAGGTCGAAAGAGCAAACAGCAAATCCAGCGGAGCATATAAACTGTACTGGAAATAAGAGTATATAAATGTCAAAAGAATAAGCCGGAAAGAAGAAAGAGTGTGTTTCAAAAAGACTCGCCGCTGTATGCGGCGAGTCTTTGATATTACGGGATACATGTGCTAAAATGTACCTGTTAATGTGAAAAGAAACGGGGGAATACATTTATGAGCAGATTCAAGGAAATGGGAACCGGCAGAAAGATCGTGTTTACAGTTGCACTGATCGTATTTTTGGTTGCGCTGGGAGTTATCCTGCAGCATTATATCCGAGGGGCTGTAGAGCAGAACGATTTCAATAAACTGCAGGTCAACGGAGGGCACGACCTTGAGGCGCTGTACAAAGACAACAGCGATCTTGCAGGATGGGTTGAAGTAAAAGATACGAAGATCGATTATCCGGTGATGCAGACCATCAATGAGCCGGAGTATTATCTGAGAAGGAATTTCGAGAAAAAAGATTCGCTGGCGGGAACTCCATTTTTGGATGCTTCCAGCAAGATCGGCGTATCGGAGAACTATCTTATATACGGGCATAACATGAAAAACGGGACCATGTTCCATCAGCTTCTCAAATACGAAGAAAAGGATTTCTATAAAGAGCATAAGACTTTCACATATGATGAAGTCAGAAAAGGCAAACAGGTAAACGGAACATACGAAGTCGTGGCTGCGTTCAGGACGCAGATATACTCCGAGGATTCAAAAGAATTCAAGTACTATGAGTATCCGTACATCGGAGATAAAAAACAGTATGAACAGTATGTAGAGGGCATAAAAGCTCTTTCGCTTTACGATACAGGTATAACGCCTGAATACGGAGAACAGCTTGTGACACTGTCGACATGCGCATATCATGTTGACGATGGAAGGTTCGCGGTAGTGGGCCGAAAGATCAAATGAGCTACGATGTAAAGGCGCTCTGCAGCAGTATGAGCAGCAGGTTGTTGTCATAGAGCGTTTTAGCAATATATGAATCCTTCAGAGCGGCGGTAACGCCTTCTGTGAAATCCGGAGCCATAAGGTTGATCGCCGGCAGCAGCAGTGCCAGAAAAATGAAGACCAGGATGACACCTTTGACAAGACCGATCAGCACGCCGAAAAAGCCGTCCACACCGCCGACATGTCCGTTATATTCTTTTGATAAAACTCTCAGGATCAGCCATAATACAATCTTTACAATGATGAATATGGCAGCGAAGATCGTGATGGAAAAAACCAAAGTCGAAAATGCGGTTGCCAGACCATCTGAAATACTGTTGGTCACATTTCCAAGGACAGAGCTGATACCGGAAGGTATACTGTCTTCGGAAGCCTGTATCCCGGTAAGCGAATCGAACCTGTATGTAAAGCCTTCCATCAGCCAGTCGTAGTAGGAAGTGTGTTCCTTGACCAGCGGACTCAGCCAGCCAGTGCCGAAGTAAGCCGCGGCAAGAGCGACTGCCCATCCGGCTGTATGTATCAAAGTGTAGACAAAACCTTTTTTATAGCCGTATATGGCCGTTATTATCAGTATTGCCGCTATTATCAAGTCGAGAATCATGCTGTGTTATCCTTTCTGAAAATACAATGAAAATAGTACCATAAATTACCATGAGATGCAACTGAAAGCCCTTGAACAGAAAGACAAAATATGATAGTATTGTAAAGCATATGGAAAAGTATATGAGACAAGCCTTAATTGAAGCTGAAAAGGCTGCGGATATGGGTGAAGTGCCTGTAGGTGCAGTTATAGTAAAAGATGGCGAGATAATAGGCAGAGGACATAACAGAACGGAAACAGACCGTGACCCAACAGCTCACGGAGAGATGATCGCTGTCAGAATGGCGGCAGAGCATCTGGGCGGCTGGAGACTGACGGGATGTGAAATGTATGTTACTGCTGAACCCTGCAGCATGTGTGCCGGGGCAATAGTCTGGTCCAGGATCTCAAAGATATACATCGGAACCATGGATCCCAAAGCGGGAGCCTGCGGGTCCGTCTTCAATATAGTACAGGAAAAAAAACTTAATCATTATGCAGAGGTAGAAACCGGTATCCTCGAAGAAGAATGCCGCAGCATAATGAAAGATTTCTTCAGAAAACTGAGGAAGCGAAACGGAGGAAACAAATAATGAAAAGAATAGGTGCTCTTCTGGCACTTGCATTGATATTGATCATGTCCTGCGGGAGTCTGGCTTTTGCATCGGACTTCGGGATCGAAAAGACAGCGCCGAAAGACGGCGCGACCGGACAGGCCATAGACAACATGGGAGTCAAGGTATATTTCACAGAGGCTGTCTACAGCAAAAAATATCAAAAGGCAAACGCAAAAAAATGTCACCTGCTGGATAACAAAGGCAAGAAAATTCCTTCCAGAGTAGCATTCAGCTCAGATGAAAAAAATGTAATGCTGGTTCTGGCAGACACCAGTAAAGACGCAAAGAAAAAAGCCAGCATCAAGAGTGAAACAAAGTACACTTTCGTTATGGATGGCGGTTTCACTTCTGCAGACGGCGATACTATGGACAAATACACCATGTCCTTTAAAACTTTGAATCAGAAGACCAGCATGCGCGTCAGTATGGCCATGATGGGAGTAATGGTAGTAGGAATGATATTCTTTACCAGCCGTGAGGCCAAAAAGCAGGCCAAAGAAGCAGCAAACAAGAAAGAGGCGCCGGTAAATCCATACAAGGAATCAAAGAGGACCGGCAAATCCGTTGAGGAGATAGTTGCGAAGGACCAGAAAAAGAAAGAAAAAGTTGCGGCCGCGCAGGCGAAAAAAGCTCGGCACAAAAGGGAAAACAAAGAAGAGATATCTTCGGACAATATGCGGGTACCCGCACCACGACCTATATCTGCAGCGGGCAGCACATACAAATATCCTGTGGCGAAGTCATCTGCACAGAATAGATCCAAAAACACCAATCCGAAGAACCAGAGCGGAAAGCAGAAGAATAAAAACAAAAAGAAATAGTATAAATGAGCGGATATATCCGCTCATTTTTTTAAGAAGGAGGCTGCAGTGAAAGAAATAATGATCAAGGCCTACGGAAAGATCAATCTTTCCCTGGATGTTTTGGGGGTCATGGATAATGGTTTTCATCAGGTGGATATGGTAATGCACATGGTAGATCTTCATGATGATGTTTTCGTGAAATGGGAGGAAAAAAATGCCGGAGGACTTGAGATCATGCTGGATCCGGGGCGCCAAGATCTGCCCGCAGACGAAAACAATCTGGCGTACAAAGCCGCAGTGTCGGTGAAAGAAAAATACAGGCCGTCGATTTCCGGTACATTGAAAATAAGGATAGAAAAAAGGATACCCGTTGCGGCGGGACTGGCCGGGGGCAGCGGAAACGGAGCCGCCGTGCTTGTCGCGTTGAACAGGCTATGGGACCTGGGGCTCAGCGTTGAGGAACTGTGCAGCATCGGAGCCGAGCTGGGAGCGGACATGGCTTTTTCGGTTATGGGTACGGCAAAGATGAACGAGAATTCGGGGCTTTCCGGGGACCCTATGGCTTCTACATGCGCACGGGCCACCGGGACAGGGACAGACCTTGAACCGCTGCCGGCTTATCCGGCAGGAGTGGTTTTATCGAAACCGAATATCAGCGTTTCTACAAAAACAGTGTACGAAGGCATCGACAAAGTACACATTGCAGAGCATCCGGATATAGATGAACAAGTACAGGGAATAAAGGAAAAAGATTGGGGAAAGATCAAAAGGAATATGATCAATGTACTTGAAAATCACACGCTAAAAAGGTATGATATAGTTGTGTATACAAAGAACAATATGCAAAATGCATGTTCTAAGGGGGCTGTCCTGATGAGCGGCAGCGGTCCTACTGTTTTTGCTCTTTTTCATGACAGAGCAGAACAGGAAGAAGTATATATGAAGATGAAAAGAATAAATGAAGAAACTTATAACATTGAAACTGTAAATGGGGAGAAAAACAATGCTTAATCTGGACATCAAAAATCACAGGCCGCTGCGTGAGATCGTATATGAAGAGCTGAAGATGCAGATCCTTAAAGGTCAGATCGTGCCCGGGACAAGGATGATGGAAGTGGAAATGGCAGAAGACATGGGTGTATCGAGAACGCCGATCCGGGAAGCCATAAGGAAACTTGAAAAAGAAGGTCTGGTGACCATCGAACCGAGAAGGGGCGCTTATGCCTCGCAGATATCTCAGAAAGATATGATAGAAATACTGGAAGTCAGACAAAACATGGAAGGGCTGGCTGCATTTTACGCCGCAACGAGAATGAGCAGAGAAGGAAAACAGAAGATGCGGGAGGCTGCCGACGGATATGACAGGGCTGTAAAAGAAGGAAATACCCATGATATGATAAAATACGACACAGAATTCCATCATATCATTGTTGAAGGCGCTGACAACAAAATACTGGTGAACATGGTAGAACAGCTGCAGGAGCTGGTACTCCGTTTCAGATACCTTTACTATGATTCGTTCAAGCGGGGAGAGAAGATGCCTGCAGAGCATCATTTGATCATGGAAGGTATAGTCAGCGGAGCAGCAGACGACGCCAGGTATGCTGCAGATATCCACATAGAACGCCTGAAGGAAATGATAAGGGAAGATTTTGTACCTGCAGAATAGCAGATGATCATAAGATGAACAAAAAATAAAAACCGGATCTGCCGATCCGGTTTTATGGTGGCTAAAAAGCTTGTTTACCAGCCGTATGAATCACTGTTTTGATCATTGCCGTAACTGTCACTGCCGTTTCCGCTGCCGTAGCTGTCATAGCTGTCGCTGCCGGAATCACTGCTGCCGTTTGTCGATGAATCGGAATCATCCTCCGAGACAAGGGTAAGAGTCATGGAGACGGTTTGGTTGTCTCTAACGACTACATATTTGATCTTGTCCCCGGCCTTGTGAGACTGGATTATCTTTTTCAGAGTGCTGAAGGAACTGATCTTTTTCCCGTCCACCTTGTAAACCAGATCTCCGGACTGGAATCCGGCCTGCTTGGCATTGGAACTGTATATCTCGGCGATATAAATGCCTGTCTCGCTGACGCCTGCACTCTGAGCATCACTGGAGTCGGTAAGATCCTGGTAAGACATACCGGAGTTTGCCTTTGATGAAGATGTGCTGGCAGAAGACTTGCCTTTCATGATGTTGCTGGCTGATTTTGCTGCAACATTGATAGGGATCGCAAATCCCAGGCCTTCTGTATTTTCACTGGATGATTTTGCAACCACTATGCCGATCAGCTGTCCGTTGTCGTTGAACATACCGCCGCCGGAATTGCCCGGATTGACAGAAGCGTCTGTCTGTATCAAAGTCATGTCCTGATTTTCAAGAGTGACTTCTCTGTTCTTCGCACTGATGATTCCTGCAGCCACACTGCCGCCCAACTCTCCGAGAGGATTGCCGATGACCACTGACATATCGCCCACATCGATCTGATCGCTGTTGCCGTAAGTTGCAGCAGTCAGATTTTTTGCATTGATCTTCAGTACAGCTATATCGTTCTCACTGTCTGTACCTACTACAGTTGCCTTATAACTTTTTTTGCCCACTGTTACAGAGATCGTACTTGCGTCACTGATGACATGATTGTTGGTCAGGATATAGCCGTTGCTCTTTATGATAACGCCGCTTCCTGCGCCTTCAGTAACATACTGGCCGACCCAGCCGCCCTGCTGGCTGCTCTCGGTCTTGATCTCCACTACGGAGTCCTGCACCTTTTTGGTTATCTCCTGTACAGTCATGCTGCTGTCTGTTGCATCTTCCAGTTTGTATCCTGTTCCTGTCACGTTGGTAGAACTCCCACTGCTGCCGGAAATGTAGTTTGCGATCGAAGTTCCTCCGAAACTGATCGCACTGGCAAGAGCTACAATTATTACTATCAATAACACAAATGATTTTTTGCTCATGCTGATAGATCTATTGTCGTCACCGCCAGGTTTGTAATAATATGAATTTGTAGTTTTCATACGTTGCCGCCTTTCGATTATATTGTACCTTTAATGTGATGTATGGTAAAATAATATATTGAAATTTACCTTAAAAAAGGAACCGAATTATGAAAAAATGCATTAAAGAATATAAACGATGGCTGAGAAACACAGATCCCGGGGACGATCTTTTCGACGGCCTGCTGATGATGGAAGACAAAGAAGATGACATATACGAAGCTTTTTATAAAGACCTGAAATTCGGGACTTCCGGGCTGCGGGGCGTTATGATGCCCGGGACCAATCGGATGAATGTTCCTGTAGTCAGACGGGCAACGCAAGGGTTGTCCGACTATATGAACATATACTATAAAAACCCATCAGCTGTGATCAGCTATGACAGCAGGAACAACTCGAAGAAATATGCTGATGCTGCGGCAGAGGTTCTTGCGGCAAATGATATAAAAACATATGTCTTCAATGAAATAATGCCGGTCTCGGCGTTGTCTTTTGCCATCAGAGAACTGTCATGCGACATGGGGATAATGATAACTGCAAGCCACAACCCGAAAGAATACAACGGCTACAAGGTATATGATTCGGAAGGCTGTCAGATAAGGAGCCGGGTCGCTGAAGGGATATTTGAAGAAATCAAAAAAGTTGATATTTTCGGCGATGTCAGGAACGGCAGAGGAAAAGGACTGATCGCGGCTGTGCCTGAGAAGATCAGTCATGATTTTGTCGAAGAAGCGTATAAAGTTTCTCCGGGTGAAGACAGAGATCTGTCAGATCTGAAGCTAGTGTATACGCCACTGAACGGGACGGGACAAAAGCCAATAACGGAGCTGCTGTCAAAAGCCGGACTGAAAAATATCCATGTAGTGGAAGAACAGAAAATGCCCGATGGCGATTTCCCAACATGTCCATCGCCGAATCCTGAGTACAGCGAGATATATGGACTGGCGGAAAGACTATGCGATGATACAGACAGTGACCTGATCATTGCTACAGATCCGGACTGCGACAGGCTGGGCATAGCAGTGAAAAAAGGAAACGGATATAAAAACCTGTCAGGGAATCAGATCGCAGTGCTTCTCTTTGATTATATATGCAGGGCAAAGGAGATACCGGAGCAGGCCGTGGCCGTAAGGTCTATCGTCAGCACTCCGCAGATAGACAAAATAGCAGAAGAAAACGGTATAGGCATTGAGACATGTCTCATCGGATTCAAATATATAGGTGAAAAGATAGGACGGCTCCGCGACAGATTCATATTCGGATTTGAAGAAGGAAACGGATATCTGGCGGGAGATTTTGTCAGAGACAAAGACGGCGTCAGTACAGCGCTGCTTGCATGCCGGATGGCGGCTTATCATAAGGAGCGGGGGAGGACTCTGCTTCAGGCCCTGGAAGAAATAAGCGAGGAGTATGGATACTATAAGGAAAAAGTGCTGAGCTTTACATTTGACGGATCCAGAGGCGTTAAAAAAATGCAGAAAATAATGGACAGTATCAGAAAGCACAGCCATGAAGATATTTTTGGGAAAAAAGCTACAACGATCATTGACTATCTTACTGGAGAGCAGTATATTATCGGTGACAGTTCTAAATGCGAAATGGCGGCAGGTACAAGGCCGACAGGGCTGCCAAAAGAGAATATCCTGGAATTTGTTTTGAACGACGAGTCCAGGATCATTATCAGACCATCAGGGACGGAGCCGAAGATAAAAGTGTATCTGTTCGCATGCAGCAGACAGAAAGCGACGGCAAAGACGATAATAAACGATAATGCAGAGAAGGTGAAAGCACTTTGGGGGAAATAGTATGAAGGAAATAAGATTGAAAATAAAAGGCAGTTATATATATGAAAGCGCTGAAGAAGATCAGGTAGAACTGATTACCGACGGCAAACTGTATAAGAGAGGCAAAATCATATATCTCACATATGATGAAAGTGAGATGTCCGGAATGGAAGGCTGTAAAACGCGGCTGACTCTTGAAGGCCAGTCTGTGCGGATGACAAGAAAGGGCAGCGCCGTGGATATAGACACAGAGATCCACTTTGAAAAAGGAAAGAGATTTACAGGATACTATGACACGCCTTACGGGGCGGTGGAGATGGAAGTCCTGACCAACGATCTGACAAACAACGTTACTTCGGAGGGGAGCGGGTCGGTGAGTATAGACTATAACGTGAGTCTGAAGGGGCTGTCTGAAGGCAGGAGCAGACTCAATATCGAAATATTGCAGTGATCTGCAGCAAGGAGGCAGAAGGAGATGTATAGCAACAAAAGATGGATGCGTATCGTTGCAATTGTGATATGCATTGCACTTGTGGTCACTATGGGTATCTATGTGGGCTTTATGTTCTAAGAGGAGGAACAGATGACTAAAATTGGATTTGACGCGGCAAAATATCTGGAGGAACAGTCCAGATACATCAAGGAAAGGATCAATGAAGGAGACAGCGAAAGGCTGTATCTGGAATTCGGAGGCAAACTGGTACAGGACAAACATGCTATGCGTGTCCTGCCGGGCTTTGATGAAAATGCAAAGATAGAACTGCTTCACAGGCTGAAGGATGAAACGGAAATAATAATATGTGTATATTCCGGAGATATCGCAACAAATAAAACCAGACAGGACTTTGGGATCACTTATGATCTGGAAGTGCTCAGGATAATCGATATGTTCAGAAAATATGAACTGGAGATAAACAGCGTGGTCGTAACAAGATACGAAGATGTTCCTGCAGTGAACATGTTTATAAACAAGCTGGAACGACGAGGCATCAAAACGTACAAACACAGATTCACAAAGGGATATCCCACGGATGTGGAAACCATAGTAAGCGATGAGGGATACGGAGCCAATCCGTATATCGAGGTGACCAAACCGCTGGTAGTTGTGAACGGACCTGGAGGAGGCAGCGGCAAGCTGGCGACATGTCTGTCTCAGCTTTATCATGATTTCAAGAGAGGGATCAAGGCAAGGTATGCAAAGTTCGAGACATTCCCTATATGGAGCCTTCCTCTCAAACACCCGGTGAATGTAGCTTATGAAGCGGCGACAGCCGATCTGAAAGATGTCAATATGATAGACTCTTTCCATCTGGAAGCCTACGGAAAGGCAGCGGTAAACTATAATCGGGACCTGGAAGTATTTCCGGTGGTAAAGAGGATAATAGAAAAGATCACCGGAGAAGAAGCCGAATACAGATCGCCTACAGATATGGGCGTGAACCGGGCCGGCTTTTCCATAATCGATGACCGGGTATGCCGGGATGCAGCCTGCCAGGAGGTCATACGCAGATACTTTATCGCTCAGTGCGATTATAAAAAAGGAAAAATAAATGAAGATTCGGTGGACAGGTGTAAACTGCTGATGGATGAGCTGGATCTGAAGGAGACAGACAGAACGGTGGTACAGCCGGCCAGAGATTATGCTGAGAAGAAGAGGGAGTGCGATGAACGGTATGAAAACGTGGTCATCATGGCTCTGCAGCTTCCCGACGGCAAGATCATAACGGGGCGAAGCTCCAGGCGCATGGTTGCAGCCAGCGCAGTGATGCTGAACAGCATAAAGGTGCTCAGCGGAATGGCGGATGACATACATTTGATATCACCTAACGTATTGAAAGAAATACAGGCCCTGAAGACAGATATACTGAAACAGGAAAAATCCAGTCTGAATGCGGAAGAAATATTGACGGCTCTGACCATATCCGCTGCGACCAACCCAAGTGCAGAAGTTGCTGCGGAAAAGCTGAAAGAACTGGACGGATGCCGGGCGCACTGTACGGCAATACTGAGCGACAAGGATGAACGGACTTTGAAGGCACTGGGCGTAGATGTCACCTGCGATCCGGAATATGTGACAAACAACTTATACTTCAACTAAGAGAAACGGTAAAGGAAGAAAGATGTACGGAAAGTATTTTGTCCTGTTTGCGATCATGTTTACCGGATATGTGATGCGGAAGGCAAATTTCATAAACAGCGCAATGAACGATGGACTTAACAAATTCATCGTTTATTTTGCTTATCCCTGTCTGCTGGTGATCAATATCGGCAAGCTGAAGATGAACGGCGATATGATCGTGCAGTTCCTCATCATGCTGGGGATAACCTGCGGCTTGTTTGCAGTATATGCGGCGCTGGCGCGTCTGTACACGGCGAGAAAGCATATACCCAAGAGAGCAGCCAATGTGGCGGAGCTTTCCATGTCGGCGCCCAACGATGGGTTCATGGGATTCCCCGTGGCCCTTATATTCTTTGGGCAGCAGGGATTATTTTTGATGATGGCGCACAATGTAGCGCTGAACATTTATTTTTTCTCATACGGGCTGATATGTCTGAGGCGGAACAATGCGGACCGGCCCCGTATAGACTTTAAAACGATCCTGCAGCGGACGGTGAAAATAATTTTGAACCCGAATCTGGTCGCGGTATACATAGGGATATTTATCAGCCTGTCCGGGATATCACTGGACAATGCTCCCGGAGAATACCTGGGATATATGGGGAATGTGGCCACTCCCATGGCGATGATATTTATAGGATCATCTCTGGCGGGAAGCAAATTTTCAGAGATGCTGAAGAACAGGATCGTCTGGGGTTCGGCCATAATGAAGCTGATTCTGCTGCCGGCGGTGACCGCGCTGATCGTGTGGTTCCTGCCAATATCCGCGCTGATGAAGGCTATGCTCATACTGGGATGCTGTTTCCCTTCGGGCGCTACTGTTTCCATGCTGGCACAGCAGGAAAAACAAAACGAGGAAGTTGCCAGCCGGATACTTTTTTTCACAACAGTACTGTCCATGGGGACCATACCTATAGCTATCGATCTCATCCAAATGGGATTGTTTTAAGGAGCAGCGATTGAAGAACGTCAGGATATTTGGAAGAGAAATACCGGGAGATCTGTTTATATTCCTGGTCATAAGCGTCCTGCTGGGACTGGTGTCCGCAGTGGAGAGCACATCCCTGGCCAACAGACTTTATGATGATCTGGGATTTACAATAATGCAGAGAACTCTTGTTGAAACGCCCAGAGAACTGCCCGGCCTGCTGACGGTGGTGATCATAGGGATGCTCAACAGCCTTGGCGATGTCAGGATAGCAGCGGTGGCAAACATCGTAGGAGGCGTGGGACTGCTACTTTTCGGCATGGCACCGAATCAGTTTTCCATAGTGCTGATCTGCCTGGTGATATACAGTACGGGACAGCATCTATATATCCCGCTGTCCAACACCATCGCAATGACTTTTGCAAAAGGAAAACAGTTCGGACAGAGACTGGGTCAGGTGCAGGGCCTTGGCAGCTTTGCCATTATCATATCGACGGCGGTGCTGTATCTGCTGTACAAATTCACCGATATCACATATACAGCAGTATTTGCTTTTGCCGGTACGGCAATGGCACTGGCCGGAGTATTGTTCCTTTTCATGGACAGGGGCAAACCTAAGGTGGTCAGCAAAAAGAGATTCGTATTCCGCAGAGAATTCAAGATGTATTACATGCTGCAGACGGTGAACGGAGCCAGAAAGCAGATCACGATCACATTTGTGCCGTGGCTTATAATAGACATATACGGCAGGCCGGTCACAACTATCACGGCGCTCTTTTTTGTGGTCTGCATCATCAATCTGTTTTTCAAACCCTGGTACGGGAATCTGATAGACAGGAAAGGAGAAGGCTTTGCTCTCCAGCTGGAAGCCGTGGTCATGTTCATTGCATGCATTGGTTTTGCCTTTGCAAAGATAAGCCTTCCGGCAGCGGCGGCAATGATCGTGGTTGGGATCTGCTATATAGGAGACAAACTGATGGAGTCGGCTGTAATGGCCAGGGCTACGTATGTGAAAAAGCTGGCGCGGGATCCCTCGGAGGTGGCAAGGACTCTTTCTACGGGACAGAGCATGGACCATGTAGTATCTATGTGCATACCGGTAATAGCCGGATGGGTATGGTATTCTCACGGGGCGAACGGATATATATATGTATTTCTTGGCGCATTGGCAGTATCTGTGATAAACTATATACTTGCCAGTGTAATAAGAAAAAAGGAAAGGAATAAAATATGACAGTAACAGGAATAACAGTAATAGGAATCACAGTTCCCATGCCAATGGTCTGGATATTCATTGCGTTCATTTTCGGAGTGGTCGAAGCTATGACAACCAGTCTTACCAGCATATGGTTCGTGGCCGGCGGAGTTGCAGCTGCCATAGCCGCCTTTTTTACAGACAACATCATCACGGAGATAGTGGTGTTCCTGGCAGTATCTGCAATACTGCTGCTGACCACCAGACCGATACTGGTCAAAAAAATGAAAGTGGGAAAAGAACATACCAATGTAGATGCTATGATCGGAAGGACCGTGGTAGTGACTAAAGACATTTCACCTGTGGCGCCCGGGGAAGCCAAAGTGGGCGGGCTCACATGGGCGGCAGCGGCGGATCATACCATTGCTGCCGGAACAGAAGTTGTAATAAAACGTGTGGAAGGTGTAAAGATAATAGTGGAGGAAAAATAATGACTATTACAAACATTGTTGTTGTAATAGTGATCATCGTACTGGTAATCTGGCTGGTGATCACTAACATCAGGATCGTGCCTCAGGCACACTCATTCGTTATTGAAAGGCTTGGAGCGTATAACGCCAGCTGGGAGACCGGTCTGCATTTCAAGGCTCCGCTGATAGACAAGGTTTCAAAGAAAGTTTCTCTGAAGGAACATGTCATAGATTTCCCGCCTCAGCCGGTGATCACAAAGGACAATGTAACGATCAACATCGATACCGTCGTATACTTCCAGATCACAGATCCGAAACTGTATACATACGGCGCGGACAATCCAATGGCAGCCATAGAAAACCTGACTGCGACCACACTGAGAAATATTATCGGAGACCTGGAACTGGACAGTACCCTGACCAGCAGGGATACTATAAACGGAAAGATCCGCATCGTTCTTGACGAAGCAACAGACCCGTGGGGCATCAAAATAAACAGAGTAGAAGTCAAGAACATAGATCCGCCTCGCGAGATCCAGGAAGCTATGGAAAAACAGATGCGTGCAGAGCGTGAAAAGAGAGAAGCCGTACTCCGTGCAGAAGGTAAAAAACAGTCAGTAGTGCTGGTCGCCGAAGGAAACAAAGAATCAGCCATCCTTGAAGCCGAAGGTAAAAAGCAGGCTATGATAAAGAATGCTGAAGGTGAAGCGGCAGCTATCAAAATGGTACAGGAAGCAACAGCCGAAGGTATCAAAATGATAGTCGGATCTGCGCCTACAAGTGAAGTCCTCACTTTGAAGAGTCTGGAAGCTTTCCAGACGGCGGCAGACGGCAAAGCTACAAAGATCATCATCCCGTCGGAGATCCAGGGGATAGCAGGTCTTGCCAGCAGCCTGACAGAAATCGTAAAAAACGACAGCAGACCGGCCGGGTCAAAGCCGGCAGTAAAGCCTGCAGTAAAAACAGAAAGCAGGCCGACGACAGATGCAGGAACCATCTGAGCCGGGTGCAGAAAAAAACGAGAAAAAAGCCTGTGAAAGTAGACTTTTTTGAAGGCGTGATATATAATTACTTTTAATTACGCGTGATCGATCGCTTTAAGGATCGAGAAAAACAGATTATAATCATAACAAGGAGGACATTATAATGAAAAAAATAGGTGTTTTAGGTACAGGCACAATGGGAGCAGGGATCATTCAGACTCTGACCATGAACGGATATGAAGTTGTACTGAGGGCAAGAAGACAGACTTCCGTAGATAACGGCATCGCAAAGGTTACAAAAAACCTGGAAAAGCTGGTGAAAAAAGAAAAGATCACCGCTGCTGAAAAAGATGAAATGCTGGGAAGACTGCAGGGATCCACGGATATCGAAGTCGTAAAGGATGCAGATCTGATCATCGAAGCAGCTACAGAAAATGCAGAAGCAAAAAAAGCACTCTTTGCAGAACTGGACGAGCTGTGCAAACCGGGTACTATCCTGGCAACGAACACTTCATCACTTTCGATCACTGAGATCGCAGCTGCAACGAAGAGACCGGACAAGGTTATTGGAATGCATTTCTTCAATCCGGTTCCTGTAATGAAGCTGGTTGAGATCATTCAGGGGCTGACTACTTCGGACGAGACCAGAGACACTATCCTCGAGCTGACAAAGAGTCTTAAGAAGACGCCGGTAGAAGTAGCAGAAGCACCGGGATTCGTAGTAAACAGGATCCTGATCCCAATGATCAACGAAGCAATAGGGATCTACGCTGAAGGCGTTGCAGATGCAGAAGGCATCGACACAGCAATGAAACTGGGCGCAAACCACCCGATGGGGCCTCTCGCACTGGGCGATCTGATCGGACTGGACGTAGTACTGGCTATCATGGATGTTCTCTATGAAGAATTCGGCGATACAAAGTACAGAGCTCACACTCTTCTCAGAAAGATGGTAAGAGCAAACAAGCTGGGAATGAAGACCGGAGAAGGTTTCTACAACTACAGCAAGTAGAACGGCATACAATAACAGAGCAAATATATATTATGGAGACCGGCGGGATGACTGCCGGTCTTTTTAAGAAAATGCTTGAATTCATCTCGAGATGATGTATAATAATAGGGCGTGTAAAATCGCAGAGAAGTTTATAACCCCTTGCGCCGGCAATGAAGCCGTCGCCATTTAGTCCACAGGGAGGTGAAAAGAATGACAAATTACGAAGTTATGTTCATAATCGATCCTACATTGGAAGACGAGAAAAAGGATGCAACAGTTGAAACTGTAAAAGGTATCATCGAAGCAAACGGAACCGTTGGAGAGGTAGACGTATGGGGCATGAGAAAACTGGCTTATCCGATCTGGAAGAAGAACGACGGATATTATGTAGTAATACAGTTCCAGGCTGAATCTCAGGCACCGAAAGAACTGGACAGAAGGCTGAAGATCTCAGATGTTATCATGAGACACATCATAGTCAATAAAGATGAAAAATAAAGGGGGAAGATCATGAATCATGTAGTACTGATAGGGAGACTTACAAGAGACCCGGAAGTCAGATATTCAAATGACAATATGGCGATAGCAAGATTTTCTATTGCTATAGACAGACCCCCGAAGAGAGACGGTACAAAGGAAGCTGATTTTCCAAGCATCGTCGTTTTCGGAAAACAGGCGGAAAGCTGCGAAAAGTATATTGCAAAAGGCAGACTCGTTGCCGTTGAAGGCAGGATACAGACAGGCAGTTACGTCAATAAAGAAGGCAATAAAGTCTATACGACGGAGGTCATTGCCAGCAGAGTAGAATTTTTGGAATGGGGCGACAGAGCCGGACAAGGCAGCGGAGCCCAGCGTTCATTCAATAATGCACAGCCTCAGCAGAGCAGCGCGCCGGCACCGGCGATGCAGTCTCAGCAGGCTTATCAGCCCGCACAGCCGGAGCAGCCGGCACAGGGGAACGGAAGTATCCCGGCAGGCTTTGATGCCATTGATGATGACGACATACCGTTCTAAAGGAAAGGAGAAAAAGTCATGATGGACAGAAGACGTGGCGGATTCAGAAAAAAGAAAGTTTGCCAGTTTTGCACAGACAAAACAGCAACAATAGATTATAAAGACGTAGATACTTTGAAAAAGTATGTTACAGAGAGAGGAAAGATCCTCCCGAAGAGAGTCACAGGAACTTGCGCAAAGCACCAGAGAGCAGTAACTACTGCAGTGAAGAGAGCAAGAGTAGTGGCACTGCTGCCTTACACAGCAGACTGATATGACAGAAAAGACCGTTTGCATACGATGCAGGCGGTTTTTTAGTTGTCGTGGGGATTTAGATGAAAATAGATAAGGAATATGGTATAATAACAGTCACGATAAAAATGATTCGAGGAGATGGCATGTATTCAAATCTAATGTTGATATTGTTACTGATTTTGCCGATCCCGATGCTGATCAGAGGGCTGAAAAAGGGTGCGGGTCCATACAGGACTATCCTTGAAGGGGCTGTACTGTCCGGTGTGGGGATTGCTTTTATCTTTGTGATCGCGCAGGTTTCCGGACAGGGGATCGGAGCGGAAATAGACAATGCCATCGGCAGCATGGCAAAGGCTCTGGCAGACAACGATCAGATGACGCAGGTCATGGGTATGTCGCAAAGCAGTACGCAGGAGAGGATCGATGCGTACAAAGCTCTGTATGAAGCAAGCGCGCAGGTCCTGCCGTCGGCACTCCTCATAATGGGTCTGATAATATCGTGGATAGAAGGAATGATACTCGGAAGAGCTATAAAAAAGGATGGAGTCCCGTTGGATCCGGTGCCTCCTTTCCGTGAATTCACTCTTCCGCGAAACACCATTTTCGGGTGGTTCATAATATACATAATATCATGGATATTGAAGGCAGCACATTTTTCGGGAGGAGAATTTCTGCTTGCCAATGTAAATATCCTATTCCAATTTACATTTGCCCTTCAGGGGATGGCTTTGGCGTTCCACTTCTCATATTTGAAGAGGATACCGAAGGTTGTTCCGGTAATAGTGGTCATAGTACTGTGGCTCACCAGCATCGGACATCTGATCCTATTCTTTGCCGGAATACTTGATTTATTCCTGGGACTGAAAAAGAGGATAAAGGGCAGATAACAGAGGAGAGTTTATGACAGGAAGAATCAGCGATACAGTTTTTACTGCCAGCATTCCGCTGCCTATGTGCATAGTTGACAGCAAAGGGAAGATCACAAGCGCCAGTCCGCGTATAGGAGAGGTGTTTCTTTATGACGGGATAAAAGGAGCAGACGTGTTTGCCCTGACCGGGATAAAGCATGAACAGCTGCTCATTGCCGCAAAGGAAGAAGAACTTATCATCATTTCGAGGAATGAAAAGACCTTCAAGATAACGCCGACTTTTCTCAAGGCGGACAACAAAGCGCTGGTCCTTTATTTTACGGACATTACCGAGACAGAGAAACTGAAAAAGAAATGTGAAGAAGAGCAGCCATGTTTTGTTCTTGTCAATATAGACAACTATGATGAACTGATCAACAGTACAGAGGAAGACGATCAGTCCGCACTTGTATCTACAATAGAAAAAGAAATCAGAGCGTGGGGCACCAGGCTCGACGCCAGTACAACAAAGCATAAAGAGCACATGTTTCTTATTATTGCAGAAAAGGCAATGATAGAACAGGAATCGAAAAACAAATTCAATGTTCTGGACAAAGTCAGAACAATAGAGACCGAGGCAGATTTTCCGGTAACACTGTCCATCGGCATCGGATTGGGGGGAAAGGATCCTGCACAGAGCGATAAATATGCAGACGAAGCATTGGATATCGCACTGGGAAGAGGCGGCGACCAGGCTGTCGTAAAAAACGGAAAAAAACTGTACTACTACGGCGGGAAAACCCAGACTGTCGAAAAGGGAAACAAAGGCAAATCCAGGATCATAGGGCATGCTCTGGCACGGCTTATCGAGACATCCAGCAAAGTCCTTATCATGGGCCATAGAAATCCGGACATGGATTCCTTCGGCGCGGCACTGGGCATATATCGTCTTGCAAAACCGATCAACAAAGAGACTTACATCATAGTGAACAAACACAACGAGGCTTTGGAACTGATGTACAAGACAGTAAAGGAAACCGGCGATTATAACATAATAACCAACCGCAAAGCAGGACATCTGGCGGATGCGGGGACACTGGTCGTTGTAGTGGATACTCACAGACCCAGCATAACCGAATTCCCGGAGCTGCTGGAAAAAGTAGACAGACTGGCGGTCATAGATCATCATAGAAAAGCTGAAGAATTCATCAAGAATCCGACGCTGGCATATACAGAACCCTATGCATCATCCACGTCTGAACTGGTCACTGAGATTCTGCAGTATACCATAGAAAGAAAGGCTCTGACCAGGCTTGAGGCCGAGGCGCTGATGGCCGGAATAGCCGTCGACACCAACAGGTTTTCCGTCAAAACGGGAGTGAGGACATTCGAGGCAGCGGCATGGCTCAGGAGAGCCGGCGCCGATATGGCCGAAGTAAAGAAATATTTCCAGGTAAACCCGGATACATTCAAATCAAGGGCAAAATGCATAGCAGCTGCCGAGTATGATGAAAACGACATGGCTTTTTCCATCTGTGAAGGGAAGAATGAAAATGCACAGATAATCAACTCGCAGGTCGCAGACGAGCTGCTGACCGTAAGAGGTATAAGAGCCAGTTTCGTGGCGGGAATGAATGAAAACGGAAGGACGATCGTAAGCGCCAGATCCATAGGAGATCTGAACGTGCAGATAATCATGGAGCGATTCAACGGCGGAGGCCATATGAATACCGCAGGGGCACAGATGGATCTGAGCCCTGAGCAAGCTATAGAAGAAGTTAAAAAAATATTGGAGAAAACAAAATGAAAGTAATACTTACACAAGATGTAAAAGGCAGCGGAAAGACCGGAGATGTAGTAAAAGTCAGCGACGGATACGCCCGCAATATGCTTATCCCCAGAGGGATGGCCAAGGAGGCCACAAAGGCGAACATGAAGGCTCTCGACAGGAAAAATGCAGCTGAAGATGCAGCTCAGGCCGAGGCAAAAGGAAAAGCTCAGGCTATATGCGATCAGCTGAACAAAGCCACTGTAAGGATCAAGACCAAAGGCGGAGAAGGCGGCAGACTGTTCGGATCGATCACCAGCAAAGACATTGCCGAAGCTGCGGAAAAACAGTGCGCGGTAAAGATAGACAAAAAAAAGATACAGCTGGACAGCCCGATAAAGGAAACGGGGCTGGTGACAGTACCTGTAAAACTGTATGCAGGGATAACCGCGGAATTGAAAGTGGAGATATCTGTATAATATACAAGGGGAAAAGATATGACTGAAATGGAAAGGATCCCGCCTCACAACGGGTCGGCGGAGATATCGGTGCTGGGTGCAGCAATGCTGGACAAGGATGCGCTCTACGATGTGGCTGAAAAAGTCTCATCGGAAGATTTCTACGATCCTAACAACAAGGAAATATTCGACGCCATAATGGAGCTTCATAAAAAGAACAGCCCTGTTGACATACTGACAGTATGCGAGGAACTGAAAAAACGAAATGCTCTTGAAATGGTTGGAGGAAGAGGCTATGTAGCTTCTCTTTCTTCCGATGTTCCAACTACTGCCAATGCGGGGGAATACGCAAAGATAGTTGCGGAAAAATCGGAAATGCGAAAGCTGATATCGACGGCAGGCGAGATCATGGAAAAGAGTTATGCCGACTCCATAGATGCAGGAAAAGTCCTGGATTATGCAGAGCAGCAGATATTCGAGATTGCCCAGGGCAGGCAGAACAAAAATGTTGTCCATTTGAAGGACATCCTGCTGGACAATATGAACGCCATCAGTGAAAGAGCAAAAAATAAGGGAGCTCTGACCGGTGTTACGACAGGATTCCTTGATCTTGACTCTATGACTTCAGGATTGCAGAAATCGGACATGGTGATCGTAGCGGCAAGACCTTCAATGGGAAAGACTGCGTTTGCACTGTGCATGGCAAGGAATGCGGCAATCAAAGGAAACAAGGTACTGATATTCAGTTTGGAAATGAGCAGCGACCAGCTGTCCCAGAGGCTTATCGCCATGGAAGCCGGCGTGGATGCGCAGAAACTGCGAAACGGCGATCTTGACAACAAGGATTGGAACAAGATAACAACGACGATAGACAGACTGGGAGAGGCGGATATCAGCATTGATGATACGCCGGGACTTTCTCTCATGGAAATGAAAAACAAGTGCAGGAGACTCAAAGCTGAAAAAGGGCTGGATCTGGTAGTGATAGACTATCTCCAGCTGATGGAATTCCAGGGACGGGCCGACAGCAGGCAGCAGGAGATATCCAGTCTTTCAAGAGGTCTGAAGCAGCTGGCAAGAGAAGTGGAATGCCCGGTGGTAGTACTGTCGCAGCTTTCCCGAGCCACTGAAACAAGAACCGACCACAGGCCGATACTGTCGGACCTGCGTGAATCGGGAGCCATAGAACAGGACGCCGATGTTGTACTGTTCCTGTACAGGGACGAGGTGTACAATGATGAGACGGATGCGCCGGGCGAGTGCGAAGTCCATGTGGCAAAACAGAGGAATGGCCCGATAGGCAGGGTGGACCTGCTGTGGCAGAGCACATATACTAAATTTGTAAACAAAAATTTCGGAGGAGGACCGACGCCATGAAAATAACAGCGGACATGAACGTATACGAAGTACTGGATAAATTTCCGGATCTTGAAGATGTTTTCGCAGCCCACGGCCTTACCTGTGTAGGTTGTCCGGGCTCCAGCATGGAGAATATAGAAGAAGCAGCAGAAGGGCACGGCGTGGATCTGCAGTCGCTGCTTTCAGATCTGAATGATTTTCTGGGACGGCAGTAAATGAGATTTATCAGCGAACAGAAAAGTACAGAATATCTTTTCAACACATCTGTTGAAAATATTTTCATAAACGAGTATATGCCTATGGCACCGGAAGGATATGTCAAGGTGTTTTTGCTTGCCAGAATGTATATGGATTCAGGGAATGAAACAGATATAGAAGAAATGGGCAAGACTCTTTCCATGACTGTTGAGAATGTTGAAAAGGCATTGATATACTGGGCAAAGCAGGGGTTGATCACCAGAAATCCCGGGGGCATTGAGTTTATCTCTCTCAAAGAAAAGCTGTATGGAAAGACGAAGAGCAAAGAGAGGGTATCATCCAAGGGCAAAGAACTTTTGGACAACACCAGGCTGAAGGAGCTGTTCGATCAGCTGCAGAAGATCACGGGAACAGTATTTACCGGGAGCGATATCAATGAAGTGGCTTCCTGGGTAGATGAGATCAAAGCCACCCGGGAAGTTATTTTGGGGGCTGCCGGGTACTGCAAAGAACGAAACAAAACAAATATCAGGTATATAGGCTCTGTGGTAAAAGACTGGACAGGCAAGGGCCTTGCCACCGGCGAAGATGTGGAAAACCATCTGGAGGACGCCGACAGGAGACATTATGTCTTCAGGCGCGTCATGCGTGCGCTGGGATTCAACAGGAACGCCACAGAAGAGGAACGCAGGATCATCACAGAATGGCTGGATGATCTGGGCTGCTCCATGGATGAGATACTGACGGCATGCAGGAAGACCAGCGGGATCTCAAATCCAAACATCAATTACATCAACGCCGTCCTGAGAGGGAACCGGGGACTTAAGGAAGACAAAAAAGAAGTCAGCAAAGCTGTTGTGCAGCAGTACTACGGCGAATTGCGCAAAGAGGCAGAGAGCGCTGCCAGGGAGAGAAAAACCGAAGTCATTTCAAATATACCTCGCATAGGTCAGATAGAAAAAGACATGATAGACTGCAGCAGCAGGCTCACTCAGGTCATGATCGCCGGAGGGACAGACAAACTCAGCCGGATAGATAGTCTCAAGGTAAAAATCGCAGCCCTTGAAGATGAAAAAACAAGAGTGCTGACAGAAAACAATATCCCTGTCGATTACATGGATGTCCGTTACAAGTGCAGCAAATGCGGCGACACGGGAACGACAGAGGCCGGAGCCAAATGCGAGTGCTGGCTCACAAGGAGCAAAGAGGCACAGGAGTGGTACCGGGCCGAGCACAGTAAAGCCGGCAGCAGAGGCTGATGTTTCAAGTTTTATTTTAGCTGGGTATATGATATAATCTTTGATAAGTATTTAGAAAAGAGGGAACCTATGGCTAAAATATTACTGGTTGAGGATGATGTGGATATCATCGAGAATTTGTCTGCTCTTCTTGAAGGAGAAGGCTTTCAGGTAATGACTGCCGAAACACAGCAGGCAGCCATCGAACTCATATCGAACAATCGCGTAGATCTGGCGCTTCTTGACATTTCACTGCCGGACGGCAGCGGATATGCAGTCTGTTCAGCAATAAAAGCAAATTTCGAAACAAATAAAAACAAAGAAACGCCGGTGGTATTCATCACGGCTTACGACGATGAGGCGAGTGCGGTAGCCAGCCTTGACATGGGTGCCGATGATTACATCACCAAGCCTTTCCGCCCCAGAGAACTGGTGTCCAGGATAAGAAATATCCTGCGTCGCAAAGGCAATACAAAAGCCATATTCGAAGTGGACAACATCAAAGTGGATTCTCTGAAAGGGACCGTCTACAAAGATGATGAAGAAATATTCCTGTCGGTGCTGGAGTACAGGCTGCTTTTGGTATTTTTCAATAATCAGGGCATAGTGCTTTCCAGAGACAAACTGCTGGATGAGATCTGGGATATAGCCGGAGAGTACGTCTATGACAATACTTTGACTGTATATATCAAAAGACTGCGTGAAAAGATCGAAAAGGATCCGCAGAACCCGGTGATAATAAAGACAGTCAGGGGAATGGGATACAAGGTAGGATAATATGGGATTTTTCAGAAACCCGGAAATCAGGAATGCGTTGATCATTGCCGTTGCCCTGACAGCAGTTTTTTCTGCCGCCGGGTTTTTGGTAAATATTTCGGCGGGCAGCCTGGTCCTTGCACTGGGACTGTCTTTGTGTATCATATTCACAAGGGCAACTAAAAAAAGATATGATTATATCTCACGCCTGTCGGAAACAATAGACGGGATACTGCACAACGAAGAGGTGGCCATCCTCAATGACAATAGGGAAGGCGAACTGGCCATTCTGGAAAGCGAAGTCCACAAGATGACAATAAAGCTCAGGGAACAGGCCTTCGCTCTTCAGAAGGAAAAGATATATCTTACAGATTCTATAGCTGATATTTCGCATCAGCTTCGTACCCCGCTGACAACTATCAATATTGTCATGTCTTTCCTGCAGAAAGATGATCTGGATGACAGAGAACGAAAAAAGCATTTAAAAAGTATTAATCAGAACCTTGCGCGGATAGACTGGCTAATATCTTCTCTTCTGAAAATGTCGAAAATCGATGCCGGCACTGCGGATTTCAAAAGAGAAAAAGTAAGGCTGTCGGACGTCGTCGACAAGGCAGCAGGTCCTCTTCTGATCCCTATGGAGCTGCGGGAGCAGGTGTTCGAATACAGTTCGAAGGGTGAAGAGTCCTTTGAAGGAGATATCAACTGGACACAGGAGGCTGTCGGGAACATAATAAAAAACTGCATGGAGCATACTCCCCGGGGAGGGCACATCCGTGTCTGCGGTTCGGAAAACGATTTGTATACGCAGCTGGTGGTGCAGGATAACGGGTCCGGTATATCAAAGAAAGATATGCCTCATTTGTTTGAGAGGTTTTACAGCGGTTCTGATTCATCTGAGAGCAGCGTGGGGATAGGCCTTGCTATGGCCAGGATGATCCTGATGGAGCAGAACGGAACTGTCAAAGCGGAGAATGACCCCGATGGAGGAGCAAAATTCACCATCAAATTATACAAGAAAGAAAAATTACTAAAATAATAAATCTAATATTTTTAAATTATTCAACTTATAAATAAAATTGCTTGCTATTTATAGATTTTTAGATTAAAATAGTGATACGGGTATAAGAGGACGATTGATGTTTTATTCACACCAAGGAGGATTTTTATGGGGAATGTTTTTCAAGAAAAAGCCACAGGCCATGAAACACATGATATTTTTTCATGGGAAGGTCTGGGAGACATCAAAAAAGGGAGAGAGAATCTAGGAGAAGAAATGCCGGTTATCGTTTACAGATTGCTGGAGTTTACTATGCTGGATGTTCTTGTCAAAGAATTTGGCGAAGAAAGAGCGCATGAACTGTTCAGAAAAGCAGGATTTATGGCAGGAGAAGAACTGGCAAAGAACACAATGGATCTGACTGCGGATTTTGACGGATTTGTTGCTCAGCTACAGAAAACACTGAAAGAGCTAAGGATCGGAATACTTCGTATTGAAGAATTCGATGCAAAGACCGGCGCCATGACTCTTACCGTTGGCGAGGATCTGGACTGTAGCGGACTGCCGTCGACAGGCGAAGTGATATGCCATTATGATGAAGGGTTCATTGCAGGACTGCTGCATGCATATACTGACAATAAGTACCATGTCAGAGAAGTAGACTGCTGGGCGAAAGGAGACCGGGTCTGCAGATTTACCGGGCATCTGGAGGCAGTACCTGTATAAAGAGGTCGAAATATGAATAGATTACCTCAGGATATACTCTTTGAGTATCTAAGAGACATTATTTTTGAAGATAGTGCCAATAATATAGATATTTCGGAGCTTCCTGAAGAGTTCCGTGATTTGGGGAGAGGGCTGGAACAGCTTTCTGTGTGGTTGAAAGAAGCAAGGGACTTTCAAATCGCCCTGGCAGACGGGCACTTGAATGTGTCGCCTCCGCCGAGAGATAATGTACTGGCCAGACAGCTGAAATCGCTTCAGGCTGCAATGAATCATATTACGTGGCAGGCGCAGCAGGTCGCAAAGGGAGATTATTCGCAGCATATCGATTTTATGGGCGAGTTATCGGATGCTTTCAATGAAATGACGGATCAGCTGAAGGAAAAAACGAACAAACTGCAGAGAAATATGGATAATGCAGTGAAGACAAGAGACCTTTTTAAATCCATTACAGATAAAATGGACAGATATGTAATGGTAGTGGAGAACGAGACGGAGAGGCCTCTTTATTTCAATGCCGTGGCCAGGGATCTGAGAATAGAAGACGAACGGCTTTTCAACAACATTTTCAAGGAAGCAAAAAAGTATCCAAGAGCATACGACCAGGGAGAAAACGGATGGTGTTTTGAAGTTGGCCGATTCGATAAAAAACTACACAGCGAACTGAATTATTATTATGAAGCGGACAGCAGATATGTTGCATGGGGTCAAAAAGCGGCAACTATGCATCTTATTGAAGACATATCTGATAGGAAAAGAGCAGATATGGAAGTTGAAAAACTGGCTTATATCGATTCGCTGACCGGTCTGCACAACAGGCACTATATCATGCCGGTGATAGATCGATGGTTGGAGGAGAAAAAACATTTCTGTCTCAGCTTTATAGATCTTGACCATCTGAAACAGGCCAACGATGAATTTGGACATGCAGAGGGAGACCGGTATATCAAACAGGCAGTGAGCAGCTTTGCAGGCCTGCCCGGTGATATCGAAATTGCAAGAGTTGGTGGGGATGAATTCCTCTTGCTGGCCGAAAATATGTCGCAAGATGAGCTGGCTTGTGAAATGGAAGAAAAGCGAAAGAGCCTGACAGAGAAAGGCAGATCCGAAAAGAGCGGATATAATAAGACTTTCAGTTATGGGATCGTTGAGATAACGCCGGAATACAACCAGTCGCGGGGACTCGCGCTCAGAGAAGCAGATGATCTTATGTATGAATACAAGATGGCGCATCGCCAGGAAATAGAGTAGATCGAAATACGATAGTAATAATATTGTGTGTGTGCAGAAGGTCAGACAGGCCTTCTGTATTTACGTTGAAGAATGTGACAGAATAGTTATTATACAGGCAGAGATATTGGAGTATAATGTTTATATGGAAATTTTAAGAGCAGAGAATATCAGTAAGATATACGGAGAAGGTGAAAGCGCGGTAAAGGCGCTTTCCAATGTTTCATTTTCGGTGGAAAAGGGACAGTTTGTAGCTATAATAGGGCCATCGGGTTCCGGCAAGTCTACCTTGCTGCATATCCTAGGCGGAGTGGACAAACCTACAGAAGGCAGGATATATGTGGACGAAAAAGACGTTTACGGCCAGACTGCGGATCAGCTGGCCATATTCAGAAGGCGGCAGGTAGGACTGATATATCAGTTCTATAATCTGATCCCGATCCTTGATGTAGAAGAAAATCTGACGCTGCCTGTTCTTCTGGACGGAAGGCAGATAAACCGGAAAAGAGAAAAAGAACTGCTGGACATCCTCGGCCTGTCTGACAGGCTGCGGCATTTTCCCGATCAGCTCTCCGGCGGCCAGCAGCAGAGAGTATCCATAGGGAGAGCCTTGATGAATGCACCGGCGATCGTACTGGCTGATGAACCCACCGGCAATCTGGACAGTCGGAACAGCCAGGAAGTATTGGAACTCCTGAAGATGTCAAATATAAAATACAGACAGACGATCATAGTGATAACCCATGATGAAAATATCGCTCTGCAGGCGGACAGGATCATTACGATAGAAGACGGAAACATAACCGGAGATGAGGTAATCAGGAAATGAGCGTTCTTGATAAGCTGACATACAGAACATTAAAGGACCGCAAAGCCAGGACTATAGTTACAGTCCTGGGTATTTTTCTGGCTGCAATGCTGCTCAGTGGAGTTGTGACTTTTGCCTCGACTCTGCAGAATTATCTTATCGGAAGTGAAGAGGAATACTCGGGCAGTTGGTACTCGGCAGTGTTCGATGCAGATGAACGGGAAATCAAGGCGGCAGATGCAGATCCGGCAGCAGGAGAAATCAGCGTACTGCATACGGTAGGATATGTAAAGCTCAGCCAGAGCACAAATGACTACAAGCCGTATATATATATTGCGGAGGCAGGAAAAGGTTTTTTCAAACAGATGAATGTCAAACTGCAGCAGGGTCGGCTGCCGAAAACTGCAAATGAGATAGTTCTGTCCTCCCATATGTCTTCTGACGGAGGTGTAAAACTGCGTGTGGGAGATAAGATCTCGCTGGCAGTCGGCAGGAGGGTCTCGTCAAAGGGCAAGCCGCTGTATCAAAACCAGGGGTATGAGACCGGAGAAAAAACAACAGATGTCACGACGAAGAAATATACTGTGACAGGAATAATCGAAAGGTCTGCCGCAGAACCCTATCAGGCGCCGGGCTATACCGCATTTGCAGGGGAAGGTTCGACGGAAGCCGCAGAATATCCGGTCACTGCTTATATAAAGACTAGCTCTGCAGCCGGGATCCGGTCATATACAGAAAAGTATTTTGGGGAAAAGGCGCAGGTAGAATACAACGAAGAATTGCTGTCGATCACAGGTGACTCCGAAGATAATAGTTTTCAGAATGTTTTGCTGGCAACTGTGGCAATACTGTTTGCTTTAATAATGATGGGCGCCATTGCACTGATATACAATGCCTTTTCCATATCCGTCAAGGATCGGATCAGGCAGCTGGGGATGCTTTCATCCATTGGCGCCACCGGCAGACAGATAAAGGAGATCACACTGAAAGAAGGAGCGAGCATATGTCTGATGGGCATCCCTGCCGGGCTTTTGGCGGGAGTTGGTGCCATTGGAGCACTGCTGTATATTTTAAAGGGGAAATTCAGAAATATCGCCGGAGATGATATCAATACGCAGATAGTGCTGCATATCAACTTTATTTGGCTTCTTGCAGCCGGGATAACGGCGATGATCGCCGTTATGATATCCATATACATTCCTGCCGTAAAAGCAGGAAGAGCCGGGGCCATTGATGCCGTAAAACAGGCATCGGTATATAAGGATGGCGGAAAATATCGGACCGAAAAACCGGCGGGGCCCGGAAAGCTGCTGGGATTTGCGGGGATGATGGCAAGGAAATATTTCAGACGGGACCGGAAGAAATACAGAGCTCCTATAGTTTCTCTTTTCCTCAGTATAGTGCTGTTCGTCACAGCTTCCACATTTACAGGGCTGATAAAGACATCCTTTCATTCGCCGAAAGAGGACTACGATGTCATGTACTCATCCTACGTAAGTGATGGACAGCCCGACGTGGATACAGATATCCAGAACTATTTGAAAATGCAGTCGGGAGAAGCTATAACGGACATGTCTTTTGTCGAGACTATCGACTGCACAGGAGAGATACCTGTTTCGGAGCTGAGCGACAGGGCTGCAAAGATATGCAGAAACAATAATATTATAGAAGGCGGCAAGGCAAATCCGGATATACAGATATACATAGTCGATAATCACAGTTTCAATAAATATATCAAAAAGATCGGAGCAAAAAAGGAAGATGTCATCGGCAGCAAAACAAGTCAGATATACGATGAAAGCAGATATACAGGGACTGATACAATGATGACGGATATGATTGGTTCAGGAACTGAAAAACGAATAAGCATGACCGACGGTACAAAGAAAAAAGTGCGGGTGGCATTCAGGACCAATGAACTGCCATGGTCATGCAGCGACGGAGAAGATATGACTTTTTTGGTGATGAGTGCAAATACAGCGTCAAAGGTATTCGGGAATTATGAAAAATATACAGGCAGTAGAAACATGGCTTTTCGATCGTCAATGCCTCGGGCTACATACAATTCTCTTGAGCGTATATGCCGGGATGTGGGAATGAACACAGAAGGTCTGTATAACAAAAGCAGTGAGAGAAAGTCATACAGGAGCATGATCCTGGTGATAGAAATATTCTCATATGGATTCATAATACTGATATCCTTGATTGCGGCTGCAAATGTGGTAAATACCATATCGACTAACGTGATGATGCGAAGAAGGGATCTGGTGATGCTGCGCGCTATGGGCATGGATGGAAAGAGCATGAGACGGATGGCCAATATTGAATGTCTGTTGTACGGGATCAAAAGCCTGATTTTTGGGATCCCGGCGGCGATACTGCTGTCATGGCTCATGTTCAAGGTATGGCCGGTCCCGGATTTCTGGGCGGTTTTCCCCTGGAAGGGGATAATCATCAGCGTTTTCAGTGTATTTGCGGTAGTATTTGCAGCAATGATGTATGCGACAAGGAAAATAGAGAAAAGCGAGTATACAGTGGAAATCCTAAGGGGAGATAACATATAAACGAGGTTTATGTTATAATGTAGTCATGGGAAAGAAAAGCAAAGGAAGAATAGAAAAATTCAATAAAAACTCGCAGATCGTGGACTTTAAAAAAGTTCAGAAGGAAAAGGACAAAGAAGAAAAGGCTGCGAAAAAGGAGCGAAAGAAATCACGAAAAGAAGAGCGGGCTGCGGCAGCACCCGTTTCAGAAGCGGAGAAGAAACATCGCAGTCGGGTGGATCGGCAAAAAAACAGGAGACGGCTCATTGCAGCGGCAGTGGCGGTGATCCTGCTTTTAATAGTGGGATTCTCCGTGTATAATATAGTCGATTTGAAAATGGAACAGAACGCACTGCTGTCAAAACAAGAAAAATTGGAAAAACAGAAAAAGAATCTGGAGTCGGAACTGGGTACAGTCAATGATCCGGAATATATCGAACAGCAGGCGCGGAAACAGCTGAAACTGATCAAGCCGGGAGAAACACTTTACGTGTTGAAGGACGATCAGGCAAAAAAGGACAGCAGCGATGACAACTAAAGAACATATAAGAGAGATAATAGTTGTAGAAGGCCGAGATGATACAGCAGCCGTCCGGCGCGCTGTGGATGCAGAAACTATCGAGACGCACGGCTTTGGGATACGCAAGGAGACATGGGAGCTGATAGAAAAGGCAGAGAATACGCCGGGGATAATAATATTCACTGATCCGGATCATGCGGGAGAACAGATAAGAAACAGAATAACAGACAGGTTCCCAGGATCTAAACAGGCCTTTCTCGACAGGACGCTGGCAATGGCCGGCGATGATATAGGCATCGAAAATGCAAAACCGGGGGACATTGCAGCGGCTCTGAAGAAGGCAAAGGCTGAGAGAAAAACGACCGAAGATATCTTCACGATGGAAGATATGTGGCAGGAAGGCCTTGCCGGCATAGACGGGGCAGCAGATGCAAGACGAGACCTGGGGAAGAAACTGGGTATAGGATATGGAAACGCAGCGGCGTTTCTGCGCAGGTTGAACACTTTTGGAATTAACAGGGAAGACTTTTATGAAGCTTTACGCAGAGAAAACGATAAAAGAACTGAATAGCAGACATGGTTTCAGAACATCGAAGAGTCTGGGGCAGAATTTTCTTACGGATAAAAATATAATAGACAAGATAATAGAAGAATCGTTCATAGAGGAAAATGATCTAGTCATAGAGATAGGACCTGGAATGGGCGTCCTTACTATGGAGGCGGCAAAATATGCAAGAAAAGTCATTGCCGTTGAAATCGATGCGGGACTGCTGCCTATACTGGATCACACTCTGTCGGGCTATGACAATATAGAAATAATCAATGCAGATATTCTTAAGACTAATTTAAGGGAAATTATAGATAATGCCAAAGAAAAAGATAATGGGATAAAAGGCGTAAAAATAATAGGCAACCTGCCCTATTATATTACAACGCCTATCATAATGAAGATACTCGAGGAAAATACTCCGGCGGAGAGCATTACCATCATGATGCAGAAAGAGGTCGCCGACAGGATCAAAGCGCAGCCGGGCGGCAAAACCTACGGGGCGTTGTCTGTGGCGGTGCAGTATTACTGCAGAGTGTATCAGGTGGCTTCGGTGCCGAAAGATGTTTTTGTACCGCAGCCCAAAGTGGATTCATCAGTACTGCGACTGGAGCTCAGGGATGAAAAGCCTGTGGATCTTTTAGATGAAAAAATGTTTTTCATCTGCATAAGAGCCGGATTCAGTGCCAGAAGAAAAACATTTTTGAACTGTATGACCGGCCTGGGAGGAATGACTAAGGAAGAAATACGGGATATGCTCAACGAAGTGGGGATCGACCCTGCCAGAAGAGCAGAGACTTTGACAATAGAGGAATTTGCCACTGTGGCAAATCACATGAAAAGAGGAATCGATCAATGTCAAAATTGAAAACTTTTTATAAAAAGTACCTTCACAGCTACATCGGTATCTGTGTGGTACTTGCAATAGCGATCACTCTGATAATAGAAACGCTGGCGAGACAGACTATATACGGCGGAGTAGTATTCATGGTCACTCATCCGCTGGTATTTTTGTACAATGCAGTTATAGTATTCGTATGCATGTCTATTGGTCTGCTTTTCAGGCACAGAATGTTCGTTACTATTATAGTATCGGCTACCTGGCTCGTACTGGGGATCGTAAACGGCATAATACTCAGCAACCGAATGACTCCCTTTACAACAGGCGATATCGCAGAAGTAAAGGATGGACTGACTCTGGTCAGCAATTACATGTCGAAAACACAGATAGTCCTGCTGATAGCCGGCGCAGTTGCACTGGTTCTGCTGATTATTTTTCTTTTCAGGAAGGTACCGAAACTTCAGTCGAAGATACACTACAAAAGTGCAATACCGGCTTTTCTGATAATTGTGCTCATAGGCGCTTCCTGTACCGGACTGGTCGTAAAGACAAAGGTCGTGGATACATATTTTCCAAACCTGGCTTACGGATACAGAGACAACGGTTTTTCATACTGCTTTCTGGCCACCTGGCTGGATAAAGGCGTAAGCAAGCCTGACAATTATTCGGCGAAATCCATACGCAGTATATTCACAAAAAAGGAACTGGACACAACTGTGGGCGATACAAAGAATGACGGGGGCGAAAAACATCCGAACATTATTTTCCTGCAGCTTGAGTCTTTCATAGACCCTGATATAGTCAGCGACATCAAACTGGACAAAGACCCGATACCGAATTACAGAAAGCTGTCAAAGAACTATTCATCAGGCAAGCTGCATGTGCCGTCGGTAGGTGCGGGTACTGCCAATACTGAATTCGAAAACATGACGGGTATGAGCGTCAAATTCTTCGGACCGGGAGAATATCCATACAAGACCATCCTTCATGATGAGACCTGTGAGAGCATCCCGTACAACCTTCGAAACATCGGCTATTCCACTCATGCGATACACAATCACAGGGCGGCTTTTTACGGCCGGAACAAAGTCTTTGGAAACCTGGGATTCGAAACATTCACATCGCTGGAGTATATGAGCGATGTGAGCAAAACTCCAAAGAACTGGGCAAGAGACAACGTGCTTACTTCGCAGATGACGGATGCCATGGGATCCACAAAGGGATCGGATTATATATACACTATATCTGTACAGGGCCACGGCAAATATCCGACGGAAGAGGTAATAAAAGACCCGGAGGTAACAGTGACTTCAGCACCGACGCAGGAACTGAAGTGGCAATGGGAATACTATGTGAATCAGATAAATGAAATGGACACCTTCATCGGCAAGCTGACAAAGACACTGGAAAGCTATGACGAAGATGTGGTCCTGGTAATGTACGGAGATCACTTGCCTGCAATAGACAATCTTACAGAGGAAAACGTAAAGGGCCGAAGCATATACCAGACAGATTATGTCATATGGAGTAATTTCAAAATGGATAATAAGAAAGAAGATCTTTATTCATATCAGCTGGGTGCTGAACTTTTGGATAGACTGGATATTCACAACGGGACCATGGTCACATATCACCAGAACCATAAGAACGACAAAAATTATCTCAAGAATCTGGAAGCACTGCAGTACGATATGCTGTACGGTAAAAGGTACATTTACGGCAACAGCGGGACTACGCCGTTCAAAAATACCGGACTGAAGATGGGCGTGAAAGACGTGAAGATAGACAAGGTAGTAAAGATCGGAGAGAAGTACTATATAAAGGGGCAGAACTTTACGGAATACAGCAAAGTCAATCTGGATGGAAAGATCTTGAAGACAGTGTATCTGGGACCTACTCTGCTGGGACTGAAAGAGGAAGTTGATCCAAAGGATGCTTCTAAGATGAAGATCAGTCAAGTGGAGAAGAATAACGAGATCTTGAGCACTTCAGAATAGGAGATCGATGTGGATATTATCGAAACGCAGAGGCTCAGGCTGGAGGAGTGGAACAGAAAGGATGCGGAAGATCTGTTCGAATACGCCCGTAATCCCAATGTAGGACCGGCTGCAGGCTGGAAGCCTCATGAGAGCATCAGAGAATCAAAACAGATAATCAAAAAAGTGTTCATACCGGCAGGAGTATGGAAGATCACATATAAAGAAAACGGCAAAGCTGTAGGGACTATCAGTTTCAGTGAAGACAAAAGAAGACCGGATATAAACTGTAAAGAACTGGGCTATTCCATAAATGAAGACTACTGGGGGATGGGCCTTATGTCCGAAGCAGTGGATGCTGTGATCGAATATGGTTTTGATGTTATGAAACTGGAGATGATGTCCATAACCACCGGACCGGATAATATGGGGTCGCGGCGTATAATCGAAAAGATGGGGTTTGTCTACGAAGGGACTTTAAGGCATTCATACAAGATATATGATAATTCAATAAGAGATCTCAGGTGTTATTCACTTTTCAAAAGTGAATGGCTGAAAGCTCAGTCAGAGCATCTGTAACAGAACTGTTGTTTGATATTGAAAAATCGCTGCAGCTTTCATAAAGAGGCAGCCTTTTTTTGTACATCGTTTCAAGATCTTTTGAAAGAGGACGGCCGCAGGTTTCCAGAGCATCAATATTACGCCTGATAAAAACAACAGGTCCGTTCTGTCTCATTGCATCACGATTTTCACTGCGAAGGATGGCGCCGCCGCCGGCGGCTATAACCTGTCCGTGCTGAGCTGAAACACGGGAAAGGATCCTGCTTTCAATATTTCGAAAAGCTTCTTCGCCCTGTTCCTCGATCACCTGCCCGGGAGGCATGCCGGTTTCTTTTTCGATGAGGCAGTCTATGTCCGCAAACGCCATGCCCAGGCAATCTGCCAGTTCCCTGCCCAGGGAGGATTTGCCGCTGCCGGGCATACCTATGAGTGTTATGTTCATCATTTGTTTTCGGATGGCATCGATGATTTTTTCGTTTTCCTTTTGATATCTCTTTTCACCGGTAAAGTATTCGGCGGCTGCAGTTGCCTGGGCCACCAGCATTGGAAGACCGCAGGAAAATCTTATACCTGCCTTTTCTGCCTGCAGCAGAAGAGCGGTCTTTGCCGGGTTGTAGATAAGATCCAGCACGCCTTCAAGATTTTTAAATCCTGAAATATCCAGCGGTGTTTTGCCGTTGTCCGGATACGTTCCGACAGGAGTGGCATTGACCAGGATGCGGATATCGTCAGGGATACTGTCGTAGGTCACCGGCCCCTTTCGTCCTGCAGTAAGGACCTGCGAAGCGCCTCTGTCTGCTGCAGCTTTTCGAGCCATAAGACCGGCACCGCCTGTGCCCATGATCAGGACTTTTTTGCCGGAAAAATCTATACCGCAGCGATCGGCCATGTACAGGAAGCCGATGTAATCGGTGTTGGCGCCGCAGAGCTTTCCATCGTGCATATACACCGTATTGACTGCCCCTATTTCTTTGGCCGGACCGTCGATTTCATCAAGATATCTCATTATTTCTTTTTTGTAGGGGATCGTCACATTGAGCCCTCTGAAATTTCGCTCTGACATAAAGCCCGGAAGTTTTTCCGGAGAGACCTGAAACATATCATATGAGTAGGCGCCCAGCATTTCATGGATCTCCTTCGAAAAACTGTGTGAAAGATGCTCGCCTAAAAGTCCGTAATCCATCATCACACCTCCATGTAGTTCCCAAGGCAGACGAATACTTCGGGAGACTGATCCAGTTCACACAGCAGGTCAACGATATGCCTGTCGGCAAGATCTGCTTCCATATCAAAGTAAAACATGAATTCGAAATCACTGCCGGGGACGGGTCTGGATTCTAGTTTAGTCAGATTGACGCCCAACAGAGAGAATTTTGCGATGGTGTGGTACAGAGACATAGGCCTGTGGGGAAGAGACATCATTATGCTCAGTTTGCGTGAACCGGGATATATCTCCATGTTCTTTGAAATGCAGATGAATCTGGTGTAATTGTTGTCGCTGATCTGGATGTCATCCTTTATTATTTCCAGACCGTACAGCTGAGCGCAGTCAGCTGAGGAGACCGCAGCCAGATCTGTTCTGCCGCTTTCTGCCACCATACGGGCAGCCTGAGCGGTGTTGCCGCAGGGCGTTATCTTCACATCCGGCAGACTTTTCAAAAATCCGGCGCATTGCCCCAGGGCCTGTTCATGTGAAACTATCTCGCGGATATCCGAAAGGGAAGTCCCGTGTTTTACCAGCAGTCTGTGTGAAACGCGGAGTTTGGTGCTTCTTGAAATGTGGAAATCATGTTCTCTCATCAGGTCGTATACGTGGCCCACCGAACCGTAGGAACTGTTTTCAATGGGAAGGACGCCGTATCTGCAGAGGCCTTTTTCAACAGCAGTAAAGACACTGTCAAAGGAATTGAAAAAGTTAACTCTGGGAAAGCCAAATATTTTCTCTGCTGCATCCTGGGAGTAGGAGCCTTCTATGCCCTGGCAGGCTACAGTCGCTGATTCGGGAAACAATTCAGGCGTATTTGTCCGAGAGATCTCGATCTTTTTTCTCAGCGGACTGTCAGACAGTATGGCAGTATTCTGCCAGGATCGGCTGACGTCGAAAAGGGTATTATACACACAGCGGGCGTATCTCTCCAGGTCCGGACCGACAGTGTCGGACACCCTCTCAAGGATCTCTCTTTCACGTCGGGCGTTCACTACAGGAAGATCCTGTTTCTTTTTGTAATCGGCCACTTTGCCGGCCAGCTTCATCCTCTTGACGAACAGGTCAGTCATGTCTGCATCTATTCCATCGATTTCTTTTCTGATATCATCTAAATTCATTGTATCTCCTTTTTCACTTATATTCCATGATCATATCCAACAGTCCTATTGCGACAGCTGCCTCAACGGCGGGTATGCCGCGGACGGCCACGCATGGGTCGTGTCTGCCTTTGACAATCAGGTCAGCGGATTTTCCGGTTTCAAGATCCACCGACTGTTGAGGGATGCCGATGGAGGGCGTTGGTTTGAAAGCCGTCCTTACTATGAGAGGCATGCCGCTGGTTATGCCTCCCAGGATGCCGCCATGATGATTTGTAAGTGTTTTCACCTGTCCGTTTTCCATTACAAAAGGGTCGTTGTTTTCCGATCCTCGCAGATAAGAAGCAGCAAACCCGCTGCCGAATTCTACGCCTTTTACGGCCGGGATGCCGAACAGGATCGGCGACAGAACACTTTCTGCACCGTCATACATGGGACCGCCCAGTCCCGGCGGGAGTCCCAGCACTGCTGTTTCCGTCACGCCTCCGATGGAATCCTTTTCGGTTCTGGCAGCTAGGATCTCTTCTTTCATTTCTTCACCGGCGTCTTCAGATATCACAGGGAATGAGATGTCATTTATATCCGGCGTATCGGTCATACATGGGTCGAAAGGCTCGTCGTATATGTCGCCTATAGAGAAGATGTGGGAGCAGATCTTGATGCCGTGCTGCCGGAGCAGCTGCAGGGCGATGCCTCCGGCGACGCATAACGGCGCAGTCATCCTGGCAGAAAAAGGCCCGCCTCCCGCCATGTTTATTTTATCGCCGTATTTAATGTATGCTGTAAAGTCGGCGTGTCCGGGACGGGGCACATGGCGTACATTATTGTAATCGTCGGAGCGTATATCGGTGTTCCGTATTATGAATTTCAGCGGATCGTCGCTGACCTGCTCCGGGATGTCCGGTTCTTTTCTTGATGTTGCAAAAGGTGAATTGCCCGGTGCCCGTCTGTCCATGAATCTTTGCAGTTCTTTCATATCGACAGGGACTCCTTCAGGAAGACCTTCAATAGTCACGCTCATCTGCTCCTCGTGGGAACCGCCTTCAATAGTTATTTTGATGTTATTTCCGAATACTGATCTCATCAGCAATACCTCCTAAAGCTCTATAGTCTTCAAAAAATCCCGGATAAGATTTTGATACTGCATCTGCCCCTTCGATAATGACCGGGCCCCTGCATGCGCATGCAGCAACAGCCATGGCCATTACTATCCGGTGATCGCCGTATCCCCGGGTCACGCCTCCGGCAAGGTCTTTGCTGCCGCGTATCAGAAGACCGTCTTCTGTTTCTGTCACATCACCGCCGACAGCATCAAGATTATTTTTCATGGCGGCAAGCCGGTCACTTTCTTTTATCCGCAGTCTGGCTGCGCCGGTTATCCGATGGACGCCCGGAGAAGCGGCCATAAGAGCGGCCAGAACGGGGACAAGATCCGGAATGTGGGTCGCATCGATAGATGTGCCGCCGGGGGTCCCGCAGATCATCGGCGCCAGGCGGACGATCTCTTTGTCGCTCTGGGAGGAATCCGTGTCCAGGCCCGGACAGTCGATATTGGATCCCAGCGCATCGGCTGATATCCAGAAAGCTGCAGCCGACCAGTCTCTTTCAGGGATCAGTTCAGCTGTTGCATCAGCTTCGGGCAGTATATATTTCTGTCTTCCCTCCACGGCAAAACTGCTTTCATCTAACGAGATATCTATGCTGAAATCTTTCAGTACTTCCAGTGTCATATCAACATAGTTTTTCGACTGAAGGGGAGAGGTCAAATGGATGATGCCTCCTTCTTCAGTCAGCGGAAGAGCAAACAGCAGTCCGGTCACATACTGGGAACTTATATCCCCCGGCAGAAAAAAGTCTCCGCCGTGAAGGGGACCGTCAGCAGAACATATCAGGCCGTTTTCTCCGCGGACCAGATCGCAGCCGTGTTCTTCCATCTGTTCCCACAGAGGGGAAAGAGGTCTATTGGGGAGCTGGCCTCTGCCTGAAAACTCGGCGTGGTTTTTAAGAGCCATAGTAACAGGCAGCATGAACCGCAGTGTGGATCCGCTTTCTCCGCAGTCTATATGGGGAGCCTCGCATGACAGGGTTTCAAGAGCTTTTTTCGTGGCCAGTATATCCAGAGAGGGCCTTTCCGGATCCACGGCATCCATGTTTCCCGCCAGCCGAGCCGCGATCAGCAGTCTGTGGCAGTGAGATTTGCTCTGAGGAACACGGACTGTTCCCGTCAGTTTTTTTGGCGTGATCTTGATGTCCATCTACTGCTCCAGTCCTGCTTCAATAAATTCCCTGAGACCTGTGACCGGTATCTCCATCAGGGCGCATTCCCCCATTTTTAGAGGGATGACAAGGTTTATTGTATCGCCTTGCCTTTTCTTGTCGCGGAGTGCGGCGTTATATAGTTCGTCTGCCGTAAAATCGATATCCAGCGGATATTTGTATTTTTCAAGAATGTTTTTGATAGGCGCTGAGCAGTCATATCTAGACCATTTCATTTTTGCTGCAGCCCTGCTGCAGACCAGCATGCCGAGGGCAACGGCGTGTCCGTGAGAGATGCTGTAGCCGCTGCATTTTTCTATCGCATGGCCGACAGTGTGGCCGAAATTGAGCAGCTGCCTTTCGCCTGTGTCTTTTTCGTCGTTTTCCACCAGAGTCTTTTTGACTTTTATGGATTCGATGATGCAGTGTTCGATGAATACATTGAAGTCAGGCTCTTCGGCCCTGGAAACATAGGTGAACAGGTCGCCGTTTGCGATGGCGCCGCTCTTTATGACTTCTGCAAGTCCGTCGAGAAAAATCTCATGGGGAAGACGGCCCATCGTTTTCGGATCGATGATCACCATCGAAGGCTGCCAGAAAGCTCCGGCAAGGTTTTTCCCGGCCTCAAGATCGACAGCAGTTTTCCCTCCGATGCTGGCGTCGACTGCGGCAAGAAGAGTAGTCGGGATCTGTATGAATTTTATGCCGCGAAGATAAACAGCGGCGGCGAAACCGGTCAGATCGCCGATGACTCCTCCTCCGAGAGCAATCAGCATATCGCTCCTTGTGAATTCTTCTTCGGCAAGATATTCAAGGAGAGAACCGAGATTTTTGAGAGATTTGGTTTCTTCTCCCGGAGGGAATACTGTTTTTCTGACATCAAAGCCGGCAGAGGCGAATGACTCTGCCACTGCAGATGTGAACAATTCATGCACATTGCTGTCGGTAACGATGCAGACTTTGCATGGAGGCGAAACTTTGCCGGCAAGGCCTCCTGCCGAAGACAGGATATCGTCTCCGATCACTACGTCATATTTTCTCGATGTATTTACCGTCAATCTTTCCATTTAGAAATACTCCTTGTCTATGGATTCTTTTTTTTCACGGCCGTCCTTCAGCATTTGGTGAAGATCGGCTTCGCGGCTTTCCCGGATGGCTTTGCTGTAAGACATGAGGCGCTCTGCGATACCGTCCACCTCGTCGGCAAGATTTTCTTTGTTTTCAAGAAACAGTTCCGTCCACATATCTTCGTTCAGTTTGGCTACGCGGGTAAGGTCTCTGTAGCTGCCTGCGGAGAATCCTTTGTGATACTTGGCTGTGGGGCTTTTGATATAGGCGCTGGAAACGACATGAGCCAGTTGGGAAGTAAAAGCGATCATTCGGTCATGTTCTTCGGCCGTAGTTATTTCTGTATCTGTAAATCCTATGGATATGCACAGCTCTTTTATCTTTTCTACATCTTCGATGGATGTGCCTTTTGGAGGCGTCAGTACCATGCTTGCTCTGTCAAAAAGGGCACGTTTTGAATGATCGAACCCGGAGTGCTCCATGCCTGCCATGGGATGTCCGCCTATGAAAGTGAATCCGTTTTCTTTTGCCACGGGCTCTATTCGGCTGCAGACGTACTGTTTTACTCCGCAGCAGTCCAATATTATAGCACCTTTCTTAAATCTGTCTGCATGTTCTATTATATACTCGACCGTGGCTTCCGGCCACAAAGCCACTATTACGATATCGCATTCCGGAAGGATCTCTTCAGTGAGAGCTGCTTCAACGGCGTCCACCAGAACAGCTTTTTTAGTTATTGTGTCATCGATATCATAACCGTATACTGTGTAGTCAGTGTTTTGGTTGAGTGCTTTTGCAAGGGAGCCCCCGATGAGGCCCAGTCCTATTACTCCTATCATGATCATTCTCCTTTATAAGCGAAAGGTCTTATCTTTTCAACAGCTGCGACCAGATCGCTGAATGCATCCGGCTTCAGTGACTGAGGACCGTCGCACATGGCTTTTGCAGGATCATTGTGGACTTCGATCATCAGCCCGTCAGCACCGGCTGCCGTTGCGGCCAGAGCCATAGGTTTTACCAGAGCAGCGATGCCTGTTGCGTGACTCGGGTCCACGATTATCGGCAGATGAGTCAGCTTTTTGAGAAGGGGCACGGCGGAAAGATCCAGCGTGTTTCTCGTTGCAGTCTCAAAGGTCCTGATCCCTCTCTCGCAGAGGATGACATTGGGATTTCCCCCGGCCATTATGTATTCGGCACTCATGAGGAACTCCTGCAGTGTGCTGGAAAGACCTCTCTTCAGCAGTATGGGTTTGTCCTGATGGCCCAGCTCTTTGAGCAGTTCAAAGTTCTGCATATTTCTGGCGCCGACCTGGATGACATCTACATTTTCAAAGAGAGACAGGTGAGAAATGTCCATTATTTCAGTTACGATGGGAAGCCCTGTTTTCGCCTTGGCTTTTTCCAGCAGCTCTATGCCGGCCTTCCTCATCCCCTGGAATGCATAGGGGCTGGTCCTCGGTTTGAAAGCACCGCCTCTGTACAGCTTTGCACCGGCCCCTTTGATCTCCTCTGCTATGGCGCATACCTGTTCTTCAGATTCCACCGAACATGGCCCGGCTATTATCTGAAAGCTGCCTCCGCCTATTTTTATGCCGTCTGAGATCTCGACGACCGTGTCCTTCGGATGGAACTTTCTATTTGCATTTTTGTAGGGCTCCTGTATCCTCTTTACAGTTTCAACGATATCAAGAGCTTCGATAAGATCCGTATCAACAGGACTGGTGTCGCCGATAAGCCCCATGATAGTTGTATTTTTCCCCTTGGAGTAGTGGATGTCCAGGTCCATGCTTTTCAGCCATGAAACCAGATTGTCCAGCTGCTTTTGGTCAGGGTTTTCTTTCAGAATGATTATCATTATGTTCTCCTCTTCTTTGTTAACAAAAAACCTCCTCAGGCGGGTCCGCGTGAGGAGGTAACTTTTAGTTTTGATCGGGAACTAAGTTGTACGTTATCTCTTGGAAGCGAAACTCACCTTACTGCAGCCAGTAAAGTAATAAAAGTAAAAATATGCGCTTGCCTGAGATGTAAAACGTGACATCCTGTATTGTTCCTTTCTTTAGTGATTTGCCAATATTTTACCATGCATAAAAATAAAAGTAAAGGAATAATTGGAAATGACGGCCTGCAGCAGCGGATTGTTGAGTGCCATTCACAAGTTTTTGTTTTTTTAAAAAAACATGCAGTATAGACGATGCAAAGTAATAGAATTGCGAGTATAATCGAAATTGTCAGAAAACTATTATTATCACCCCTGGAGAGGAGGAATGTTATTATGAAATCAAAGAAATCAAAAAAGACCCTGGCGGTCATACTGTCTCTGACAATGATGGTGTGGCTCATAGGTGCTGCAGGTGCAGGCACCGCCGCTACGGTAAAGGATTCGAGCCAGACCTCGGTGACGTCGGATCTGTCCATGGAGCCTGAGGTAACAGACTATGTGAAGGCGGTCAAGGACAACAACATGGATTATTTCAAAGACGTGGCAAATACTCTTGCCTATGATACAAAGTATCAGGACAACGGACTGGGCTGGAGGACAGCCGGATCGGATGCAGAGCAGGCCTGTGCCGGTTATCTGCAGAGCAAGATGACGTCTCTCGGACTGACCCAGGTGGAAAAATCCAAAGTAACTGTAGATAAATTTCAGTTCAACAGCGCATCTTTCAAGATGGCAGGGACTGCCATCGATCTGAATACTGAAGGAAAAGATGCAAACAAGACAGATGCTATTGCATCATACCAGGTCAGCGGAACATCCGCAGCCGGTATCAATGCTCCCGTAGTCGACTGCGGAACAGGATTCGAAGCCGACTATGCGGGCAAAAATGTAAAGGGCAAGATCGTGCTGGTGGGCGTAAATCAGGCCGACGAAGCATGGATAGACGGATATATGCGTCAGGCAAAGGAAAAGGGCGCGGCAGCTATGATAACTTATTCTGTTGGCGGATACGGATCAGTCAGCAATGATTCTGCAAACGTTCAGGATGTATGCTGCGCAGATCTCCATATGCCGACAACTGCAGTCAGCTACAACAATGGAATGAAGATCAAGGCAGCGATCAAGGCGGGCCATCAGAATGCAACTCTGAAGGTAGACACTGAATTCGCTCCAAAGCAGGGAACGTCCTATAATGTTATAGGAAAGATCAAAGGATCAGGCAATACAGGTCAGCAGATACTGGTGGCTTCTCACTATGATAAATACTGGTACGGATATCAGGATGACAGCACCGGCATAGCAACAGTACTGTCTATTGCAAAGGCAATGACAGACTCGAATTACAAACCATACAATGACATCGTATTCGTATGTCACGGAGCAGAGGAATGGGGAGCTACCAATACTCAGTTCGACTGGAGCAACGGTTCCTGGCACAACATAACAGAAAAACATCCGAGCTGGTCGGGAAAGACTCTGGCTATGTTCAATTTCGAACTGACGGCAGTTGGAAATGATGCGAAAGAAGTCAGTGTCAGCGCAGTCCCTGAATATAGAAGCTTTACAAAGAATTTTGTAGACAAAAGCGGACTGGCTGTAAAAGCCGACGGAGCGGGAAAGATAGTGTCAAAGAGTATAGATACGAATACCATGGAAGACGGCATCAGCTACCGATGGGCAGGCGTTCCGTACTTCTGCAATGCATTTGACGGGACGGACTTCATGACGTCGCACTACCATACTCAGTTCGACAATCAATCGACATATACACAGTCAATTGCACAGACAAACCTGAATCTGTACGGGGCCATGGCCATATACACAGACAGCACTCCGGCACTGGAACTGGATCTGACGGGCACATGTGATGATCTGAAAGCAGCTTATCATAAAAAGACTATCAAAAAGTCCGGCGTAAAGACTAAGAAGTACAGAGATGCATATCATTCACTGAGAAAGGCAGCAGTAAAGTATAATGCAAAGATCAAGAGCATCAATACCAGATATGAAGAAGCTGTAAAAGACGGTGCCAGCGAGGATACGCTCAATGAATACAGGGCAGAAGGAACGGCTTTGAACAAGACGACGCTGAAAGCTTTCAAATATATCCAGCAGAACATGATGTCAGTAGACACATGGGGCATCCATCTGGATTCAGAGGGCGTTTATTCCAATGTTCTCGTGCTGAGCAAAACTGTAAAAGCAATGAGCAATAAGAAATATTCTTCAAAGAAGAAAGTCAGCAAGGCTCTGGACCAGATATATAATCTGAACGGCGTTGTAGACTACAACTACTATATATTCAGCAAGAAAGTCGGCAAAGCAGAGCTGAGGCAGTATGATCCTAAGGTAAACAAAACCAATACATACTGGTGCACAGACAGACTGGTACCTGTATATTATGTGGGCAACACTACATACAAACTGGTAAACAGCAAACCGACAAAGAAAAATGTGAAGTCGGCACTGAAGGTTTACAAGAAAGCAAGGAAAACCGCGTATAAAGACTACAAGAAATACGTCAATCATGATATAAGCGGAATGAAGAACCTGAAGAAGATCATAGCTTATTGAAAACAGAACGATAGAACAAAAAGGCCTTATCGTAAAATATGCGATAAGGTCTTTTACTTCGAATATAACTTGTTACAGATTGTACTCCATCGGCAGTACAGTAATGCCGTCTTCGTGATACGGCTCTCCTGATTTTTTGAAATGAAGCCTGGAAAAGAACGGAGCTGAGTCCATTTTGATTGCTGCCTTTATAGTGCTGTGACCCCTGGCCATGAGTATGGTCTTAACAGCCTCAAAGAGCTCTTTGCCCACATCCTGTCCGTGATATTCTTCAGCTACACTCAATATTTTAACAGTATCGTCATTTATTACGCCAAGAACTCCTACGATCTTATCGTCCAAAGTGTAATACCATATCTGACATTCAGCCAATTCCGGCAGCGGTCCGCCGCCTGTTGATTTGATCAGCTGGACTATTTCGGCCATGTTTTCGGGTTTCGCCTCTCGTACCATAGGTACCTCCTTTCAATTATATCAATGTATCTATACTAAAATTATAAAGGGTGATCCTTATAAATGCAACAGTCAAGAGAAAGTTGGATTGTGTCAAGTTACAGTGGGAAAAGAGCAAACACCTTTTTTGATAAGTTTTCTTTGATCAGATACCCCTGAACGATTTTATCGTCTTCAACGAGCCGCACAGCTGGCCACGATTTATCCATGGAAGGTTGTGCTGCATCTCTGCACCGGCAACCAGCTTTCTTTTTTCAATGATCTTTTCATTGATCTGTACCTGACGACTTTCCTGCATCCGCTCTTTCTTCGTTTTGAGCATCAGTGCGTATATT
>JAYFPY010000015.1:0-60394 GCA_034927505.1 Eubacteriaceae bacterium
TTCTGTAATAAACGGTATAATGTTATTCATAAGAGCACTCCTTTTTTAATATATTTATGTTAGTAACTAAATCATATCATAAAAGTTGTTGCTCTTATTTTTTATTTTTCTTTTTCCCCACTGTAACTTTACACTAAGCATCACTTCATCAGTTTGTCATAAGTAGAATCGAACCAGTTCATCAGCCTCTCTCTAAACACGACTCCTAATATGAACAATACTACAAATATAGCTGCAATTATTATAGCCATCATCCAGCTTCCCGTGCTCAGCTGCTTACCGATGAGCAGAGAGCCCATCATCCCGGGGGATCGTCCGATCAGTGAAATGATCATGAAAGGTTTGATCTTCATTTCAGATATGCCGGCCAGATAATTGCACAGATCTTTTGGTACGCCGGGAATGAGAAATATAAGGAAAACTATTATCATTGCCTTTTTGCTGTTCAGCCGTTTGACATAACTGTTGACGCGTTTTTCGCCGAAGAAAAGATGCATTGCATCTTGGCCCAGCCACTTTGCAAGATAATATGTGATAAAAGAGCCTGCAGCTGCACCTGCAATGGACCAGAGATATCCCAGCCAGAATCCCCAGACCAGTCCTGCAGTGATCTGCAGCCACTGGCCCGGGATTATGCATATGACTATCTGGACGATCTGTGCAGCCAAATAAGCAAAGATGCTCTGTGTGCGATACCTGCTGAAAAATTCTTTTACATTTTCCAGTGAAGACATCTGCTCGATCAATTGATGCTGACCGAAATAGATATAAAGAGGCACTCCAATTATAAGTCCTGCAAGAACGGCGAATTTCAAGACCGCCAATAATTTCTTCAGCTTATTATATTTTTTTGATACATCTGTACTGTTCATATACTTTATATCTCCAAATGCCCTCTTTCGTACAGAGCCTGCAGGGCTTTTATGACTCCGAATTTGGAATGTTCGTAAGTCAGTCCTCCCTGAAAATATACGATATACGGTTCTCTGATCGGCGCATCTGCGGAAAGCTCTATAGACGATCCTTGAACAAATGCTCCGGCAGCCATAACCACCGGGTCTTCATATCCGGGCATGTCCCACGGTTCGGGGGATACATGGGAGTCTACCGGCGCGGCAGCCTGTATGCCTTTGCAGAAAGCCACAACAGCATCCGGATCGCCCAGCTTTACTGCCTCTATTATATCGCTTCGCTTGTCTGTCGATGAAGGACATACGTCGTATCCCAGTTTTTCAAAAGCGCGCGCGCAGAGGATGGCCCCCTTCACTGCCCCGTTGACTGTCTTAGGAGCCAGGAACAGCCCCTGGAACATTGTCCTGGACTGTCCGAATGTGAGTCCGCATTCGCCGCCGATCCCGGGAGAAGTCATCCTGTATGATATGTTGTCTATCAGATTTTTTCTGCCGGCAATATATCCGCCTGTAAGGGCAAGACCGCCGCCCGGATTTTTGATCAGCGAACCTGCCAGCACATCGATGCCGACTTCTGTAGGTTCACGGGTGTCCAGAAATTCTCCGTAACAGTTGTCCGCCATACAGATGATATCCGGGTCTATGTTTTTGACGAATGTTGTCAGAGCTTCTATCTCTTCTATGGTTATGGCTTTTCTCCATCCGTATCCGGTGGCACGCTGACATGTGACCATCCTTGTATTAGGTCCTATGGCTTTGCCCAGAGCTTTCAGGTCGATGCTGCCGTCGCTTTTCAGTTCTATCTGTTTGTATGTGATACCGAACTCCTTCAGGGAGCCCTTCCCTTCTCCTCTGATCCCTATGACTTCCTCCAGCGTGTCGTAAGGTGCGCCGGTGCAGTAGATCAGTTCATCGCCGGGTCTCAGTATGCCTGTGATCGTAAGTGTCAGCGCATGTGTACCATTGACGATTATGGGCCTTACCAGTGCAGCTTCTGTTTTGAAGATGTCGCTGTAAACATTTTCCAGAGCTTCACGTCCCCGGTCGTCGTAGCCGTAACCGGTGTTCCATGAAAAATGCACATCGCTGATCCGATTGTTTTGGAAAGCCGAGAGCACCTTGTACTGGTTGAAAGCCATTATGTCATCCAGATCGTTGAATATCCCGCTGATGTCTTTTTCCGAATCTGCGATGAGATCCATTATTTTAGGCTCGATGCCCATCTCTTCGGTCAGGAGTTTATATGTGTTGTTTTTCATTACAGAAGTCCTCGCTAATTCTTTTCTTTGTTCAAAAAATATATCTTGCCTTTGTTGTCGGGATCATCGTCCGGATCTTCAGGATCGTAACCGCCGTCTCCGCTTTCAAAAAGGGCGCATCCGTTGATGTCGATGTCGATCTTGTCACGTTTGTTTTCTACGGAATCACACTTCATATCCGGATCGCCTTCGAACATGCATTCCGGGCACATGGTCCTTATGACAGGAGCCATCCGTCTGTCGTACTCCTCGGCGGATATTACAGATGCATCGCTTTCTTCGATGCTGCCGATCTGGGAAAAGTTTATATGCACCTGTTTTTCCTCCCCTTCTATATAGTAGGGATCGACTGAACTTTCATCATCCAGCTTTTCCATTGGAATAAATACTTCCTTCTGCTTTTTAAGAAACCCTATGAATCCATCCAGGTCCTTTACCCCGTCCGGATACAGGTATTTGTAACAGTCATCTAATAATAGTACTTTCATTTTAGTCCTCCTTTTTTCCTTTGCGTTCTTCTTCCCATTCCATATCTTTAACAAGATCGCGCTTTACGTTCATTTTGTGTTTTGCATAAAGCTGTGTCGTGGTGACCTGCTCGTGATCAAGCAGAGCCGCCACATCGTATATGGAATTTCCCCTTCCTATCAGGCTGGTAGCCGCCGTGGCGCGTAATTTGTGCGGACTGTATCCGCCGTCACGCCCGGTCTTCAGCCCGATGGAAGTATATTTCTTGGTCAGCGTCCTTATCTGTCTTTCTGTCATTCTTCTTCCCTGAAGGGACAGGAACAGAGCATCGCCGTTTTCTTCTGTCAGTTTATCTTCTGCCGGCCTTTCATTCTCCAGGTAGTCCACCAGCACTTCGGCGACAGATCTGTTCAGCGGCATGGTAGATTCCTTGCCTCGTTTCCTGTATATCTTGAATTCGCCTCTGTTAAAATTGAAGCTGCTCACATTGAGCTGCTGCAGCTCGGAAAGCCGCAGTCCGTATGTCAGGAAAATGATCAGGATAGCCTTGTCTCTTTTCTTTGTTTTCTCCCAGAATTCATGTTCCTTTTTTGTCAGACCGGAGCCGGTGGTCACCGCATCCAGCATGATCATCACTTCATCATCCTGCAGAGCCTTGATCTCCCGTTCGCCCGGCTTTGAAACTCGGATCGGGTCGAATCCGTCTGTAATGTTATCTTTCACAAGATCGTCTCTGTACAGCTGTTTGAAGAGGACTGACAGAGATGATTTTTTTCGGGCAAGTGTTTTATTGTTGTTCTCATAAACGTATATGGCGTCGTCAGTTTCCTTTTCGTATCGTCTGCAGTAGTCTATGAAAATGTTAACATCGATCGACCGTATATCCTGGAAATCTGCCAGCTTTATTCCCGCCGGTTCCTCGGCTGCGGTCAGGTCCGTTTCTTCGGTCAGGTATGTACAGAAAAAGTGTATGTCGTGAAGATAAGCCAGCCGTGTCATGGGCAGAACGTTGCCTTTCAGATAAGCGAAAAAGCCCCTCATGAATGTGGGAAGTTCCTTTTCCAGCTCGATGCATCTGCTCACTGTTTCCTGTTCTTTGTAGACAACATTGTCGGGCCTGTCGCTCTTGTTATGGATCTTTATCTGTTTTTTTCTACCCACTTTAAAATATCCTTTACTGCGTCATCATGTGTCATATATGAGGTCAGATCGAACCATTCCATGTCTTCATATCGGTTGAACCAGGTCATCTGTCTCTTTGCATAATGACGCGTGTTTTTCTGCACGGTTTCTATGGCTGTGCTCAGATCGTAAGATCCGTTCAGATAAGCTATGATTTCCTTATATCCGATACCCTTCATTGCGATGTCATCCGAAGTGAATCCCATTTCCATCAGCTTTTCCACCTCGCCGATAAGCCCTTTGTCTATCAGCATCATGACTCTCATGTTTATCCTCTGGTACAGTTCTTCCCTGTCGCGCATGAGCCCTATGAGCAGTGTGTCATAGTCGGAAGTCCTGTTCTTTATATCGCCGAAATCCTCTATGGCGTCGCCGCCCTGTTCGATGGCTTCGAGAGCACGTATGACTTTTCTCACATTGTTGGGGTGTATCCTTTCGGCGCCTTTTGGATCCAGTTTTTTCAGTTTGTTGTGAAGCACCCCCGGACCGTTGTTCTTTGCGATAGCTTCCAGCTTTTTTCTGTAGTTCATGTCTGTTTTCACAGGTCCGAAATCCATATCATATATGAGGGAGTTGAGATACAGTCCCGTCCCTCCTGAGACTATCGGCAGCTTTCTCCTGCTCAATATGTCTTCGATGGCGTCTTTCGCCATCTTACGATATTTTACAACGGAAAAATCTTCTGCCGGATCTATCTCATCCACCAGCCAGTGGCGTACTTCTTTCCGCTCTTCGGGTGTAGGTTTTGCAGATCCGATATCCATGTATTTATACAGCTGCATAGAATCACAGGATACGATCTCTCCATCCAGGGCTTTGGCTATGTCTATTGAATATTCGGTTTTTCCGACTGCAGTCGGTCCTGCAATTACAAGTATCTTTTTTTTCATCATACTCTCTTGAATTTCTTTTCTATGTCATATCGTGTCATCTTTATGAAAGTCGGCCTTCCATGGGGACAGGAAAATGGATTTTTGCATTTTCCCAGATCCGATATCAGTCTATCGGCTTCCTCATCTGAAAGCCGGTCGTGGGCCTTCACCGCCGCTTTGCATGCTTTTGCAGCGGCGGCTTCCATTATGCTGCTGCTGTGCCGGTACATGTCATCCTCTGAGTTGTCCATGTACTCCTTCATGAATGCATCGGCTGCCTCCGGTTCCATGAATGCCGGAATCCCTTTTATGATCCATGTGCCGGGTCCGAATCCTTCTATGATATATCCGATGCTGTTCAGCGGCAGGGTCCAGGTGTCATCGGGGAACATGGCGTCTACAGTTACGGGGGTCAGCATCATCTGACTGGCTCCGTCTGTGTTTTCCATTTCAAACAGGATCTGCTCGAAATATATGCGCTCGTGGGCCGCATGCTGATCTATCAGATACATATCATCTCCATCATCGGCAATTATATATGTTCCGAGAACAGTGCCCTTTCTCTCCAGTGTGGAAACATCAAATGGTTCCGCTTGGAAAGAAGGTGTGTAAAACGCCTGTTCTTCGGCGACAGCTGTGTTTTCTGTCTTCTTTTTTTCTTCTTTGTATTCCCGCAGGATGTCCTTTATTTCCGTCTGCTTTTCACTATGCTTTTCGAGGCTGCGCTCGGAAGGCGCGGCAGGACGTTCCGGCGGTGCCGTATCTGTTTTGATCTTTGGTACAGCCTCTTTCGCCGAGAGAGAAGCTGTGAGGGAATCTCTTATAAACTCTGTTATGGTTTTATCATCATCGAACCGGACTTCTCTTTTGTTGGGATGTATGTTCACATCTACGATCTCCGGATCTACTGTCAGGAACAGATAGGCGACAGGATATCTGCCGGAAAAAAGTCTGTCCGAATAAGCCAGGCTGACGCCCTTTTCCATCACTTTACTGTCCACCGGTCTGCCGTTGACAAAATACACCTGATACTTTTTGCTGGCACGGCTTTCTCCCGGGTCTGAGATATATCCTTCGATATGCAGTCCTTCTCTGTCCGAATCCACATGTATCAGATCCTTTGCCTGAAGGGGGCCTGCAACAGATGCAATGGCATCGAGCCGGATGCCGTCTCCTTTTGTCGAAAAAAGTATCTTGTCGTTGTTTATCATCCTGATCCTGATACCGGGATAAGCCAGCGCCACATTTGCTGTCAGTCCGGTTATGATCCCGCTTTCTCCGCTGTCCGATCTCATGAATTTTTCACGGGCAGGAGTGTTGTAGAACAGATCGCGGACCACTAGAGTGGTTCCGTCGGGACAGCCTGCGGCTTTCTTTTCGATCACGGTCCCGCCTTCAATGATCAGCCTGGTGCCTGTCCTCTGATCCGGCGTCTTTGTTATCATTTCTACTCTGGACACAGCGGCAATGCTGGCCAGAGCTTCTCCTCTGAATCCCAGTGTCATCAGAGAATCCAGGTCGGATACCCGGGATATCTTTGAAGTGGCGTGTCTCTTAAAAGCAGTCTCGGTCTGATCATCCGGAATCCCGCTGCCGTTGTCGGTTATCCGTATATATGATTTCCCGCCTTTTTTTATTTCCACAGTAATATTGTCGCTTCCCGCATCTATGGCGTTTTCCAAAAGCTCTTTCACTATGGAAGCCGGTCTTTCGATGACCTCTCCCGCGGCTATTTTATCTGCTACCTGTTTTTCCAGTACTCTTATCATATCTTAAAACTTATCTGATGACCGTCTCCGCTGATCATCTCGTCGCTGGATTCTTCCAGCTGTTCCAGCTTTTCTCCCGCTCTTTCCAGTATATCTTTCGGTACTCCTGCCAGACGGGCGACATGTATGCCGTAGCTCCTGCTGGCGCTCCCTTCTGCGATCTTGTGAAGGAATATGACTTCGCCGTTTTCCTCTGCAACATCCACGTTCAGGTTTTTCAGACCATGCTGCTGCATGGATGTCAGTTCATGGTAGTGGCTGGCAAACATAGTGCGTATCTGTTTCCCTTCTCTGCAAAGGTGTTCCACCACAGCCCATGCGATGGACAGGCCATCGTATGTAGATGTGCCTCTTCCGATCTCGTCCAGGATCACAAGACTTCTTTCAGTTGCGGAATTGAGTATATATGCCAGTTCGCTCATCTCTACAAAAAATGTGGACTGTCCCGCTGTCAGATTGTCCGATGCGCCTATACGTGTGAATATCCGGTCCACAGTTCCTATGACTGCGGATTCGGCCGGAACAAAACATCCTGCCTGCGCCATGAGAACTATCAGTGCTGTCTGTCTCATATATGTGGATTTCCCCGACATGTTCGGACCGGTTATGAGCAGCAGAGATTCACTGCTCCTGTTTATGTATGTGTCGTTGTTTACGAATACGCCGTTGTCTATAGTCTGTTCGATAACCGGATGTCTCCCTTTTTCGATCACTATGTCGTCTCCGTTGTTTATGACAGGTTTTATATATCCGAGTTTGTCGCTGACCTCACTGAAGGACGCCAGTACGTCCAGTCCGGAGATGCACTGAGATGTAAGCTGTATCTGTGCGGTGTATTTCTTTATGTATTCCCGTATGTCAGTAAATATTCGGTATTCCAGTTTATTTATCTTTGTTTCCGCATTCAGGACCAGAGCTTCCTTTTCCTTTAGTTCAGGAGTGATATATCTCTCTGCATTGGCAAGGGTCTGTTTCCTTATATAGTTATCGGGAGTCTTGTCGTAATTTGATTTTGTTATCTCCAGATAATACCCGAATACTTTGTTGTATCCCACTTTGAGATTACTGATCCCGGTCCTTTCTTTCTCGGAATTTTCCAGAGCGGCGATCCACTGCTTGGCGTCTTTTATAGAATCCTTCAGCAGATCCAATTCATCTGAATATCCTTCTTTGATGACTCCGCCCTCTTTGATGGTGAAGGGCGGATCTTCGCTGACGGCTCCATCGATAGTATCGAAGACATCGCCCAGCGGATTCATTTTTTCTCCAAGTTCCCTCAGAAGACTGCTGCGCGCATCGGAAAGATCCAGCTTGATCTCCGGTATGACATACAGGGAATTCCTGAGAGCTATCAGATCTTTTCCGTTGGCGTTGCCGCACGCGATCCTTGCGGATAGTCTTTCGAAATCATATACGGATCTAAGGTTTTCGCGTATATTGTTTCTGCACAGGGGATCGTTTACAAGAGCTTCCACAGCGTCCAGCCTGGCGTTTATTTCACCTTCATTATTGAGAGGTTCCCGGATCCATTTTTTCATTTTTCTACTGCCCATTGCAGTGTTGCATTTATCCAGTATGCCCAACAGAGAACCCTGAAGTTTCTTTTCATAGAGAGTTTCTGTCAGTTCCAGGTTCCTTATGGTGGATTTGTCCAGGGCCATGTGATTTCCTATTTCATATACATCCGGTCTTGCCATGTGAGTCATGCTCTGTTTTTGTGTATCCATCAGATAGAGGAGCTGTGCGCCCAGAGCCACTGCCGCATTCCGTTTTTCACCAAGGCCGAATGCATCCAGAGTCGATATATTGAACTGCCTGTATATGGCGTTCCTGCTGGATACTTTGCCGAAGTATTTGTCGGGAAGTATATTGAAATATCCGTCCATAGTTTTCTCGACAGATTTTATATCCAGAAAAGTTTCAGCCGATTCGTTGATTATTATTTCCTTGGCGCCGATACGAGAAAGCTCGTTGATAAGAGTGTCGCCGGCTGAGATACCGCTGAATTCTGCAGCATTCATTTCCCCGGTAGAAATATCACAGAAAGCAAAACCTATGGCTTTTTTAGTCACGTAGACCGAAGCCAGATAGTTGTTTTCCCGTTCATTGAGCATGCTGCCGCTGGTAACAGTCCCGGGAGTGACGATCTGGACGACCTCCCTTTTTACAAGGCCCTTTGTTGTCGCCGGATCCTCCACCTGTTCACATATGGCTACTCTGATGCCCTTTTCGATCAGTTTGGAAATATAGGAATCCGCACTGTGAAAAGGGACTCCGCACATGGGGGCACGTTCTTCCAGACCGCAGTTCTTTCCTGTGAGAGTAAGTTCCAGTTCTCTGCTGGCAGTTACTGCATCATCAAAAAACATTTCATAAAAATCTCCCAGCCGGAAGAACAGGATACAGTCCCGATGCTGTTCCTTTATGTCCATATATTGCTGCATCATAGGTGATAAAGCCATTTATCTGTTCCCCTTCTTCTTAAAAGCTTCAAGACCGAGCCGTAAAAGCTGAGCGCTCCTTCGCACTTTGTCTTTTTTCAATACATACGCTATTCTTATTTCATTTTTTCCGCATCCCGGAGTTGCATAAAATCCGGCTGCAGGCGTGAACATAACTGTTTCGTTTTTATCTTCGAATTCGGTGAGCATGAATTCCAGGAATTTTTCCGCATCATCAACCGGCAGTTTGATGGTCATATAGAATGCGCCGCCCGGTTTCTGACATATGACTCCCGGCGTCTTCATTATTTCTTCGTAAAATACATTTCGTCTCTCTTCATACTCTTCCCGAACACCTTCATAGTATGAATTCGGAAGTTTGTATAATTCTGCAGATCCGACCTGATCCAGAGTCGGACAGCTCAATCTTCCCTGTGCCAGTTTTATGGCTGCTGCGATCAGTTCTTTGTTCTTTGATATGAGAGAGCCTATTCTGGCTCCACAGGCAGAATATCTTTTTGAAGCGGAATCGGCAATGATCACTCTATCCGCATATTCTTCCAGTTGCCCAAAGGAAGCTTCTTTTCTTCCGTCATAGCAGAATTCTCTGTAGACCTCGTCTGCGATTATCCACAGATCGTGTTCTTTTGCGAATTCGCCTACGATTTTCATGTCATCTAAAGACAGGATGTTTCCTGTTGGATTCCCCGGCGTGATACATACCACGGCCCTGGTCTTGTCAGTAACGGCGGCCTCCAGTTTTTCTCTCGTCGCATATGAATAGCCGTCCTCTGCTTTCGTATTGATCGGAACTATCCTCCCTGCTGCAGCCCGGACAAAAGTCCGGTAATTGGTATAGAACGGTTCGGCCATAATGACCTCATCGTCTTTATTGAGGATGCACGTGAAAGCCATGCTCAGAGCTTCACTGCCTCCGTTGGTTATTATTATCTGGGACGGATCCACGCTGACGTTGAATTTTCCGTAGTATCCGCATATGGAATCCAGCAGTTTTTCCGTGCCGTTAGATTCCGCATAAGCAATAACTTTTTTATCATAGTTCTTTATGGCGTCTATAAAACATTCCGGCGTTTTGATATCCGGCTGTCCTATATTCAATCTATAGATTTTCTTTCCCTGTTTTTCGATTTCACTTGCTATTTTGTTGAACTTTCTGATCGGAGATGGTTCGATTTCTTTTATTCTGTTTGATAATTGCATATGTTCTCCTATTCTCCGCAGTGCTAGGTCAATTCTTTATGTGACAATTCTACGGTGTCCTTTATCAATGTTTCCATATCTGCTGCTGTGTTTCCCCGCGACAACATCATCAGATATTCTATGTTTCCCTTTGCACCGGTCACCGGCGAGAATGTCAGCCCGCAAGGGTGCAGTCCGACTTTTTCCCCAAACTCTGCTGCTTTTTTTATGACCGACTCGTGTACATCAGGATCTCTTACTATTCCTTTTTTCCCAACCTGTTCTCTTCCGGCTTCGAACTGAGGCTTTACAAGCGCGACGACTTTTCCTGTGTCTGACAGGACTTTGGCCGCCACCGGAAAAATAAGGTCCAGAGAAATGAAAGACACATCTATGCTGATAAAGTCCACAGGCTCTTTTATAAGTTCTGTATCCATATATCTGATATTTGTTTTTTCTATATTCACTACTCTGTCGTCTATCCTCAGTTTATAGTCCAGCTGTCCGTATCCTACATCTATGGCGTATACTTTTTTCGCACCGCTTTTCAGCATGCAGTCGGTGAACCCGCCTGTACTGGCGCCCATATCGGCGCAGACTGCGTCTTTTAAGGAAAAGCCGAATGTCTTTATGGCTTTTTCCAGTTTGAGGCCTCCCCTGGAAACGTACGGACACAGGTTTTCTTTTACAAAAATATCCGATCCGCAGTCTATCATAGTTCCTGCTTTGTCGACTCTTTCATTGTCAACAAAAATGATCCCTGCCATTATGGATGCCTTTGCTTTTTCACGGCTGGTGAAAAAGCCTTTATTTACCAGTAGTACATCAAGCCTTTCTTTCAATGATCTTCAGTATCCTTTCTGTTAGTTTTTCCGGAGTCAGTCCGTATTTATCGTACAGCTCGCTGCAGGTCCCGTGTTCGATGAATCTGTCGGGCCATCCGAAGTTTACTGCCTCCGCCTGCTTATTGCTGCCGCAGAGACACAGCGAGATCTTTTCTCCAAAGCCGCCGGCAATGGCGTTGTCTTCCAGAGTAACTATCAGTTTGGTCCTGTCTGCGCTCTGCATCAGTTTTTCTCTGTCGATGGGTTTAATGAATCTGCCGTTTATAAAGCCTGCATCGATGCCGGCTTCTTTCAGTCTGCCGGCAGTTTCAGCCGCTGTCTTCACCATAGAGCCGACTGCCCATATCTCCACATCTCTGCCTTCTGTCAGGACTTCTGCGCCGTATGATACAGGAATCCTTTCCAGGTCCATATCACCGTTCTCTCCTCTGGGATATCTGATGGAACAGGGCGTTCCGAGGGAAAGAGCATAATCCATCATCTCGGTCAGTTCCCTTCCGTCTCTCGGCGCCATAACAGTCATGCCCGGCATCTGACTCATGTATGAAATGTCCATGATGCCGTGATGTGTCTCGCCGTCCGGTCCGACTATGCCGGCCCTGTCTATGGCAAATACCACAGGAAGATTTTGAAGGCATACATCGGTCACGATCTCATCGAATCCTCTCTGAAGAAAAGCCGAATATACAGCAACGAAGGGACGCATGCCGGAAGCTGCCAGGCCGCCTGCAAAAGTAACCGCATGTCCTTCCGCGATGCCTACATCGAATGTCCTGTCAGGGAAACTCTTTTCAAACCCGGTCAGTCCGGTGCCGTCAGTCATGGCGGCAGATATGGCTACTATCCTATCGTCTTTCTCCGCCATTTCTATCAGTTTGTTTCCGAATACATCGGAATAGGTGGGAGATGCTTTTTTCTTCAGAGGAACGCCGGTCTCACGGTCAAATGGACCTGTCCCGTGGAATCTGTCCGGATTCAGCTCGGCGCTTCTGTATCCCTTGCCTTTTTGAGTGATCACGTGCATCACTATTGGTCCGTCGTAGGCCTTTGCAAGAGAAAGGTTCTCCATCAATTCTTCGATGTTATGACCATCGATAGGCCCCAGATATTTGAAACCCAACTCTTCGAAAATGACTCCGTCAACTATGGCGTATTTCAATGTGTCTCTTACTTTTTCCAGACCGTTGAAGACGCCGTCGCCTATGCCGGGTATGTTTTTAACAGTTTCCCCCAGCTTTTTCTTGAATCCTTTATAGCCCTTGGACATTCTCAGTTTACCCAGATGAGACGACAGTCCGCCGGTGTTTTTTCTGATGGACATCCCATTGTCATTTATGATTATGATGGCTTTGGATTTGGATACTCCCAAATTGTTGAGAGCTTCATAGGAAAGCCCACCGGTAAGAGATCCGTCTCCGATCACAGCCACTGTTTCATAGGACTCTCCATGGAGATCTCTGGCGGCCGCCATTCCGGCAACTACAGAAACAGATGTGCTGCTGTGCCCGGTATCGAATGCATCGAAAGGGCTTTCCTCTGATCTTGGAAATCCGCTGATGCCTCCCAGCATCCTCAGTCTTTCGAATCCGCCGGCGCGTCCTGTGAGTATTTTATGGACATAGGACTGATGTCCCACATCCCATACGATCTTATCCTGCGGAGGATCCAGCAGTCTGTGAAGGGCTATTGTCAGTTCCACTACTCCCAGATTAGATGCAAGATGTCCGCCGGTCCGTGAAATGTTCTCTATGAGAAATTCACGTATTTTGATTGCCAGCAGATCCATTTCTGCAAAGGACATGGTTTTCAGATCTTTGGGAAAATCGTATTGTTCCAGTGAATCGATCATTATTTTGTCCTTTCTGACAGTTCCCTGACCAGGTCGGCAAAGAACTCCGCATTGTCATAATAGTCGGCAATGGAATCAAGAGCATTGTCAGTAAGCTGCTTTAGCCTCTCGTATGATTTTTCTATCCCATACAGGCCGGGATAGGTTGCCTTTTTTTTACCTGCATCTACGCCGGCTTTCTTTCCCATTATCTCTTCATCACCTACGATATCCAGTATGTCGTCTGCGATCTGAAAAGCCAGCCCCAGGTTTTCCGCATATTCAGTCAGATCTGTGATAGTTTTATCATCTGCTCCGCCCAGTTGTGCTCCTGCACGGACAGCCGCGGTTATAAGAGCTGCCGTCTTGTTTATATGTATGTAGTCCAGCATCTCGCCGCTGCAGGCTTTGCCTTCATTTTCGATATCGGCCACCTGTCCCGCCAGCATGCCGGAGCATCCTGCTCCCTTGGCTATCTCATAAGCAGCCCTTGCTCTTTTTTTCAGTTCTTTATCATCATCGAAATAAAGGAACATATCCTTTGACATTGCCTCAAAAGCTGTAGTTAGCAGCCCGTCGCCGGCCAGTGTGGCTATGGCTTCTCCGTAGACCATATGGTTGGTCTTGAGGCCGCGCCTGAGTTCATCGTCGTCCATGCATGGCAGGTCGTCATGTATGAGTGAATATGTGTGGACATACTCGATGGCGCAGGCATATGGCAGCGCAGTCTTGATATCGCCGCCGCAGAATTCGCATGCGGCTATGAGAAGACACGGTCTGACTCTTTTCCCTCCCGCGGTAAGGGAGTATTTCATGGATTCATAGACGGTTATGCTTTTATGATCCACATCCGGCAGCAGATCCACAAGATGCATATCCACGATTTCTTTGTATTTGTTGAATGATGCCTCGATCATTGTCAGCCCTTCTTTCTGTAGGTTTCTATTTTCTGTTTCGCTTCCTTCAGTATATTGTCGCACTGTTCATAGTATTCCAGGCCTTTTTCATAATTCTTTATTGCTGTTTCCAGTGTAACGTCCTCAGCTTCAAGACTATCTGCAGTCTCTTCAAGTTTATCTATAGCTTCTTCAAAAGAAAGTTTTTTGCTCATTTTCTGTTTACCTCCTCGACCTTCGCTGCGGCTACAGCATCATGTCCCAGTATGTTTATCATGTCTTCCGGCTGCAGCCGGGAAAGATCTCTGACAAAATTCCCGTCGCTGTCGGTCACTGCCGTGTATCCTCTTTTCAGGATACTGTCCGGTGAAGCTCCGTCGATCCGTGCTTTTGCCAGTATGATCCTGTTATGTCCATCCGATATGACGGAATCAAGTAAGCTGTCTATGGATGATTTCAGTTTGTCTGTCTTTAGCCGTGAATATTTTAGCCTGCTCTCTATCATCTGCCCGAAAATGTCCAGGTCAAGATTTTTCAGGGTATTGGTTTTTTCTCTGTATACAGACTCCAGTGTGTCCAGCATGGAGTCCTTTATCGCTTTCATGTTTTCTTTTATCACTTCCGTGTCGGGCACTGCCATCACAGCTGCTGCTGTGGGAGTTTCGGCCCGTCTGTCGGCAACCATGTCTGAAATGGTGAAATCCGTCTCGTGACCAACTGCCGATATCACCGGTATACGGGATCTGTATATTGCCCGAGCTACCGCTTCTTCGTTAAAAGCCCAGAGGTCTTCGGCAGAACCGCCGCCTCTTCCCGTTATGATCGTATCTGCGTCCGGGATAGATATGTTTATGTCGTCTATGGCGGCAGATATCTCTCCGGCTGCATTTTTCCCCTGCACGGTCACAGGATATATCACGATGTCTGTCATTTTATTTCTGCCGGTCATTATCTTCAGCATATCCTGGACAGCTGCGCCTGTTTCTGCCGTGACAATGACTATCTTGCTCGGATAAGCCGGTATGATCTTTTTATGATCTTCACTGAAAAGCCCTTCGGCTGCCAGTTTGTTTTTCAGCTTTTCAAACGCGACAGCCAGGTCTCCCTGACCGGACACTTCTACATCTCTAACATTCAGTGAATAATATCCGCCGGGACTGTATACTGACATGTGACCGGCTGCGGTTATTTCCATTCCTTCTTCAAGCTCATATCTGATGTTAGGCAGCGTGGACCGGGATAAAAAACAGTTTACTCTGCTGCCGTCGTCTTTCAGGCTGAAATATACGTGCCCGCTGCTGTGATATTTCAGATTGGATATTTCTCCGATCACCGAAACGTTGCCCAGCAGCGGATCGGTCATCAGTATCCTCTTTATATACTCATTCAACTGTGATACTTTTACAGGTTTTATTCCCATAGTTTATTTCTCCCGATCATTGCAGCACCTACAGCATTGTCTCTGCCTCTGTCTCCATTGCTGATCCACACAGGGAAATCTGCATTCTCTGTCAGCAGCTGCTTTATCGTTCTGCTGGTCGATACTCCGCCGACCAGCATTATATCTTTCACGCCGGTGCTGCGGATCCCGCTGCGGCATACTTTTATTATGGCATCGCCAATGAACCTAAATAGTTCACCGGCCAGCTCTTCCTTTGATATTCCTTCTGCCATAAGTTTTTTGGCAGCTGTTTCTGCTCCGGACAGATTTATCAGACAGTCTTTTTCTTTTACAGTTTTCAGCAGTCCGGCCGGCTTCCTTCCAAAAGCCATATGGTCCATTTCTCTGCCTGCCGGAAAATCCAGGCCCAGCGATACACCGATGCGATCGATCAGTTGTCCGAAGGAAATGTCCCTGCTGCCGCCGATGATCCTGATATCCTCACCTGTTACTTCCAGCAGTTCGCATGTCCCGCCGCTGACATGGAAACAGAGGAATCCCCTGCTGCGTGAAAACCTGCTGCCGGGGAGCAGGGCTTCAATATGCCCTTCCTGGTGTGTAGTGGAATAATACGGCACCTTTAGCAGTTCAGCTATACTCTTTCCGAAGCTACTGCCTGCAAGGAAACAGGGCATATATGATCCTTCTGCCGGCCGTGGCTTTTCACTGGCGCAGATCCCTTCGATCCGATACGTGTTGTCACGGGATATTTCTTCAAATAATTCCGGCAGGTTTTTCACATGCTGAAACAGCGCTTCTGACTGGCGAAGACCTCTTTCGCCTTTCTTCACTGAAAGGAGTTTCCTGGCATCTGCAACGACTTCTCCGCCGGCTGTTACAAGTGCAGCGGAAGTTGTATAATTGCTGGTATCCAATCCGAGGATGCAGGGCTGCTCAGTCATTGAGGATCTTCCCTGCTACTCCGTTTATGAAGGGTGCTGTGTTTTCCTCACCGTATTTTTTTGCCATATTGACTGCCTCATTGATCGCTACGGCTGCAGGTATATCGTCACAGTATTTGCCTTCACAGATAGCCAGCCTTAAGATGGCCAGGTCCGCCTTGGGTATCCTTTTTACATTCCTTTTTGGTGAGTATTCATCTATCATCCTGTCTATTTCTTCCAGATGTTCACGCATTATATCGAATGTATCTATTATGTATCTTCTATCTCTTTCGGATATTTTTCTGCCGTTCAGCAGAGATGCCATTTTTTTTGTGGAAGGATCGTTTTGTGCCTCCATCTGAAAAATCATCTGCATCAATAACTCTCTGGCTTCTGTCCTGCTCATTTTTGCTCCTCTTCTGTATCGTTTTCCTGTACACCCTGTACATGTATATTGACTGCAAGCACCGGCCTGTCAGTCATCGTTTCAAGTTCGTTCTTTACATTTGTCTGTATATCCCATGCAACGACCGGGATCTTGACCCCGTAATCCACAATAACATAAACATCCAGGCTGACGCCTTCTTCAGACTGGTTGATTTTTATTCCTTTCGAAAGGGATTCCTTGCCCAGGATCGTTTTTGAAATGGTATCCGTGATACCTCCGCTGAGACCCGCTACTCCTTTTGTCCTCAAAGTGGCGTTCACGGCGCATATGGCCATTACGTCATCGGAAATCTTAACATCCCCCAGATTCTCATCATGTGTATATTCAAATGTATCCATGTTCATTACCTCAACATACATTATAACAGAAAAAAGGCGGAAATTCCGCCTTTTTAATTACTTTTTAGTCACTTTACAGTCACCTGTCTATTTGAACAATTCCTTGATAGATTCCATGAAACTGCTCTTATTTTTGTAGCATGCATTGTCAACAGTCTTAGCCATGTTTTCTATCGCCTTTTTCTGTTTGCCGTTCAGTTTATTCGGGACTTCAAGGTTTGCCTTTACATAGAGATCGCCCTTTCGGCTGCTCCTCATAGATGTGATGCCTTTCCCTTTCAGTCTGAATATAGTCCCCGGCTGTGTTCCTGCCGGTACTTTGTATTTGACCTTCCCATCCAGGGTCGGAACAGTTATTTCATCTCCCAGAGCCGCCTGATCGAATGTGATCGGGATCTCTATCTGCAGATCCATTCCCTTTCGATTGAACAGCTTGTGCGGCTTGACGTTGATAACTATGTACAGATCTCCTGCGGGACCGCCGTGTTCTCCCGGTTCTCCCTGGCCTCTCAGTGTGATCACATTGTCATTGTCTATGCCTGCAGGTATGCTGACAGATATGGTAATGCTCTTTCGAACTTTACCGGTGCCTCCGCAGTCATGACACGGTTTTTCTATGATCTCACCTGTGCCGTTGCATCTGTCGCAGGGCTGAGCGCTCTGGAACACCCCGAAAGGAGTCTTTTGCTGCGTGTGTATTTCGCCTGTGCCTCCGCACTTAGGACATTTGACTTTCTTGGAGCCCGGCGCTGCACCTGTGCCTCCGCAGGTATCACACTGTACATACTTTGTCAGACGCACGTCTTTTTTTACGCCAAAAGCAGCTTCCTCAAAAGTAATGGTCATGCTGTGCTGCAGGTCTCGTCCCTTCATCGGGCCGTTACGTCTTCTCTGGGAAGAACCGCCTCCGCGGCCGCCGCCGAACATGCCGCCGAACATATCAAAGATATCTTCAAAGCCGCCAAAGCCTTCAAAACCGCCGCCTGCACCGCCAAAGCCGGCGTTAGGGTCAACACCGGCATGGCCAAACTGATCGTATTTGCTTTTCTTCTCAGGATCGCCTAAAACACTGTATGCTTCATTGACTTCCTTGAAGTGTTCTTCTGCTGCCTTGTCACCCGGATTTTTGTCCGGGTGATATTTCATGGCCATCTTCCTGAATGCGCGTTTTATCTCGTCATCGGAAGCGCCCTTCTGCAGTCCGAGTACTTCATAGTAATCTCGTTTTTCAGCCATTATTTGCTATCTTCCTTTTTATCATCTTTATCATCGTCCACTACTTCAAAGTCAGCATCTACGACGTTGTCATCTTTTCCGGATGTTCCCTGACCGGCATCGCCTGCTGTCTGTCCGCCGGCAGCGCCGCCCATGTCAGGACCTGCTCCCTGTGCTCCGGCAGCTCCCTGAGCAGCCTGTGCCTGTTCGTACATCTTGGCTGAAATAGTATGGAATTGTTCAGTAAGTTTTTCTGTTTTTTCCTTGATTTCGGCAACTGTACCGTTTTCAAGGGATTTCTGCAGATCTTCCTTGGCGTCGTTGATCTGTTTCTTTTCGTCTTCGGAAAGCTTGTCTCCCAGATCCTTGACGTTCTTCTCTGTTTCATAAACAAGAGTTTCGGCCTGGTTCCTGACTTCGACTTCTTCCTTTCTCTCCTTGTCTTCCTCTGCATATTTTTCTGCTTCCTGTACCTTCTGATTGATTTCATCATCGGACAGTTTAGTGGAAGATGTTATCGTGATCCTCTGCTCCTTGCCTGTGCCCATGTCCTTTGCGGATACATTCACAATGCCGTTGGCATCTATGTCGAATGTTACTTCGATCTGTGGAATACCGCGCGGTGCAGGCGGAATGCCGCTGAGCTGGAATCTTCCCAGTGTGGTGTTCCCTGCAGCCATGTCTCGTTCACCCTGCAGTACATGGATATCCACTGCAGTCTGATTGTCGGCTGCCGTTGAGAATATCTGGCTCTTCTTTGTAGGTATTGTTGTATTTCTTTCTATCAGTTTTGTAGCAACACCGCCCAGAGTTTCTATGGACAGTGACAGCGGAGTTACATCCAGCAGCAGTACATCATTTACTTCTCCTGTGAGTACTCCGGCCTGGATAGCAGCTCCTATCGCTACGCATTCATCCGGGTTGACGCCCTTGAACGGATCTTTTCCTGTTATTTTCTTTACTGCATCCTGTACAGCAGGTATCCTTGTGGATCCGCCTACCAGTATGACTTTTTCAATGTCGCTGTTTGAAACGCCCGCATCTGCCATGGCTTTTTTCATAGGCTCAACAGTCTCGTTTACAAGATCTGCAGTAAGCTGATCGAATTTAGCTCTGGTGATGTCCATATTCAGATGAAGAGGACCGGCATCGCTGACTGTGATAAACGGCAGGTTCACGTTGGTAGTCTGTGAACTTGAAAGTTCTTTCTTCGCCTTTTCTGCTGCTTCTTTCAGTCTTTGGAGAGCCATTTTGTCGGATCTGAGATCCACTCCGTTCTCCTTTGCAAAGCTGTCTGCCATGAAATTCAGCACCTTCTCGTCGAAGTCATCTCCGCCCAGCTTGTTGTTTCCGTTTGTCGCCAGTACTTCGAATACACCGTCACCCAGCTCCAGGATGGATACATCGAATGTACCGCCGCCCAGGTCGTATACCAGTACCTTATGGTGTGTTTCGTCCTTGTCCAGGCCGTATGCCAGAGCTGCTGCTGTTGGCTCGTTGATTATTCTCTTTACGTCCAGTCCTGCTATTTTGCCCGCGTCCTTTGTTGCCTGTTTCTGGCTGTCCGTAAAGTAAGCCGGAACTGTTATTACAGCTTCCGTCACTGTTTCTCCCAGATAGCTTTCTGCATCTGCTTTCAGTTTGCCCAGCACCATTGCGGATATATCCTGAGGTGTGTAGTCTTTTCCATCGATAGTGACCTTATGGTCTGAACCCATGTACCTCTTGATCGAAGCCACTGTTCTTTCCGGATTTGTCACTGCCTGTCTTTTGGCAGTCTCTCCTACCAGTCTTTCTCCGTTCTTTGCAAAACCCACTACGGATGGAGTGGTTCTGTTTCCTTCTGCATTTGTGATTACTGTGGGATCTCCTCCTTCAAGCACTGCAACGCATGAATTTGTGGTTCCCAGGTCTATTCCTATTACTTTTCCCATTTCTATGTTCTCCTTTTCTGTATTTGATATTTTTTACTGTTTTACTTCGCTACTTTTACCATTGCTGCTCTGATCACTTTGCCGTTTAAAGTGTAGCCCTTTTGAAGAGTTTCGGATATCTTTCCGCTGTCAACTTTGTCTGTGTCCTCCATCAGGACCGCATTGTGATAGTTGGGATCGAATTCCGTATCTTCTGTTTTTATTTCTTCAACGCCGGATTTTTCAAGTACGCCTTTGAGCTGATCGAATATCATCGTCATGCCTTCTTTGAATCCTTCATCTACATCATGATCCAGGGCCCGCTCAAAATTGTCCATGACCTCCAGCAGCTGAGTAACTATTTTCTCGTTGGCAAACGCATGGATGTCACTGCGCTCTTTTTCAGCTCTCTTTTTATAGTTCTGAAAATCTGCCATAAGTCTCAGGTATTTCGTGTTTTGGTCTTCGTCTTCTTTTTTATCCGAAGGCTTTTCTCCTTCGGTTTCATCTACTGATCCGTCTTCCGAGCCTTCTTCTGCTTCGGTTGTTTCCGCATCAGTTGTTTCCTCTTCCTTGCATTCATCATTGATTTCTTCTTTAGTCTTCGTCATCGTTACCTCCTGTTAATTTAAAAGCATTACTGATGTTATCAGTCAGATACTCGATGACCGAGGTTATCTCACTGTATCTCATCCTGGTCGGACCGATCACTCCCAGTTTGCCTACCATCTTTCCGTCGATGTGATATGTCGCCGTGATGAGACTGCAATCCTTCATGGATTCGTCCTTGTTTTCATCGCCTATCGTTATGAGCAGACCGTCGTCTCTGCTGATCAGCTTTTTTGTGAAAGCTTCTTTTTTGCCCAGCATTTCCATGAACATTTTTGCTCTTTCAATGTCGTTGTATTCCGGAAGGTTGAATATATTAGTCATTCCTTCCATATACAGATTTACATTGAGCATATCCTCCAGAGTCTTCATGAAATCAGGCATTATATCCTGTGCCAGTTTGTTCATAGCTTCGATATCCGTATGGAAACTCTTTATTATGTCAAGGGTCAACGCCTCGCTGAGTGTCTTGCCCTTATATGTGTATGTCATTGATTTTGACAGTATGCGCAGAGCATCTTCATCATATTCGCTTTTCATCCTCAGCGCCTGATTGGAAACTTTTCCGCTCTCCGATACTATCATCAGCACGACCGTTCTTTTGTCAACAGGCAGAAGATCGATAAATTTCAGTGTATCCTGATCCTGATTTGGAGTCATTGCAAATGCAGTCAGATTTGTTATTTCAGACAATATGTTTGCTGCATGTTCAATGGTCTTGTCCAGTTCAGCAACGTTTTCACGCAGTTTGCCGGCGATCATGTCCTTCTGCTCAGGGCTCAGCTCTGTTTTCTTCATCATTTCATTGACGTAAAGCCTGTAAGCCTTTTCCGAAGGCACTCTTCCCGCAGAAGTATGCGGATGGGTCAAAAGCCCCATGTCCTCCAGATCCGACATCTCATTTCTGATAGTCGCGGCACTGACGCCCAGGTCATACTTTTTGGAAAGGGTCCTTGAACCTACCGGCTCTGCAGTCGTTACGAAATCGCGTATTATAGCCTGCAAAACTTTTAGTTTTCTTTCATTCAGATCCATAGGTACATTCCTTTCTTTGTTAGCACTCTTTATGTCCGAGTGCTAACTCTATTCTTAATATAATACTGAATCCTCTCAATGTCAACACTTTTTGCAATAAATTTATCCTTATATTCTTGTTGACAACATACATTCATTCCTTGTAAAATAATTACATGTGCATTCTGCACATATATAGAATGAATGAAGGAGTTATAAATGGATCCAATCAATGTGGGTTTGCTATCGATCTTGCCTCCGATCATAGCTATTGCCCTCGCACTAATCACCAAAGAGGTATTATCTTCACTGATAATAGGAGTTTTTTTCGGTACTTTCACATATTCTTTTGCCAGCGGGCATGGAATAATGAAGGGCTTCAGCACAGCTTTTGAACTGATGGCGGCAAAAATCGGAGACAATGCAACAATGCTGCTGTTTCTTTCTTTTCTGGGCATACTGGTCGTTCTTGTTACAAATGCAGGAGGTGCATATGCATACGGGAAATGGGCCAGTACCAAGATACGTTCAAAGGCCGCTTCACAGCTGGCAACATGTCTTTTGGGAGTGATCATATTCGTAGATGATTATTTCAACTGCCTTACTGTAGGTACAGTAATGAAGCCGGTAACGGACAAATACAATGTAGCCAGAGCAAAACTTGCTTACCTTATAGACTCAACGGCAGCACCTGTCTGCATAATCGCACCTATCTCCAGCTGGGCAGCAGCAGTGGGTTCTACTCTTGCTACAGCCAAGATATTCGAAAGCGATATGATGGCATTTATCGCCACTATCCCATTCAACCTTTATGCCCTGCTTACAATACTCATGGTGTTCATAGTAGCCGGTACAAAGATGAGCTACGGCCCGATGAGACATCTTGAGATCGCAGCTATGAAAGGAGAACTGGGAGAAGCCGACAGCGGTTCATCCATAGGCAATGATGATGACAGGAATGAAAAAGGCAAGGTAAAAGACCTGCTGATCCCGATCATCGGACTGATCATAATGTCGATCATGTCAATGCTGTATACAGGCGGACTTTTCGCAGGAAAAGGAGTAGGATTTGCAGAAGCATTCGGAAACTGCAATTCATCTCTGTCTCTGGCCTTCGGAGGTTTCGGAGCTATATTGCTTACTTTTATACTTTACATGCCGAGAAAGATAATGTCTTTCAAAGACTTTATGCTGGGCGTTACTGAAGGAATAAAGATCATGGTGCCGGCCATTACTATACTGGTACTGGCATGGACTATCAGCGGGGTCTGCAGAGATCTGCTTTCCACGGGAGAATACATAGGCACACTGGTGCAGAATGGGAACTTCCCTATGATACTGCTGCCTATGATCATATTCATCGTGGCAGCATTCCTTTCATTCTCCATGGGAACAGCCTGGGGAACATTCGGAATACTGATACCGATCGTAGTTATAATCTGCGAGCCTACTCTTGATACTATACCGCAGCTGATGACTGTGACTCTTGCAGCCACTCTCGGCGGCAGCGTATTCGGAGATCACTGCTCACCGATATCAGACACGACGATCCTTTCGTCAACCGGGGCCTATTGCCCTCATATGGACCACGTTTCCACACAGATACCATATGCTCTTACTGTAGCGGTATCATGTATCGTAGGATACGCAGTGTCTGCAATTACCAATTTCAATGTGTTTGCGACACTGGCCAGCGGAGTTGTATGTCTACTGGTACTGTTGACTATAATCAGCAGGATATATGCAAAAAAAGAGCCTGTTCCGGAAATACCGCAACAGACTGAAGAATAATAGAATCAATTCAAAAACAGGTGCCGGTATATTTCCGTCACCTGTTTTTTATTGCTTAAGATCTTTCTATATGAAGAGGCTTATATCTGCTCTCCTTTTGTATATGTCCTCCAGCTCATGCTGATGATACAGATATCCTTCATCATCGTAGTATTTGGCGTTTTTAGGGCATCTTTTGATGCATGCATTGCACTTGATGCATATGCCGGTAAATTCGCGTACGTCATCATGACTGATGGAACCCATCGGGCATATATCGGCGCACAGCATGCAGTTGTCGCAGTCATCATTTGTCTTCGGCTTTACCTTCCTAATATCTATCCCCTTGCCGTTCCTGTCACGGGGCGTATAGTAAGGCCTGTATGGATAAGGAGTCCCGGTCACATCGATAGGCCCTGTGAAATCTCCCATGGCCTGAGCTTTGATCTTGATCTTCTTTGCAAAGGCTCCTGCCTGTACCATGTCGTCAGAATCAGGTCTGCCCGCAGCCAGTACCTTCGAGAAAGAATGCTCCCCTACAAAAGCTCCGGCAGCAATGGTATGAAGTCCGCCTTTCTCAAGGATGTCTCGAAGTTCAATGAGAGCATCATCGTAATTCCTGTTTCCGAACAGTACGATCGGCACACCCATGGCACCATTGCCTTCTATCGTATCGAGGAATTTAAGGAGCACATTGGGTACTCTGCCCGCGATGACCGGCGTCCCGAAGATGACTAGATCTCCTTCTTCAAACACAAGAGGTTTTTCACGCATTTCCGGCAGAGAAAAATCCAGGTCTGTGTAACCGGGGTCGATAGTCTCTGCAATAGCTGTCACTATTTTCTTTGTTGTTTCTGTCCCGGTAAAATACGCCGCATAAACTTTTTTGATTTCCATTTTTAAACCTCTTTTCATTGATTTCTTTGATTACTTTGAAAAAGCTCTGGCACATTCTACAGCCCTGTGCCAGTTATCGATCAGTTTCATTCTTTCTTCTGCACCCATAGACGGTATGAATTCTCTGTCCACTCCGCAGTTTGTTTTTATCTCTTCCCTGTCGTTCCAGTATCCGGTGGCAAGTCCTGCAAGATACGCCGCGCCGAGAGAAGTGGTCTCGATACATGTGGGACGTACAACAGGGATGTCTGTGATATCCGCCAGGAACTGCATCATAAAATCATTTCTGCATCCGCCTCCGTCGACTTTCAGCAGCTTTGTCCCGCAGCCCATATCTTCCGCCATGGCCGTCAAAAGGTCCAGTGTCTGATAAGCCTGACATTCCAGAGAAGCCCTGGCAACATGGTTTTTACTGCTTCCCCGTGTAAGCCCGAAGACCGCCCCCCTCGCATAAGGATCCCAGTATGGCGCGCCCAGTCCTGTGAAAGCCGGAACAAGATATACGCCTCCGTTGTCTCCCGCCTCTGTCGCCATCTTTTCTGTGTCCCGAGCGGATGAAATGATTCCCAGTTCATCGCGAAGCCACTGGACTGTGGCGCCGGACATGAAGACAGATCCTTCCAGGGCATAGTCGGTGCTGTCGTCTGTGCCCCACGCTATGGTGGACAGCAGCCCATTCTTTGAATCAACGATTTCTTTGCCTGTATTCATCAGCAGGAATCCGCCTGTTCCGAAGGTCATCTTACCGTGGCCCTGCTGAAAGCAGGTCTGTCCGAACAGTGCTGCCTGCTGGTCGCCCGCCGCACCGCATATGGGTATGATGCCGCCCGTTATTTTGGGGTCGGTATATCCGTATATCATACTGGATGGCTTCGGTTCGGGAAGCATGCATTTGGGGATATCGAACATATCCAGTATTTCATCGTCCCATTCAAGTTTATGTATGTTGAACATCATTGTACGTGATGCGTTGGAATAGTCAGTGACGTGCACTTTTCCTCCGGTAAGCTTCCAAATGAGCCAGGAGTCCACCGTACCAAAGAGAAGTTTTCCGGCCCGGGCGTTTTCCCTTGCTCCATCCACATTGTCCAGTATCCATTTCAGCTTTGTGGCAGAGAAATATGCATCTATCAGGAGTCCTGTCTTTTCATGGAACATATTCTCATATCCGGCCTCTTTAAGACTGTCGCAGAATCCGGCAGTACGCCTGCACTGCCATACTATGGCGCGGCATACGGGCTTTCCGGTTTCCCGGTCCCATACTATGGTCGTCTCCCGCTGATTGGTGATCCCGATGGAATCGATATCCTCGCCGACGGCATTTATTTTTGCCATAGCTTCCCCGGCGACGGCCAGCTGGCCCGACCAGATCTCCATAGCGTCATGTTCCACCATTCCGGCCGCCGGAAAGTACTGTTTGTATTCTTTCTGTGCTGTGCTGACCGGTAAGCCGCTCCTGTTGTATAAAACGCATCTTGAACTGGTAGTCCCCTGGTCCAGTGCCATTATATATTTTTCCATGGTGCGCCTCCTAGACGAATTCACTCATTATTTCATTGGATCTGTCTATTCCTTTTTCCGTCAGTGCAATATTGGTGTCCGAAATAGTAAGCAGACCTTCTTTGCTGTAAGAAAGTATGGTTTCAGCTTTGTCACGATAAGCTTTGAAAAAATTCGTATCGAACATTATTTCAAAATAATCCAGGTCGATGCCCTCCATTTTTCGAAGTGCAGTAAAACAGAACACAGCCATCTGATCTTTCCTGCTGTCGATATGATATGTACCGAGCTCCAGCGGCATCTGTCCATCATCCAGCAGCCATATGTACTTGCTGATCTCATCGCAGTTTTTGAATCTGGCTCCGTTTATATATGATGAAGCGCCGGCTCCCAGCCCGAGAAAATCCGCCATGTCCCAGTATTTGATGTTATGGATGCATTCTCTGCCCGGTTTTGCGCAGTTCGATATTTCATAGTGATCGTAGCCGGCCTGTTCCAGTCGTGCTACTGCATAATGATACATCTTTCTTTCCGTATCATCGTCGGGAAGATCCATCTTCCCGGTTCTGTAGTTTTCATAAAAGGGCGTGCCCTCTTCCAGCTGCAGACTGTAGAATGAAATATGTTCCGGGTCCAGCTCTATTGCTTTATCCAGATCTTTCTTCCAGTCTTCCATAGTCTGTCCGGGGACTCCGAACATAAGATCTATGTTCACATCGACAGGACCCGTCTGTTTGATCATATCAAATGCATTTTCGGCTTCCCGGGCGGTGTGGAGTCTTCCCAGGGACTGCAGGATCCGGTCATTGAAAGACTGGACCCCCAGGCTGATCCTGTTGACGCCTGATCTCCTGTAAGCCTGCAGTTTTTCCGAGTCCAGAGAATTAGGATTAGCCTCGATCGTAAATTCCGGAGCCTCAGGCACATCCAGCATGCCGGTCAGTTCTCCCATCAGGCGTTCCGCATCCTCTGCATCCAAAATCGAAGGTGTCCCTCCTCCGATAAATATACTGTCAGTCTCATACATCGGTTCGAATTCTTTTTTATAGAGATGTATTTCCCGGATCAGGCTGCTGACATATTCTTTTATTGTATCATTCGTCTGTCCTTCATATGAAAGAAATCCGCAGTAATTGCATTTCCTTTCGCAGAAAGGTATATGGACATACAGTCCTAAAGGTATCTTATACATATATACAGTATATGTGACAATCCTGTCCCAGTCAATGTGCCAAATGTGGCGCTTATTTCAAAAAAAGCACAGTGGATTTTTCATTGATCGGAAGTATGGAAAAGAAAACGATTCCTTATATTTCCCTGAATTTCAATATGCGGATCGTTTAAAAAATATTTATTCCCTTTTTTCTGTATATTTTGGCATATGTATTGCTATATATAAAGTCAAAAGGAATTATTTAAAACTATTGTAATAATGAAAATGAAAGTTGGTGCAATTATGAAAGAGTATATGCCTTACGGCGAAGAACAGCCTTATATCAAGGCCGGTCCATTCAAGATCCGTCTGCCTTTCATCCACTACAGGTTTGAGATCGCAGATTACATCCAGGGACTGCTCATGTGCGCAGTATGCCTGGGAGCCATACCTATGCTTCAGGAATATCTGGGAATGCCGTTCAACGTGGCCCTTGCCATCGTTATCCTCAACGGGTTTCTTTATACATGGCATACCCTTCTGGGAGACCCTGTGGTGCCCGGATGGATAACACCCGCGATCCCGCTTTTGGTCGCATACTGTCTGACGTTCGCTGAAGGCCAGGCAAGGATGCAGGCGCTTTGTGCATTTGAAATAACCTTGGGCGTGTTCGCCATCATCCTCGGTCTGACTGGAGCAGCCGGAAAGCTGATATCCCTCATACCGCCTGCACTTAAATCAGGGATCATCCTGGGTGCAGGCATCTCGGCCATCTACATGATATTCTGCAAAGGCGGAAAATATGAAGCTCTGCCGATCACTACTATAGTATGTCTCGTTGTGGCTTTTTATCTGCTGTTTTCAAACAGCTTCAAAAAACTCAGTACAAAAAATAAGTTCTTTTCAACTATAGCAAACCTTGGTATCCTCCCTGCAGTACTTATTGCAGTTATTGTTGCACCGATAGTCGGTGAGACCGGATTGCCGAACATCCAATGGAGCTTCAGTCATCCCGACTTTGCTACTCTCTGGACTGACTGGGTTCCTTGGGGCAATCTTGGATGGCCTTCACTGATGATGTTCATCAAATCAATACCAACGGTGATTTCCATATACATTGTCCTCTTCGGAGATGTTGTACAGAGTAAGGCTCTTGTAAAAGATGCAGACATTACAAGGCCTGATGAAAAAGTAGACTACAACCCTAACAGAGCACACCTGATCTTCGGTATCCGAAATACGATCATGGGATGCATAGGCCCCGACATCACGATGTGCGGACCTCTCTGGGCAGCAATGCAGGTAGTTGTATGTGAAAGATACAAGAAAGGCAAGAAGAGCATGGGTTCCATATTCGGAGGAGCAGCCTGCTTCAGATTTGGTACATTCACAGGTTACTGGCTGATGCCTATAGTATCGCTGGTACAGCCCATACTAAATGTGGCCCTTTCTCTGACCATGGTAGTTCAGGGATTTGTAAGCGTCAGGATCGGCGTGCAGCAGTGCAGGAGCTTTAAGGATCTGGGCATTGCAGGATGCATCGCCGGAGTGATACTGGCCAAGAGTTCCGCCTGGGGACTGGCAGTAGGCATCGTCGCATGTCTCCTCTGCTACGGCAAGGATTTCTTCAAGGGCGATACCACATTCGGACACCTTTGGTCTAAAGATGTAGAAGCTATGATAGAAGACGAATCTGAACTGAGCGATGATGCTTCTGCAAATCAGGATCCGGAAAAAGACAGGATAGCATAGAATGATATAAAAGTAGTTCACTAGTAAGTTTATTTAAATGAGAATATCCCTCCGGTGTAAATGCCGGGGGGATATTCTTGTCTCTGTTATTCATTGATATCGTATTTTTGTATCTTCCGGTGGAGGGATCTTCTGCTGATGCCCAGTTCCAGGGCAGCTTTGGTCTTGTTCCCGCCGTTGGCTCTGATGGCTTTGATCAGAGTTTCTTTTTCTTTGTTGTCCAGAGCCTCTGTCAGATGCACATCTCCGTCTCCCGATGCCGTATTCCTTATTTCCGGCGGCAGCACATCTTCAGAAATAATATCTTCAGGGGTTATGACCACCGCTCTTTCTATAATATTCTCAAGTTCTCTGATGTTTCCCGGCCAGGAGTATCTCTTCAGACGATCCATGGCATCATCGCTGATGCTCTTCACTTTTCCACCGGATACGCCGGCGGATTTTTTCAGAAAATAGTATATGAGGTCCTCAATATCTTCCGTTCGTTCTCTGAGAGGCGGCAGCTGGATCGGTACTACATTCAGCCTGTAGTAAAGATCGTCTCTGAATCTGCCTTCCGCAACTTCTTTTTTCAAGTTCTTGTTCGTAGCGGCTATTATCCTCACATCCACTTTTTTTGTCTTGATGCCGCCCAGCCGCTCAAGAGTTTTTTCCTGTATCACCCGGAGCAGCTTGACCTGGATAGCGGGCGATATGTCCCCTATTTCGTCAAGAAAAATAGTCCCGCCGTCAGCTACTTCAAATCTGCCCGGTTTGGATGAAACCGCACCGGTGAAAGCTCCCTTTTCGTATCCGAACAATTCACTTTCCAGCAGATTGTCCGGTATGGCTCCACAGTTGACTTTTATTATCGGCTTTTCGCTTCGGCTGCTCCAGCTGTGTATCGCTGAGGAGATGACCTCTTTTCCGGTGCCTGTCTCACCTGTTATGAGTACAGTGGATGATGCCGGAGCGACCTGTTTAGCCAGTGCCAGCACCTTCTGCATTTTTTCGCTTTTACTGGTTACTTTGAAATCCTCATCCGAGTCAGCATCGATGGCTTCCAGTGTGCGACTTCCGGCGCCTTCTTCCACCATCAGCTTGTTCACAACGGACAGTATCTCATCGATATCGAAAGGTTTTGTCACATAATCCTGCGCGCCGCTCTTCAAAGCGTCGATGGCCGTCTCTGTGGTGGCAAATGCTGTTATCAGCACAAAAGCAACAGAAGGATCGGCCTTTTTTACGCTGTGGAGGAATTCGATCCCATCCATGTTGGGCATTTTGATATCGCTGATTATCAGATCCACCGGATTGTTTTGAAATATTTCCATACCTTCCGCTCCGTCGCGCCCGGTGAATACTTCATAGCCTTCCCGCTTCATTACTTTTCCGAGAAGCTGCCTCAGGCTGGCTTCGTCGTCTACTATTAGTATCCTTTTATTCGTCATTTTGTTTCTTCTCCTTCTGTCGATCTGCCCTGCAGCAGAATGGTGAATTTAGTCATTTCACCCTCGATGCTTTCTACTTCCATGACACCTTTGTGAGCCTCTACTGTTCTGGAACAGATAGGCAGCCCCAGTCCGGTGCCTCCTTCTTTTGTAGTAAAGAAAGGAGTGAATATTTTATCCGACAGTTCCTGCGGTATACCGACTCCGCTGTCCTGTATGTCGATTCTTACCATATTCCTCCAGCCTTCATAGACGGTCCTCACCATCAGTGTACCGCCGTCAGGCATAGCCTGTATCCCATTGAGGAAGAGATTCAGCAGCAGCGGTTCGAACTGGCTCTTGTCTATTGCCACCTTTGGGACCGGATCCAGATGTTTGACAACTCTTATATTATCAGGAATATCCTTTTCCATCAGTTTCAAAACATATTCGATCAGTTCTCCGATATTTTCGTTTTCCGTTTCAGGTACTTCCGGCCTTGCAAACTTGAGGAATTTGTCCAGCATTACCGTCAGTTTGTCCACCTCGTTCATTATGATATCCATTTCCTCGGTTTCCATATTTTCCGATTCCATGTCCTGCCGTACGAATTGAGTGTATCCTCTGATGCTGGCAAGAGGATTTTTGATTTCATGGGCCAGGCTGGCTGCCATTTCTCCCAGCGCGTTCAGATTTTTGCTTCTCTGGGCGCTGGCTTCGAACCGCTCCAGATCGCTGATGCTCCTGAAGAGGCATATGGCGCCCAGCACCTCGTTTTTCAGACCGAACTGGATATTTATACTGTATTCGATAGGTATCTTGTCACCGGCCGTATTTTTGATATCGCCCAGTGTCTTCAACTGAAGGCTGCCCCGTGAAAGGCATCTGTTCATCGGCTGTATCAGGTTTTTCAATTCGAGAGGCGTAGGATTCTTTATATCCAGCCCTACTACGTTTTTTGCATCCAGTCCGGTGAGGGCCTCGGCAGTCTCGTTGAAAGTGATTATTTCACCTACGTTGTTTATGCTCAGGATCCCGCCGGGCAGCTCATCATAAGTCTGTTCCACATATTCCATGATCTCATGCATGGAAGCGGCTTCTCCTGATTTGTCCAGGACCTGCTGCATTGTATCTTTGAGATGATCCAGCATATTGTTGAAAGAGTCTGCAATGACTTTCAGTTCATTGTTTTCCGATACAGACAGTCCGTGGCTGATATCGCCGTCCACGATCTGGCTGGCTTCCACAGACAGTTGTTTGATCGGTCTTTGAATATTGAAGGACAGTCTTTTGCCCAGGATCCACAGTATCAGAAAAGCTGCCACGATGAGAACGATTATTACCGTGGCCAGCGTGTTCACATCTTTGTAGGCAGCAGAGTACGTCTCTTCGCAGACCACGTACCATCCGTCCATGTATTTAGAGCCGGTGATTTCTGCAACGCCTGCCACATAGTCTTTTTTGTTTTTGTAAATTTTTTGCGCCTGCCCGGTGTCTTCAAGATCTGAGGAAGAAATCACGGTGCTGCCCTTGAGCCTGCTTTGGGGAAAAAGAGTATTGAGATCCTTTTCATTCAGAGCACGCTTTTGATCGTTGGCATCGCAGGATATGGTCTGAGCCATCAGTTCGGCTTTTTCCTGCAGCCTTGTCTCAGTCTGGTCCTGGGTGAACCGCTGAACCGAAAACACAGAAAAGTAACCTATCAGCACCAATGATAAAATCGTTGTTATGATTATATAAAATAATATTTTTGTCTGGATCGATTTAAACATAATACCCGATGCCTGTCATTGTCATACATATCAGATATGTGCCCAGCACATATGCTGCAAATTCAAGGAATCTCTTTTCTTTCAGCAGATTCATAGACTCATAGTTGAAAGTGGAGAATGTAGTGAATCCTCCCAGTATCCCTGTGGTCAAAAACAAATGCATGCCGGTGCCCAGCCCCTGATGTGCAAGAAAGCCTATGAGGAACGATCCAATAACATTGATAATGAAAGTCCCCCATGGGAAGCCGGTCCCCAAGAACCTTTTGCATAAAGCCGACATCATAAGTCTTGAGACAGCACCGATAGATCCGCCTGCACCGACAATAAGAAAACCGGAAATCATTCCGCCTCCTTTCTACCGCGCAGAAGAAGATGACAAAGGCTCATTCCGGCTGCGGCTGCAAGCAGTCCTCCGAGAAGACATGTGACTGAATAGACCAGAGCTTCTGTTCGATACCCGGACAAAAACAATGATACGTTTTCATAACTGAATGCAGAAAATGTAGTAAATGCGCCAATGAATCCTGTACCCACAGCTCCGCATGCTTCGCTTGACAGAATGTTTTTCTCTCCAAAATAATCGAAGACTATCACCAGCAGGAAAGATCCTATGATATTCACCAGCAGTATATTATATCTGTCGGTAATGAACAGTCTGGTGCCGTATCTGGCCATCGCCCCCAAAGCCCCTGCTATGAGGACATAGTACATTATTTTCATACTATTCCTTCATACCTTTCTCTATCAGATCGTCCCATTTGAAGCCGCAGTCGCGGCATTTATATTCGACTCTATGATTGCATCCTGCAGAGCAGCATGCTGTGATCGCAGTGCCTGCCTCTATTTCTTTTTTTATCTCGGGGATTATTATACTTCCGGCCGGATATACTTTTACAGTATTTTCCGATCCGCATCTCAAACATTTCCTTCCCATTTTTATCACCTCACTTGTTATCGTCAAATTTCAGGACCGCAGTAAATGCTTCTTGAGGTACTTCAACTTTTCCGAACTGTCTCATCCTCTTTTTGCCCTCTTTCTGTTTTTCCAGCAGCTTTTTCTTTCTGGAAATGTCGCCGCCATAGCACTTTGCAATAACATCTTTCCTGTAAGCTCTTACAGTCTCTCTTGCTATGACCTTCTGGCCTATGCTGGCCTGTATTGGTACTTCGAACTGATGCATAGGAATAACATCTTTCAGCTTTTTACAGACGAATCTGCCTCTCTGATAGGCGTTTGATTCATGGACTATCATCGAGAAAGCATCGACCAGATCCTTGTTTAAAAGTATATCCATTTTTACCAGGCTGGATTTTTCGTATCTTATGAATTCGTAGTCCAGCGAACCGTATCCTCGTGTCTTGGATTTCAACGCATCGAAGAAATCGTATATGACCTCGTTGAGAGGCATCTCATAGTGGAGTTGAACTCGGTTTTCAGTTATATATTCCATATTCAGCATCTTGCCCCGACGTTCCTGGCATATTTCCATGATGCTGCCTACATAGTCTTTGGGGATCATTATATCGGCCTTGACTATAGGCTCTTCTATATGGTCTGTCTCTGCCGGATCGGGAAGATTGCTGGGGTTCTGCACCATTTCGATTTCTCCGTCTGTTTTGACGACCTTATATATTACGCTGGGCGAAGTAGTGATCACGCCCAGATCGAATTCTCTCTCAAGTCTTTCGACGATGATCTCCATATGCAGCAGTCCCAGAAAACCGCATCTGAATCCAAAACCCAGTGCGGTGGATGTTTCGGGTTCAAAGTCGAAAGCCGCATCGTTTACCTGGAGCTTTTCAAGTGCGTCTTTTACATTTTCATACTTTTCGCCTTCTGCCGGATAGATGCCGCAGAATACCATGGATCGAGCTTTCTTGTATCCGGGCAGCGGTTCCGGCGTTGGATCTGCATCGAGAGTGACAGTATCGCCCACTCTGGCATCTCTGACTTCTTTGATGCTGGCGCATATAAATCCTACCTCTCCGGCTCGCAGTTCGTCACAGGAGACCGGTCCCGGCGACAGCGTGCCGACTTCGGTCACTTCATATTTTTTACCTGTGTTCATCAGTCTGATCACATCTCCGGTCCTGACCCGGCCGTCAAATATCCTTGTGTATATGACAACGCCTCTGTAATTATCATATTTAGAATCAAAGATCAACGCCTTCAGTTTATCGTTTTCATCGCCTTCCGGAGACGGTATCTTAGCAACGATGGCTTCCAGCAGCCCGTCGACGCCTGTTCCTTCCTTTGCTGAAACCAATGGGGCCTCTGATGCATCTATCCCGATGACGTCTTCTATTTCCTGTTTTACTTCATCCGGGTGTGAACTGGGAAGGTCTATCTTGTTCAGTACGGGCAGTATCTCCAGATCTTCGTCCAGAGCCAGATATACGTTTGCCAGAGTCTGAGCCTCTACTCCCTGAGTGGCGTCCACCACCAGCACAGCACCCTCGCAGGCCGCCAGACTTCGAGACACTTCATAGTTGAAGTCTACATGTCCCGGAGTATCTATAAGATTGAATATATATTCATTTCCATCATTTGCCCTGTACGACAGCCGGGTCGTCTGCAGTTTAATGGTGATCCCCCGCTCTCGTTCCAGATCCATGTTGTCCAGATACTGTTCTTTCATGTCCCTTTTGGCAACGACCCCTGTCTTTTCAAGGATCCGGTCTGCCAAAGTGGATTTTCCATGATCTATATGAGCTATTATGCTGAAATTCCTGATATACTGTTGGTGTTTGTTCATTATTTTGATCTGCCCTTTCTCCGTTTGTTACAACTATATGTATTTTACTTGATTTTACCCTTGATTTCAATGCAGAAATCGTATATACTAACAATTGCGAGTTTTTGCTGAATAAATAAAAAAAGTGGGGTGAATTTTCACATGGCAAACATTAAATCCGCGAAGAAAAGAATCAGAGTCATCGATAAGAAGACTGCAAGGAACAAGCGTACAAAAGCGCATATCAAATCGATCCTTAAGAGCTTCGATGCTGCAATTGAAGATGGTGATCTTGATGCTGCAAAACAGCAGCTTACACTGGCTGAGAAGAAACTCATGCAGTCTGTAGGCAAAGGCACTATGCACAAGAATGCAGCAGCCAGAAAGGTATCAAGACTGACGAAGAGATTCAACCAGGCTTCCAAAGCCTAAGTCTCACCCGTCCCCACCTGTGTATAAGTTAAATACACATGCGAACCCGTTTATCGGGTATTTGAGCAAATTAAAAGCCGGAAGTGTCTCCCGGCTTTTTTATTATGTATTTTCAGACGTTCAGAACTGCTATTTTTGATTTGGCGCAGTGTTTTTTATCTCCAGAGTTCTTCATCGCTGGGTTTGTGGTTGTCAGGCATGAAGTAAGCTATTCTGGATACGTTCATCAGATGTTTGTAGTCAAGGTTTTCGCTGATGCTGTTGTGGCCCCACGATCCGCATCCCAGAGTATTTGTAGGAGCCAGCCCATTGAAGAAGCTGCCGCCTGCACTGCTGGCGCCGACCTGGTTGACTACGAACCTTGAGGCGCAAAGTTCTACGCCTGCATATTCGATATGGTCTTTGTTGTCGGAATGAATGATGACGCTGTGTCCTTTTCCTTCCACTTCCAGATTGTCTCTTGCGATCTCAACGCCGTCTTCGAATTTTTTATATTTGTATGCCGATATCACGGGGGCCATCTTTTCTTTTCCAAGAAGGCCTACTCCGCCTTTGTCACCGGCTTCAACTACGATTATTCTTGTATCCTTCGGTATATCGATCCCGGCAAGATCAGCGATGGCCTGAGGGCTCTGCCCCACAGAATGTCTGTTTGGCTTGCCGTCTGCAAACAGGGCCTTTTCGATCCCCTTGATCTCTTCATCGCTTTTTACTATATAGCCGCCGTTCTTTTCGAACTCTTTGAGGATATCGTTATATTCATCTTCCGGACACATTACAGACTGCTCGCCGGAACAGATGATACCGTAGTCGAATGTCCTGCCGGTAATGATTTTTGGAACGGCTTTTTTGTAGTCATATCCTTCATCTATGATGCACTGGACATTTCCTGCGCCTACGCCAAGAGCGGGTCTGCCGCTGCTGTAAGCCGCCTTTACCAGACCTGCGCCGCCTGTGGCAACGACTACATCAGCATTTTCTACAAGATTCCTCGTATTATCTCTGCTGTGTTCGTGCAGTATCTGTATGAGGTTTTCCGGCATCCCGATCTTTTTCAGCTCGGCGTTCATCATTTCAACCGTCTTGGTGCTGCATTTTATGGATTTGTGATGAGGAGTTATTATTATTGCATTGCCGCATTTCAGTGCAAACATAGAATTGCTCATAGGTGTTACAATGGGATTTGTGCATGGAGTGATCGCTGCAACAACGCCCATCGGCTTTGCCACTTTAGTGATCCCTGTCTTATCATCCCGCTCTAGGATGCCTCTGCTCTTCTTTCCCTTCAGATTGTTCCATACTATGCTGGGTTTGCTCTTATTCTTTGCTGTTTTGTCGGGAACGTTTCCCATGCCCGTTTCTTCAACGGCCATCTCTGCCAGTGAAGCCGCGTTGTCATAAACTACTTTAGCGATGACCTTTACTGCTTCGTCTACCTCTTCCTGACTCTTTTTTTCAAATTCCTTCTGCGCCGCTCTTGCTCTGTTTATATACTCTGTTATATAAGCAAGGCTTTTGTTATCTTCACTCATTTTTCTCCCTCCGGGCTTTCCGTTAATTTGCTTTAATCATTCTATCATAAAAGTCTGCCGCTGTCTTTTGCAGCTGCAGACTTTTTTGAAACTCTATCGATATACGGGTTTATTTGCTAAGTCTGGTAGTGTAAGGCATGTATACCCATTTGTTTTTGCCTTTGATCTTGCCCCACTTGCCTTTTGATCTTGTGATCGTTAGCCTTTTCCATTTTACATATTTGGTTGATTTTGAGTATTTGGATCCGGGGCCTTTGCGTGAAGTTATATATAGTTTCTTTATTTTGACTCTGCAGCTCCTGACATTTTTGGTCAGCTTTGCTTTTTTCCCGCTTTTGGCTGTTGCGGTTATAACTGCTGTTCCCGGAGCTCGTCCGGTAACAGTGCCCGAAGAACTGACTGTTGCTACTTTCGTATTGCTCGAACTGTATTTTACTGATTTAGGGTTGGTATCCGATGGATTCCATGACAGTTTTGTACTGATTCCTTTGCCCACCCACGCTTTGCTGCTGGATTTGAATTTCAGTGACTTGGCAGGGATCGGATTGACCAGTCCTTGCAATTTATACAGTTCGGTCTTTGCCCCGGATCTGTAAAGATCTGACGCCTCAAAAAGTATGTATCCTTCCATGCCCTTTGATCTCAGAGTCTTGACCTGGGTCCTCATGTTTGTCTTTCTCTTGCCCCAGCCCTTGTCATCGCTTGCCTTTTTCCCGGTCCTGTAGAGAGCCAGTCCTATGTACATATCCACATTTCTTTTGTTCAGATTTTTCCACTGAGCCAGCCGTTTTGAAAACATCTTGGTTTTTCCTCTGCTGCCCCAGTTGTCCGTCCAGTATATCTGCGGTGCTATGTAGTCTATATAGCCTGCTGATTTCATCCATGTCGAAACATCGGCTCCCGACGCCATGCAGTTTTCCACATTGCCTGCCGGACTGATCCCGAATTTCCACCCGCTTTTCTTATGTACATTGCTGTAGACAGACTTTATCATTTTATTCACATAGCTTCGCTTTTTTGAAGCTGAAGGTTTTTTCTTCGTATCGCTGCCCTTTACGGAGATGCTATACTTTGCGGATGATGACGGCGAACGGTATCTGCTTGAAGAATGATAAAAATAATCGTCGAAATGTATCCCGTTCAGACCATATCCCTGCAGTTCATCCACCGCTCTGTTTATTCTTGCTGTGCTGTTAGTCGATGACGGGTCCAGAAATGTTCCGTAGGTTATCCTGTATGGATTCAGCCAGGCTTCTATCTTCAGCCCTCTTTCTTTGCATTCCCTGACAGCGATCCCCAGAGGGTCATAGCTGTATGTCGACGCGGCTGTTTTGCTGCTGCTGGCCTTCGATGACAGATATTTTGACGCCTTGAATGTTTTTGATTCCCACGTAGCATCGTCAAAAGCCCGTGCGTGCCAGTAAATGGTATTGCATCCGTCGTACTTTGCCTTGTTGAGAGCTTTGTCCAGATTTGCAGTAAATGTTTTCTCGCTTTTGTTTTTCAGCCCCAGTGAATAAAAATCACAGAATGCGATCCACATTCCCCTGACCTCTTTTGATGCGGCATTTGCTTTCTGTGTATTTACAGTATTAACACTGACTACTGCAGTAAACGCCACAGCGGCGCATAATAATATCGACAGTACCTTCCTTTTCATAACGATTCCTCCTATTCGATTCTATTTTACCATCTCACATACAATAATCAACGTTCTCGGCCTTTTCTTCACACAATCTTCGGATATATGTTATAATCCTTTAAGGATTTCGAAGTAGGAGGAAATAACTATGAGTACACATATAAATGCTGCAGATAAAGGCGATATTGCCGAGAGCATACTGCTGCCCGGCGATCCGCTGAGAGCAAAACATATAGCTGAGAATTTTCTGGATTCTCCGGTGCTGTATTCCGATGTAAGGAACATGTACGGATATACGGGAACATACAAAGGCGTACCGGTATCGGTACAGGGTACCGGCATGGGCATGCCGTCTATGGGCATATATTCCTGGGAGCTTATCACGGAATACGGCTGTAGGAATCTGATCCGAGTGGGCACTGCAGGTTCGTTCTGCGAAGACATCCAACTGGGCGATATAGTCTGCTCCATTGCAGCCAGCACTGATTCGAATTATCATCACGCATTTGATGTCCCTGCAGGATATGCGCCATGCGCCGGATGGGATCTGCTGAAAAAAGTCTATGATGTGAACCGTGATATGGGTCTTCCGCTCCGTGCGGGAAACACGATCTCATGCGATGTATTTTATGAGACCGTAGACGGATGGTGGAAAAAATGGGCAGCCATGAATGTACTGGCCGTAGAAATGGAAGCAGCCGCACTGTATATGAATGCGGCATATAATGACGTGCAGGCTCTGGCAATGATGACCATTACAGACCAGTTCATAACCGGTAAAACTTCAACCACTGAAGAAAGGCAGCACGCCAATTCCGATATGCTGAAACTGGCTCTTGAAACGGCAGTGAAATGAGGAACAGCAAATGAAGATACAGGAATCTGCACAGAATTATCTGGAAACCATACTGGTGCTGAAGGAACGGAACGGTTCAGTCAGGTCTATAGATATAGTACATGAGCTGGGTTTCAGCAAGCCCAGCATCAGTATTGCCATGAAGGGACTTCGTGAGGATGGATACATCGCAGTAGACGATCATGGATATATTGAACTGACCCCTTCCGGTCTGGATATTGCGGATCGGATATATGATCGTCACAGGGTTTTATCAGAGGCTTTTATTGCGATGGGCGTCAATGAAAAAACCGCTGTTGAAGATGCCTGCAAGATAGAACATTTCATCAGCGAAGAGACCTTTCAAAAGATAAAAGAACATCTGAACAAAGTTATTTGACAGATCAGTTTTCTTTCGGATATGTAAAATAGTCGCTGTTTAGAAAATCCCGCAGTATATTTTCCGACTCTTCACGGACAGTCTTTTCATCAATACCCTCAAGGAACGATTCCTGTATGAATGATAGAAGACCGTTGCAGAGGAACATCACGGTCCTGCGAGTGGGATAACGGGGTTTTATGACCTTTTCATATCGAACGGCAAAATCTCTTATGGAATTGAAAATATACATATGACTGGAAAAATACATATAAGGATTATTGTCATGGTCCATGTGTTTGAACAGACCTGAGTAAACCGAAAACATATCCATGATCGCACTGAGAAGATTTGAGTATCCCCGGACAGGATCGTCGCCGGGGTTGTTTTTATTCTGCAGATCATCAAGTACTCTGCCGGCATAAGCGCCTGCCTCTTTCATTATCTCATCCAGGAGACCGTATTTATCGCTGTAATACACATAGTATGTATTTCGGCTGATATTTGCTTTCCCGCAGATATCCTTTACCTTTATATCTTCGAATGAAGACCGGTCCAGCAGGGATATAAGGGCTTCTTTCAATGCTTTTTTTGTTTTTGTGATACGTCCGTCCATAATAATAGGTACCCTTTCTCTATTGTGTACAAATAACTGACAAATGTCATGTACTGTTATTGTATCACGGATAAAAGAAAGAGTATAATCATATGTATTACAACAGAATCGAGGACTTTCTACAATGAAAATAGCATTCATAACACCGGCGCCATTCATAAAACGCATACCTCTTTACCGCTGGGGAGGCAAAGCTTACGGGCAGTGCAATTCCATAACCGGCCCGCTGATCTTAGGCGGGATACTCAAAAAAGCCGGGCATGATGTCTCTGTATATGAAGAACTGAATGCACATGTGAATATAAATAAACTGATGAAAACAGTGGATGTATTCTGCTTTTCCGTCATTACTTCAAATGCCGAAAGGGCCTATGAACTGGCAGATCTGATCCATGAAAAGTCGTCTGCGAAAGTGGTCATGGGCGGGATCCATATCACATATATGCCGGAAGAAGCCCTTAGACACGCAGATCAGGTCATGACCGGCGAAGGCGAAGAAGTCATACTGGATGTGATCGAAGGCAGAAGAACAGAAAAGCAGGTAAAAGGAACGCCTGTATGCGACCTGGACAAACTGCCTTATCCGGACTATTCGGTTTTGAAGACGCCCTGTGCCAGTGCAAACATAATCACTACCCGGGGCTGCCCTTTCAAATGCACTTTCTGCTCGACTACAAGGATGTTCCATCCATACAGGAAACGAAGCATCGATCATGTGATAAATGAAATCAAAATGTACAAGAAACTGGGTTTCAAGTACATCAATTTTGAAGATGACAATTTCACCGCCGACAAGGATCGGGCCAAGGAGATATGCAGACGCATGATAAAAGAGGACCTTATATTCAAAGAAGTGTTCTTTTTCGGCAGGGCCGACCTGGCATATGACGAAGAGCTTTTGGATCTGCTGGAGAAAGCTCATCTGAACAGAGTTCTGATGGGCATAGAATCACTCAATCAAAAAGCTTTGAATGCCGTCCACAAGCAGCAGAACATAAATGATATCAAAAAAGCGGCTGATGCCTGCAGGAGACACGGCATCAGGCTCATAGCCAGTATAGTCATCGGTCTGGATGAGGATACGGTCGAAGACATCCACAGATCCATTGATTTTGCAATAGACTCGGATGCCTATGAACTGCAGCCGGCAGTACTGACCCCCTTCCCCGGCACAGCGGTCTACGATCAGCTGAAAGGCGAAGGCAGACTGCTCCCGGATCAGACCTGGACATCATACGACATGATGGATGTCACCTTTCAGCCTCTTAATATGTCTCCCTGGGAACTGCAGGAAGAATTCTACAATGCGACACGACGATTTTATACTTGGAGATCAGCTCGTCGAATAGGAAAAATATTCGGCAAAGAATATAAATGGCGAAGGATGTTTCTGGCATTTTCCAGCAAGCTGGGTTCCTTTGGAGCACGTCTGGCAGCCAAGGTGGCAAAGAAAAGCAGCTATTATAAAGTAAAACATGCGGTGTGGTCGCACCCAAGATCGAGAGGTAAACAATATGAAGAAACGATTTAGTATAAAAACAATAATATGGTTATGGATCTCTGTGGCACTTGCTGTCGGCGGAGCCTTCATGCTCTGGCCTATAGGTCAGGGATTCGCAGACGCCTTTTTTATAGGCGTGAAAATGTGCATGGTATCAGGACTCCTGGTCCTGATCATATCAAAGATGGATTCCGGTTTTCTCCTTTGGGCTGTAGCCAGCGCGCTGGCAGTCGTCATGACCCTGACAAAATGGAACTATGACGGCAGCGGTTCATTCATGATGGTCAGCAGTATTTTTGTCGATATTTTTATGCCGGTCATTGCATATGTCATGATCCATGGCGATTACCTGCGAACCAAAAGAGCGGAACAGCAGCCAGCTGCATCACAGCTGAAAAAATGACCAGGCTGTAAACAGAATTATCATACAGAGCACCCATCAGCCAGCTTCCTAGGAACCAGCATATCCCGAACGATGTCTGGAACATCCCGAAGCCGGATGAACGGTTTTCCTTGGGTACTATATCGGTCACGGCTGCTTTCAGTATAGATTCCTGAGCGCCCATTCCGATGCCCCAAAGAGCCACGCCGAGGAACAGCACCCATCTGACATCAAAACAGAAAACAAAAATTGAAAACGGCGCTGACAGCAATGTCGATATCATCAGGATCTTTATGCCGAATTTATCATACAGCCATCCGAAAAACAGCGCTGCTGCAGCATCTACGGCCATGGCTCCCGCATATAGCAGCGACAGAGTATCATCAGGGATCAGACTCGCCCTCATTGTATGCATAGTTATCATGGAGAAATCTACGAATCCGGCGGCAAACAATGATATGGCCGCCATATATATCACAAAAGATCTGTTTTTTCTGAACGGCTGCGGATCCTCTTCCGACTCTTCGAATTTCTCGGGTTCCGGATATTTATGTTTTGCAAAGAGCAGCATTATCACAGTCACGGCAGCCGGTATCGCCAGCAAAGTAAAACATACAGTGTATACCGAAAACAGATCCTCATTTTTCTTCAATAATATAATAAGGAACAATATCACCGGTCCGAGAAAAGCACCCAGCTGATCCAGAAATTCCTGTATCGCAAAGCTTTTACCGGTACCGGTACGGGAAGCAGCAAAAAAAAGTATCGTATCTTTGGCCGGCTTTTTGACTGCTTTTCCCAGCCGCTGTATGACTATAAGGATACAGGCCAGCATCCAGCCGCCTTTTGGCACAAGTGCAAGAGCCGGTATGGCAGCACAGTCCACAACATAGCCGACGATCGTCATCGGCCAGTATTTCTTTGTTTTGTCGGTTATCTTTCCTGTGATTATTCTAAGTGAATAGCCTATGAATTCACCCAGCCCGGATACGAATCCGATCATAGTCGCCGAAGCGCCCGCAAGGCTGAGATAAGCACCCATTATACTGGCTGCGCCTTCATGGGTCATATCCGAAAACATGCTGACAATACCCATCAGCAGAATAAAAGCAAAAGCTGATTTTTTGATGTTCTGATTATTATTGTTTTTCATTGTTCCTGATCTCGTAAAAAATAACTGCCGCTAATATTATACAGCATAATCGGTGCAATAGTATTTTTTTAAAAGATACCAGTAACACAAGAACATCGGTCGCGTTATTGCGGCCGATGCTCATGATCGTGAGTCCTATGATACACGTTACACTTTACAATCTGCATGTTGTGGCTTTTGAGAAGGATCCGTATATCCTCTTGCCTTTATAGTTCTTGTATGCTTTTACTTTTATCCTGTATTTCTTGCCTTTTGAAAGTTTCTTGATAACTGTCTTAACTTTTTTGGCACTCTTTACTGTAGCTACTTTCTTATATTTTTTGCCTGATTTTGCTGCGTATACTACATATCCGGATGCTCCCTTTGTCTTGCTCCAGCTTACCTTTGCATTCTTTTTCCTGTATTTCTTAGCCTTTACTTTTTTGACTTTTGACGGCTTTGAGACTTTTATTGAACTTTCCTTTGTGTATGAGAGCCCTGCGGCTTTTCTTACTGCAGCATATGCGTTTACATTTCCTGCTCCTGTTTTACTGTCTGTCCCTGCAGAACCTATATCGGTTGCCGTTGCACAAAGTGCGCTTTTGACTTCATTAGGCGTCATATTGGGATCTACTGTTTTCATCATAGCCGCTGTTGCTGCTACTACAGGAGATGCCATTGAAGTTCCGCTCATATATGCATATCCGCCGTTCTTCACTGTGCTGTATATGGAAGTCCCCGGTGCCGACAATGTCTTTGCACTGCCGTAATCAGAGTAGTTTGCTTTTGTGTTGTCGCTGTCTGTTGCTATTACACTGATAGTGTTTGAATAATCGCTTGGATACATTGGAGTCGTGCTGTCGTCATTGCCTGCGGCACAAACGATCACGATGCCTGCAGCTGCCGCTTCATCGACGGCATATTTCAATGCACTGCTGTTTGAATATGTCCCAAGACTCATATTGATGACCTGAGCGCCATGGTCTTTTGCATAGTATATCGCATCTATGATATCGCTGGTGTATGCTCCTACACTCCCTCCGATATTCTGGAATACATTTATGCACATCATGTCGATCAAATTATTATTGTTTCCCGATGCTACGCCTGCAATGCCTCTTCCGTTGTTTGCTGTAGCGCCGATTATCCCGGCAACATGTGTGCCGTGCCCTTCGGAATGCACATCATAAGTTGTCTTACCGCCGGTAACTACATTTACGGAATTGCTTTTATCTAGTGATCCCTGCAGATCGCTGTGATTAGGGTTCACGCCTGTATCGATTACAGCTACTTTTGTTCTGCTCTGCTTTTTATAGCTTTCGGCTATCTTCCATGCAGAAGTGGCTTTTACTGTATTCATGTACCATTGGCTGGATGATTTGGCATCATTGGTGCTGAGAACGCTTGCTCCGCTGTCTAAAGATTCGAATTTGTAATTCGGTTCAGCGTATTTGACTTCATCCATGTCTTCGTATTCTGAAACAGCCTCATCTACATCTTTACTGCTGTCCAGTTCAACTACTGCCACATTTGTCTTCTTTGTATCTGTAACATCAGAAACCTGATCATCATTGGCTTCAACTATTTTGTCCATTTTTTTATCGCTTACTTTATTGTTGAATCCTACGATTATCTGATCTTCCGACTGCTGAGCGGTCTGACTGCTGTCAGCGCTTTCTGCTGTATCTGCTGCTGCTATGGCAGGCATCATTGAGATCATTACTGTGATCGACAATACGATCGCTAATACACGTTTCTTTAACATTTCCCTTACCCCGATTCTCTATCCGACATATAAAAAACCCTTATGCATACGCAAGGGTCGTCAACAACTGGATCCGAAAATCGGATATGTTCTGCAACCGGCTGTCATTGCTCGATTTCTTTCGAGCGTTAGACCCTTGGCTTTGCGTCCCGCACTTTCGCACGGTTTGCCGAATATTCTTTTTTGTTATACTTTGTAGAAAAATCCTAACCCTTTTCTACAATTACATACTAAACCATTTTTAAATATTTGTCAACATTTTAATAATATAAATAAATATAGAGTTATACATCAATATGCCTGAATAAATACAGCCTGAACGGCGCCCCTTATAGTTATACTATATATGTATGTATATTATATACATTATCTATGGTTTTCACCACTATTGTCGTCAGAATAACGTCACCACCTTGTACATATATATCCCTTTGTAAGTGGTATGTGAGTGGTAAACTAAATGCCATAAAAAGCAGCTTCTTTTTACTCCTGCTTTTCTTGAAAAGCCTTCCCTTTCTGGGCCCACTATTATCTTAACATTCACTCACTCCGAAATTTTAACATACTTCCCTATTTCATTTTTAGTACTGATAATCCATCATATTTTCATAAATTGCAATTTCAAATTGAACACTTTTTGTAAAAATCAAGCTACATGTACTTTGACAACTGAATACACCTGATCAAGGAATTCATCAAACAGTTCCTCGGGAGTGGCATATCAATAGACTATGCAACAGGTGCAAGCAAACTGACAGGATCAGCAACAACAAAGCCAAGCACACCGAAATGGTCAAAAGTGAGGAGCCGCAGGGCGGCGATGTTAAAATAAAGTTACCATGGTATTCATTGCTGCAGCTTCGTCCTGACCCTCGCACGTCAGGACGAGCATATCCCCAACTGCCAGGTCAAGAGATACCAAACCCAGCAGGCTCATGCCGTTTACCCTCTTTTCAGAGGTTTCAATATAAATTTGTGAGTTATATCCGCTAGATACTTGCATAATATTAGCTGCTCCCCGTACACCAGTTATGCCAGGGTTTTGAACAGTTATTTGGCGTCTTAACATAGTAACTACCATACCTTTCTTCGACAGAACCTTATCGTGCCTCTCACACTGTCCTGACTTCTATGTGGAATTGCTCTTAGCTACAAGCGCTTCCTACAATAAGTTGATTTTTCTTAATTATACTTACCAAAGTTCACAAAAGTAGCACACAATAGAGGTGTTCACTATGATGAGCCGTAGGGCGGCAATGAGCGGAGCGAAACGTGAAAACCCCCGATGGTGTACCAATAAGTGAACAAAACTGTTTCAAAACTATCGGAAGAACGCAAGAAATTCAACTGATACAGAAGTTCGCTCTAAAAACTTTTGTGACAAAACTAAAACAGGGTGAATTGTGAAACAATATTTGCATATTATTCCCAGTGTTGGAAGAATTAGTTTTGAAACGTTTCGTGGGAAATAGTTGAATAAGAAATATCCTAAAGCTATGCTTTGGGATATTTCTTGTTTGTGAAAATCAGCAATCGCAATATATTTCTTACTCTTTTCTTTTTCATCAAATACTATGGGTGCCTTAATAAATTCTGCTTTGTTAAATACTGTGTTTCTTCTTTTATAGTCATTTATCTCGTAAATCAGTCAACACATTTGTTCAGCAGTTTTTCCCACTGTTTGTCAACATAGGTCTGAGCTTCTTCGATCATCCACTCTCCGCCTTTTTTGAACATATGAGCAAATCTCCCCTGCTTTGACAGGAACTCCTCCACCGGGAGCTTTTTCTTCGGTTCATATGTAAGATGCCATACTCCGTCAACGATCTCATACATCGGCCAGACGCAGGTGTCCACCGCCAGCCTGCATATCTCCGCCAGATCTTCAGCTTCGTATCTCCAGCCTCTTGGACACGGAGACAGGATGTTCAGGAAAGCCGGTCCTTCCGTATATATAGCTTTACGGGATTTTGCATGCAGATCTCTGAAATCCCCCATAAAAGTCGTCTGCGCCGCATAAGGTATGTTGTGAGCAGCGATTATGTCGGTCAGGTCCTTTTTGTTCTGGATCTTGCCCGACGACTGACTGCCCACGGGCGTCGTCGTAGCATCTGCAAATCTGGGCGTTGCCGACGATCTCTGTATGCCGGTATTCATATAAGCCTCATTGTCGTAACACACATATACCATATCATGGCCTCGTTCCATTGCTCCGGACAGAGACTGAAGTCCTATGTCGTATGTTCCGCCGTCTCCGCCGAAAGCTATGAATTTGAAATTATCCTTTACCTTGCCTCTTTTTTTCAGAGCCCGGTAAGCCGTTTCCACGCCGCTGCATGTTGCCGCCGCATTTTCGAAGGCGGTATGTATATAGCTGTCTGTGTAAGCTGTATATGGATATATGAAGGAGGATACTTCAAGACAGCTTGTTGCGTTTGTAATAACAGCTTTGTCCTCCGGCTCAAGAGCACGAAGTACAGCTCGCACAGCTACGCCCGCTCCGCATCCCGCGCATAGCCTGTGGCCGCCTGCGAATCTTTCTTTTTTCTCCAATTCTTTCTTTAAACTGTATGCCATCATCAATACCTCGAATCTCTGACGCCCATGTATCTGTAAACGTCTCCCGGATCATCGTTATCACAGATAACATACAGATCCTGATATATATCGTAAAAATCTTCTACTGTTATGTCTCTTCCGCCCAACCCATATATATAGTTTATTGCATAGGGTTTATCGGGCAGATCATAAAGTGAATTACGGGCTTCATTGAACAGAGGCCCTCCGCTGTTTGAAAAGCTCTCCGCCTTGTCCATTATTGCGACGGCTTTCACTTTGCACATGGCTTCTGCCAGAGGGATCCTGGGGAAAGGCCTGAATACACGCAGTTTTATGAGACCCACCTTTTTACCTTCTGCTCTCAGCCTGTCAACCGCTTCCTTGCCTGTTCCTGCGCTGGAACCTATCAGCACCAGTGCGATGTCTGCATCATCCATCATATACTCTTCAAAAAATCCGTATTTCCTTCCAGTCATCTCTTCGAATTTTCCCGCTACATCACGGATCACAGGCATAGCGTCTTTCATTGCCTGCGCCTGCTTTCTCTTGATTTCCATGTAGTACGGCGACACTCCGTACGGCCCGACAGCCAGCGGATTTTCATGTTTGAGAAGGTACTCATCCGGTTCATATTCTCCGGCAAATTCCTTGACTTTTTCATCTTCGATCAGCTCAATGTTGGAAACGCCGTGACTGGTGATGAATCCGTCCTGGCATATCATTGCAGGCAGTCTGGTGGCCTCTGCGATAAGTACGCCCTGTATGAAATTGTCGTAAACCTCCTGATTTGTCTCGGCATATATCTGTATCCATCCGGAATCTCTTGCTCCCATCGAATCAGAATGATCATTGTTGATATTGATCGGGCCGGTCAAAGCTCTGTTTACTACAGCCATAGTAACAGGAAGTCTGCTGCTGGCAGCTACGTAAAGAAGCTCCCACATATAAGCCAGTCCTGCCGATGACGTTGCCGTTACTGCCCTGGCTCCCGCCGCACTGGCTCCCATACACGTCGACATGGCGCTGTGTTCAGATTCTACAGCAATGAATTCGGTATCCACTTCTCCGTTTGCAATGTAATCCGAAAAGTATTGAGGTATTTCTGTGGATGGAGTTATCGGGAAAGCTCCCATCACATCCGGATCGATCTGCTTCATGGCCAGAGCCACTGCTTCATTTCCGGACATCCTGTCTCTGATAGCCATTTATTTTACCTCCTTGATGAATTCTATTGCATCGAATGGACATACCTTATAACATATGCCGCAGCCTTTGCAGTGAACAAAATCGAAATCTTCTCTCTTGCCATCCTTTACAGGGATGCTGCTGTCCGGGCAGAAAGGCACGCACAGCATACACTGTTTGCACTTTTCTTCTTTGAATACCGGGATCATGACTCTCCAGTCCCCTGTGTTTATCTGAAGACTGGTTGCCGGTTCATATATTTCCGCACCGGTAGTCAGCTCCTGCCAGGTGGACTTTTCATTTATATCCTGTGCTCTTCTTTTCATTATCCTACCTTTACCTCTTCCATAGACTTTTTGAGCGCCTTCATATTGCCTTCCACTACCTGCGGTTTGTGTGAGAATTTATGCATAAAAGAACTTTCCATATCGCGGATGAACTGATCTTTTTCTATAACATTGCTGACCTTTACCGCAGCCGCCAGCATGGGAGTGTTCGGGAAGTTTTTCCCCAAAGTCTCCATAGATATCTTTTCAGCATCCACCGCGCAGATCTTCCCGCCGTATCCGGGGAGCATTTCTCTGATTTCTTCCGGTTCTTTGCTGCTGTTGATTATCAGCGCCCCGTCATCTTTAATGCCGCTGGTCACATCCACCGACTTGAGCAAAGTCTCATCGACTACCACCACATAATCCGGATGATATATATTTGAATGCACATTGCATTGAACATCTGTGATCCTGTTGTAAGCCGTTATAGGAGCTCCCATTCTTTCCGGACCGTATTCAGGAAATCCCTGAACATGTTTTCCCGAGTTGAAAGCCACATCCGCCAGCAGCAGGCATGCTGTCTTTGCGCCCTGTCCGCCTCTTCCGTGCCATCTTATTTCTACTGCATGATTTCTCATTTTTTCCGCCTCCATGATATAAAAAAACCTTCGCCGCAACCGGACGAAGGTCTTGCCATCGTTTAACCACCTGTTACTGCATACTATCATACGCACTTCTGTTTACGGTGAAGGACCGGCGCCGCTTACTCGCTCTGCTTTCGGCTTTGCAACTCGGGAGTGATTTTGGACTTTTCGTATTCTGTTCCGGGCTTGCACCTGACCCCGGCTCGCTGAGACATTTTCGAAAAGCTTACTGTCTCCGTCAAAGTTTTTATTATTGGTTTGTATGGATTAATAATACACTGCTTTTGGCAATGTGTCAACAGATATTTTCGTTATTTGTCACAAAAAACAAGCTTTTTTATTGTTTTTTGTGACAATCGGTTTTTTCTTTTATTTTTCCCTGTGTTCTACATCGCAGTAGATGCATCTATATATCTTTTTTTCCCTGTCGGCCAGCCTGAATTTATGCACTATCTCCTGCTCCGTACTGGTTATGCATCTCGGATTTTTACACTTTATAACATTTATCAGGGTCTCCGGCAGCTCAAGGTGTTTTTTCTTGTGCAGGTTGCCGTCCTTCACAATATTGATAGTAATATTTGGATCGATATATCCCAGTATATCCATATCCAGATCTATCATCTCGTCTATTTTGATTATATCTTTCCTGCCGTATTTGGTGCTGCTGGCGTTCTGTATGACCGCCACACTGCATGACAGTTTGTCCAGTTTCAGAAGTTTATATATCTGCATACTCTTTCCGGCGCTGATGTGATCCAGCACGATCCCGTTTTTCACTCCATCTATATTCATGCATCTGCCTCCTTCTTTATTCCCAGTAAAGTCAGGATCAAAGCCATCCTGATATACTTTCCGTTGAGCGCCTGTCTGAAATACGCCGCACGGGGATCGTCGTCCACCGATACTGATATCTCATTTACCCTTGGAAGGGGGTGCAGTACGGACAGATCCGCTTTTGCATTTTTCATCTTATCAGGATCGAGGATATATGTATCTTTCAGACGCACATAATCTTCTTCATTGAAGAACCTTTCACGCTGTACTCTGGTCATGTACAGTATATCCAGCTCAGGCATGACTGTTTCCATTTCTTCGGTTTCCTTCCAGCTGGCCCCGGCCTTTTCCAGATTGTCCTTTACGTAATCGGGCACTCTCAGTTCAGGCGGGGCAATCAGTACGAACTTCACGTCTTTATATCTGAGCATGGCATCGATCAGCGAATGGACAGTCCTGCCGAATTTCAGATCCCCGCACAATCCTACAGTGAGACCGTCCATCATGCCCTTTTCTCTTTTTATAGTAAGCAGATCTGTCAGTGTCTGTGTAGGATGGAAATGACCGCCGTCTCCCGCATTGATGATAGGCACCGTCGTCCGTGAAGCCGCAACTACAGGGGCCCCTTCCTTCGGATGTCTCATAGCAATTATATCAGCATAGCAGCCCACCGTTCTGATAGTGTCTGTAACGCTTTCGCCTTTTGCGGCCGAAGATGAAGCTGCTTCTGAAAAGCCAAGGACGCTGCCGCCCAGTTCCAGCATTGCCGCCTCGAAACTGAGTCTTGTTCTGGTGCTGGGTTCAAAGAAAAGAGTTGCAAGTTTCTTCCCGTGACACAATTCCGTATAGTCGTCATGATTTTCGATTATGTCCTGCGCCAGATCGATCATTTCATCTATCTCGCCAACGGACAGATCTGTGATACTGATTATGTTTCTTATATCTGTCATTATTCTACGTTTCCTTTCATCCATCCCTCATTGGAAGGATCGTTCCTGAAAACCAGAAGCTTTTTTCGATCTCCTTCCTCGATATATTTCTTATCCGCCGCAACCGACACAAGCGTGTCCAGGTCGCAGAGACTGATATTTTTGACATGGGCCTTTTCCATCCTGTCCACTCCCTTTTTCATGCCGTATGTGAATATGCTGACGATGCCCAGCACATCTGCTCCGGCATCTCTGAGAGCTTCCACAGTTTCTATGGCAGACCCTCCTGTCGAAATCAGGTCTTCAACGACCACAGTCTTCATGCCCGGCTCCAGTTTCCCTTCGATCCGGTTGGTCCTGCCGTGATCCTTCGCAGACCCGCGAACGTAACCCATGGGCAGACCCAGCAAGTGGGCTGAGATCGCAGCATGAGCGATGCCCGCTGTGCTGGTGCCCATGAGCATTTCCGCTTCGGGATAAGCCGTCCTTACAGTTTCCGCAATATTTTCTTCAATGATATTTCTGACTTCCGGATATGAAAGTGTGAGCCGGTTGTCACAGTATATTGGGCTTTTTATTCCGCTGGCCCATGTGAATGGGTCGTTGGGTCTTAAAAAAACCGCTTCTATTTTCAGCAGATTTTCTGCAACTGTTTCTTTCATATTTTTATCCATATTTACTTACCTCCGAATTCTTTCATACATCTCTCATAAGCCTCTGTCGGATCGTCTGCCTGTGTGATCGGCCTTCCTACAACGATATATCCGGAACCGAGCCGTCCGGCTTCACCGGGCGTAGTTACCCTGATCTGATCTCCTGTATCTCCGCCGGCGAATCTGACTCCCGGCGTCACAGTGATGAAATCATCTCCGCAGCATTTATGTATTGCCGGTGATTCCAACGGTGAACAGACAACTCCGTCCAGTCCGGCTTCCTTTGTATTCATCGCATATTTCAGGACTGTATCTTCGATTTTTCTATCGATGAGCAGTTCGTCGGTCATGCGCTGCTGATCCGTGCTGGTAAGTTGTGTGACTGCAATCAGCAGCGGCCGGTTTCCGCTTTCGTCCGTCAGTCCTTCAAGGGCTGCTTCCATCATTTTTTTCGTTCCCGCAGCATGTACGTTGACCATATCCACATCCAGCCCTGCGAGAGAACTCATGGCTCTCTTTACAGTATTGGGTATATCGTGAAGCTTCAGATCCAGGAAGACTTTATGTCCCCGCTCTTTGATTTCCCTGACGATATCGGGGCCTTCCGCATAAAACAGTTCCATCCCGATCTTGACGAAAGGTTTTCTGCCTTTGAATTTTTCCAGGAACTCCATGGTTTCTTTTTTGCCGGGAAAATCCAGCGCGATTATTACTTCACCTTTCATGCGATACCTCTTATTTCTTTCAAATCTTTTATGCCCAGTTCCTCCATGAGTACCGGCAGTCTTTCTATTATCTTTTTACACGCCCACGGATCCGTCAGATTGGCTGCGCCCACCTGGACCGCTGTCGCTCCCGCCATGATCATTTCGATCACATCTTCAGCTTTTGATATGCCGCCGACTCCGATCACCGGAATATCCACAGCATTGCTGACCTGATATACCATCCTCAACGCTACCGGAAAAACTGCAGGCCCGGAAAAGCCACCCATTTTGTTTGCGATGACAGGCTTTTTTCTCTTTATATCTATTCTCATGCCCAGCAGAGTGTTGATAAGACAGATGCCGTCCGCACCTGCGTCTCTGCAGGCATTGGCGATCTCAACAATGTCTGTTACATTCGGGCTCAGTTTTATATACACCGGCTTTTTTACCGCTTCTTTTACTGCCGAGGCAACTCTTGCCGCCTGTGCCGGATCCTGTCCAAAAGCGATCCCTCCGCCGTGGATATTTGGGCAGCTTACATTTACTTCTATGATGCCGACCTGTTCTTCTTCATCCATGGCTTTTGCACATTTCACATATTCTTCGATGCTGAATCCGCTGATATTTGCGATCAAAGGTTTATTGAATATTTTTTTCAGAGCCGGGATTTCTTCTTTGATTACTTTCTCCAGTCCCGGATTCTGCAGGCCGACCGAATTTATAAGACCGCCGGTACACTCTGCTATCCTGGGCTGTTCGTTTCCGAAACGTTCCTCTGCTGTAGTTCCTTTGAAAGATATGGATCCGAGAATATTCAGATCATAAAGGTCTTTGTATTCCTGTCCGAACCCGAATGTACCGCTGGCCGGTATGACCGGGTTGTCCAGCTGTATGCCGCTGAGTTCTACTCTTGTATCTACCATACTATCTCCTCCCTGAACAATATGGGGCCATCCTTGCATATCCTCTTGCTGCCGTATTTTGTCCTGCAGCTGCATCCCATACATGCGCCGAATCCACAGGCCATCCTGCTTCCAAAATCAAACTGCCCGTCGTCAGCCTGCTCATAGACTGCTTCCAACATAGGTTCCGGTCCGCAGGCGTACACGTATTCCGCTCTGTCAAATGCGTCCGTAACGAATCCCTTTATGCCTTCACTGCCGTCTGCCGTTGTAATGATCGTTGCGATCCCCAGCTTTGCAAGTTTGTCTCTGTATACGATTTCTTCTTTTTTGTTGAATCCCAAGATGGCTTGCGGTGCCATCCCTTTTTCCAGCATCCGCTTTGCCATGCCGAAGAGAGGTGCCGCACCCAGCCCGCCGCCTATGAGCATCGGCGTTCTGCAGTCGATGTCAAGTACATACCCGTTGCCCAGAGGACAGAGAGCATAAAACGCATCTCCTTCCTGCATCTCAGCCATGGCCTTAGTTCCTTCGCCTACGATCTTATATATCAGCGTCATGGTTTTTTCGTCCCAGTCGCTGATGGATATGGGACGTCTCAGGTAGAACCCTTCTACCTTTATATTTATGAACTGTCCCGGGGCTGTTATTTCTCCGGTATCTCCCTCGATGATCATTTCATAGACATCAGGGATCAGCTCAACGTTGGATATCACTGTATATCTGTTATCTTTCATAAACTGTTTTTCCTCCGCATATAGTTGCCGTTATCATGCCTTTCACTTTCATTCCCTTGAACGGAGTGCTCCTGCCTTTGCTTTTGAAAGTGTCCGGATCGATCACATACTCCGCATTCGGATCTATTATGGTCAGATCCGCCGGAGCGCCTTCTTCGATCACGCCTCCCGGCAGTAAAAATCTCTTTGCCGGAGCTGTGCTCATCAGATCGACCAGCTTTTCCAAGGTTATTATTCCTTTTTCCACTATATCAGTATACAGCACAGGGAAAGCCGTTTCCAGCCCAACGATCCCGAATAGACTGCCTTTGAACCCGCCTTTTTTTTCATCGGCGCGGTGAGGCGCATGGTCCGTCGCTATCATGTCGATAGTCCCGTCCTTCAGCCCCTGTATCAGTTCTTCCCTGTCTTCAGATTTTCTGATGGGAGGATTCATCTTGAACTGTCCTTCATCTTTTACATCTTCATCTGTAAAGATCAGATAGTGAGGCGCCGTTTCACACGTGATGTCTATTCCCGCACCCTTGGCAGCCCTGACCAGCTGTACGGTTTCCTTTGCGGATACATGACAGATGTGATAAGGACATCCGGTCTGCATAGCCAGACTTATATCCCGTGCCGCCTGTTTCCATTCGCTTGCCGGGTCTTCAGTAGGAAAGCTTTCATCTTCGCAGTGAGCAGCGATCAGCTTGCCCAAAGAACGGGTTTCATTCATGGCATCCGTCATTAGCTTCTCATCTTGTACACCTTTGCCGTCATCTGTGTAAGCCACGACCTTATCGGACATTTCCTTCATCGCAGACAGCTTGCCTCTTCCCGACTGATCGGATGTTATGGCGCCGTATGGGTATACGTTTATGAGACCGTCACTTTCTATGATATCAGTCTGCACCTTTAGGCTCGCAGCATCCACCGGTGCCGGTTTCAGGTTGGGCATCGGGCACACAGTTGTATAACCGCCTGCAGCCGCTGCCTCGGTCCCGGTTTTTATGGTTTCCTTGTATTCGAATCCCGGTTCTCTTAAATGCACATGTACATCAATGAACCCCGGAACAACAAAAAAGTTATCACATCGGATAACTTTCTCAAAAATATTATTGTCGTCGATATTATCGGAAACTGCAAAAACCTTTCCTTCAGAAACAGCTATATCCCTTTTCCTGAAGCCTTCCGGAGTGTAGACCATTCCTCCCTTTAAGAGTGTTTTCACTTTCGTCCTCCTTTGTATCAAACTGTATTTTGCTTAAATCTACAATAGGATATCACACCGGCGTCCCTGTGTCAAGCAAAAACCGTTCATGCTTTACGCTCCGGCCCTTTCGGGTTCGGATCCCTTTATTATATATAAATAGAAAACCGCCTTGCCGGCGATTTTCTATGTATTGGCGGAGAAGGTGGGATTCGAACCCACGTGCCCTGACGGACAACCGCATTTCGAGTGCGGCTCGTTATGACCACTTCGATACTTCTCCTTGAAAAATACTTACGATAAAGAGTATACCCTATTTCATTTGCTATTTCCAGTACAAAAACATATAATTGAGATATAAATATTTTCACAATGAAAAATGACTGAGAAAACAGGTCTTAGAGAAAGGAACACAAGGTGATGATATGCTTTACTGCGCTAAAGATAAATTCAGAGTACTGACAAATATACCTAAAAGAAAGATCAACAAGGAAAGTCTTCCTGCCAGGCAGGTGGCCAGCATCATTGAAGATCAGCTGATCGATGAAGGTCAGGCGAGAAAGAATCTGGCCACCTTCTGTCAGACGGATATGGAAATGGAGGCCTCTGCGATATTGAGCCGCACTTTTGCTAAAAACGCCATAGACAAATCTGAGTACCCAAAGACTGCTGAACTGGAGAACGCCTGCATCAACATGATAGCCGATCTGTGGCATGCTCCCCAGTCAGAGGAATATATAGGCACATCCACAGTTGGCAGCAGCGAAGCATGTATGCTGGCCGGCATGGCAATGAAATTCAGATGGAGGGACATAGCAAAGGAAGCCGGAAGAGATATCACAGGAGCAAAGCCGAATCTGGTCATATCTTCTGCTTATCAGGTATGCTGGGAAAAATTCTGCGTATACTGGGACATCGAAATGCGAACTGTCCCTATAGACAGGGAACATCTCTCCTTGAACATCGATAAAGTCATGGATCATGTAGACGAAAACACTATCGGCATAGTCGGTATACTGGGGCTGACCTATACAGGCATGTACGATGACATCCAGTCTTTGGATGCTGCAGTAACAAAATACAACTCATCCCACGATCATCAGCTGGTCATCCATATCGATGGAGCCAGCGGCGGTCTCTACGCACCTTTTGTGGAGCCGGATCTTCAATGGGACTTTAAACTTAAAAACGTTATATCTATCTCCACTTCAGGGCACAAGTACGGTCTTGTATATCCGGGCGTAGGCTGGGTCATCTGGCGAGACAAAAAATACCTGCCTGAAGAGCTGATTTTCGAAGTAAGCTATCTTGGCGGCACCATGCCTACCATAGCAATTAACTTCTCAAGAAGCGCCACCCAGATCATAGGTCAGTATTATAATTTTCTCCGCTTTGGATATGAAGGATATGAAGATATACACAGGCGCACCCGTGACAAGGCTCTGGAAGTGAGCAGCGCCATAGAAAAAAATGAGGAATTCATTCTTCTTCACAAAGGTTATGATCTCCCTGTCATATGTTATACTCTCAAGGACGATCCCGAAAGAAAATGGAACCTGTTCGATCTTTCGGACAGACTGATGATGAAAGGCTGGCAGGTCCCGGCTTATCCCCTGCCTTCCGATATGACGGATGTTATCGTCCAAAGGATCGTCTGCAGAGCTGATTTCAGCCGGTCTATGGTGGAAAATTTCATAAGCGATTTTAGCCTGGCGCTGCAGGAGCTCCGCGAAGGCAATGCTACATTCCACGAAAACAGGAATGAAGCTTACGGATATACTCACTAAGAAAGGAACAAATAAACAATATGGATACACGAATCAACAAACTGTCGCAGCTTCTTACAGGTTATTCCTGTGACGTGAAAGAAGGCGAAAAAGTACTGATCAGTTATGAAGGTGAAACAACGAAACCTCTGATAAAACAGCTTATCAAAGATGTATATGCAACCGGAGGCGTGCCCTATGTCGAAGCAAGAGACTCTTCGATAACCAGAGAAATACTCCTTGGGTGCAGCAAAGAGCAGCTTGAGTTCAAAAACGAATGTGATCTGGCTCAGATGAAAGGCATGCAGGCCTACATAGCTGTAAGAGGGAGCGAAAACAATTCCGAGTTGTCCGATGTCCCCGCCGAAAAGCTGAACATGTACAGTTCTGTCCTCCAGCCGGTCTTAGACTACAGAGTCAACGAAACCAAATGGGTGGTTCTCAGATACCCAAACAATGCGATGGCACAGCTAGCCGGCACCAGCCTGGAAAAATTCGAAAATTTTTACTTCGATGTATGTACCCTGGATTACAGAAAAATGGCTGATGCAATGGACCCTTTGGTAGATCTTATGAATAGAACAGACAAAGTCCGAGTCAAAGGTCCCGGCACCGACATCACTTTTTCCATCAAAGATATCCCTGCCGTAAAATGCTGCGGCGAGCGAAACATCCCGGACGGTGAGGTATATTCTGCGCCGGTAAAGGATTCCATGAACGGGATCATATCCTACAACACTCCTTCTGAGGAGCAGGGATTCACATATGAAAATATCGTCTTTGAGATCAAAGATGGAAAGATAATCAAAGCCACATCCAATGATAATGACCGCATAAACAAATTGCTGGATACTGATGACGGCAGCAGATATTTCGGAGAGTTCGCGCTGGGAGTCAACCCATATATCCTTCACCCTATGAAGGACACGCTCTTCGACGAAAAGATCTGCGGCAGCTTCCATCTCACGCCAGGTGCCAGCTATGAAGACGCACCCAACGGCAACAGATCGTCGGTACACTGGGACCTGGTCATGATACAGAGAGAGGACTACGGCGGCGGCGAAATATATTTTGACGACAGGCTGATCCGGAAAGACGGGCTCTTCGTCCTGCCGGAGCTGAAATGTCTTGACCCGGAAAATCTGAAATAAAAAAAGACCTCAGCAAATGACCTGCCGCCGTGTGGCGGCAGGTCATTTACGAATCAAATCCTTATTCGCATAACGATCTATATTGATCCCCCTTTGTTCTTGCATTATATCCTGATTTTATGTTTTTATGACATCCAATGCGCAGACTGCGTTTCAAAATGTGTGAATGTACAAAAAAACAGGACCTGGGCGCATCTGCTCCGATCCTGCTTTTGATATCTGTTTATGGTTTTGGACATACTTTTGACGGCATATCACTGTAAACAGGAATGTAAAATATGTTGGAGTAATCGCTGTTGCTGCGGTATGCATATTTCAGCAGCCTGCCTTCGCTGTAGGCTCCTTCCACATTTGTCATATATTCATGTCCTGCGACATTTGAAAGTCCGTTCATTACATTGAATTTCTTTGTGTAGTATGTGTACTGATTTTTGGTAACATACTTCGATCCGTAGAATTTCGCACCGCCGGTTATGGACTTTTGTTTCGTATTCCAGCCCTGGCTCTTGGCATACCAGAGGCCCCTCTGTGTGGCATTCATTGTCGACGTCGTATAAGCTCCTACATTGAAAAAGTTGTAATATCCGGTATATCCTTTATATTTTCCTGAGATCAGTCCCGATCCGCCGTACCAGCCCTGCTCCTGTATGATCATAGCTGTCAGTACGTTTGGGTTTACGTTGGCACTCTTGCCGGCATTGTAGATATAAGTCGCATATTCATTGTTGTTCATGAAGCACTTGGAATTCATCGACGTGATACTAAGTATGGTAGATTTGTTCTGTGATGCCGAATTGTAGTAATGGGACATGAACTGATATATGCCGGTATCGTTTAGGAAATTACGGGGATCCAGATAATATGCCATTATCTTGTCCGACGCCTGATTCCATCTGCCGTCAAACACTGTGTATTTGCCGGTAAGTATATTATATGCACCCAGCCTCTTGGATTTCCAGGAGGACGGCGATGTAGGTTCTACTAGATTGTTTCCAAGAGCTCTTTCTTTGCTCAACATGGAAGACCATTCAAGACCGGTCTTCTGGGCTTTGAACACCCACTTTGGATGAGCTGCATGGAGTTTTCTCAGATACGGTTTGTAATCCGACGGGAAACCCTGCGCAGTCATATAGTCTTCAAAATTTCCCGAAGGCGAAACAGTGGTGGAAACCAGTTTGGTATATTTAGCGTATACATATCCGGTCTTTCCGCTGTATGTGATCTTGTACCACTTGTTCTTAGAAGTTGTTTTATAATATCCCTTTACAGTTATTGTCTTGTTCTTTTTTAGCGTGCCGCGCTTTGCCTTCTTCGTGGATGCACCGCTCCTTACTGTAAGAGCCTTTGCAGTCACTTTGGCTTTTTTGTATGACTTTGAAGTATAGTATACTTTGATATATTTTTCCTTTATATATTTGGAACAGATATACCCGGTTTTTTTACCGTACTTTGCTTTGTACCAGTAAACTCCCTTTGAGTCTTTTTTTTTCAGCGAAGCATACACAGTTTTATTCTTTGGTATTTTACCTACTTTCCTGCTGGAAGACGAAGCGGATCTCCGCATGTTCAGAGGTCCCTTTTTTACATAAATCTTATACTTTGTCGTATTCCCGGCTGCCTTTGCAGTTCCGTTTTCGCTAAAATAAGGCTGTATGCACAAAAGGCTGACAGCCACCATAATACAAAGCATTATTGAAATTGTTTTATTGATCATCTTATTATTTACACACATAACTATCCCCCCCGCAGGTTCGGAACTATTTGGACCAGTTCAACATAATTATATGATAAAACCGTTATGATGTCAATTTTTTGCAGCAAATTAATGCATATGATACCACGCATAACGGTATATACATTATAATTCTTCTATTTCTTCTTTGGACAATCCGGTATATTTCATTATTTTTTCAATTGGTTCTTTGGCTTCCTTCATTGATTTTGCACTGTCTGTTTTTTCTATTTTTATGCCTTCTTCAATTCCGGCTCTCCTGCCTTCTTTTACACCTTCTTTTATGCCTTCTTCTCTGCCTTCTTCTCTGCCTTCTTTTATGCCTTCTTCTCTACCTTCTTCAACGCCCTTTTTTATCATTTCATCGAGTTTCATGTATTCCACCCCTGCAGTGCTGCTGCTTTTTATTTCTTTCACTTGTTTGTGCAACGTATTCAGCAGAGAGCTGTTTGAATGTGAT